>NZ_CP084930.1:1070000-1377500 GCF_023822065.1 Sphingomonas morindae
GGAAAAGGTTTCTTTATAGTATATGGATCAGAAGCTGGCTGAAGGTCAGCCAGCGATGATCCAGTGGGGTCGCTGAACGATGCTTGCAAGCCCGGCCGGCGACTCGTCCCGAGGCATCCTCGATCTCGCCTATGAGAGCCGCCGTCACCGATCAGCCGCGCCCGCCCCGCAGCCGCGTCAGGCGACTTCCACGGGGTCGAGGACGAAGGCGACGCGCTCAGCGAGAGCGTTGATCTGCGCGAGGTATGCCTGGAAGTGAGGCGCCCGATGGGCCGCGACCGCCTCCGCGTCGACGTAGAGCTCATCGAGGACGAAGCGCTCGAGCGCGGTCTGGTCCTGCCAGATGTCGTACCGAAGATTGCCGGGTTCGGACCTGCTGGGCGCGAGCATGCCGTCGAGCAGCGCACGCAAACGATCCCCGGCGTCCGGACGTGCTGTGAGGACGGCGACGATCTTCACCGGAGCTGTCATGGTATCTTTCCTCGTTCTGATATTTAGAGCTTGGAACGCAGCCGGAGCCCCCCGGGTGACCCGGCTGCTCACGCGGCCACGGCGGCGCGGTCGAGAGCCTGGAGCTACGACTTGGTAACCAAATGGTCGCTTGCCGCAATCGCCTCGCAGGCCCCGCCGCTAACCCCTCGCGCTTCGGGCGGGGCAGTGCGGCTAGTCGGCCTATTCAATAGGGGCCGGACGCGGCGGCTTCTCCTCCAGACCGCCTTGAGCCGAATGGGGAGGGACGGAAGGGCGTTCATGCCCCCTGCCGGTTGCCAACCCCTCGGTTCGGTCGAGCAGTATTCGTGCCTCCAACTCATGCGCGCCGATGGCGCGCGCATTGTCCACGGCCGCGTTCATGACTTCGGAAGCTCTCGCTTCTTCGCCCAAGGACCGCAGCACTCGGCTCTTGATCCGAAGAAGCTCAGGCAGACACCATGCCTCGTCGGTCTGCCACTGTAGGAACAGCGCGGCATCGATCTCCTTCAGCGCGTCAGCGGCCCTGTCTACGGCGAGCAGGGAATCAGCCAAAATGCCCTTGTACATCGGCGTCCGCACCAGCATCCCATCGTCCAGCAGCTCCTGAACGGCGAGCGTCATCTCCGTCAAACTTTGCGCGTCACCTGCATGATGTCGTGCTACTCCGGCGTAGAAGCGGTAAACTGGCTCCCAAAGCCTGATGTTCTCACGATCGAGATTACGTCTCAGAAGAGACAGATGGCGCTCCAGCCGCTCCTCGTCACCGCTCCAGACCGCGAGCGGAAGGGCGACAAGCGCAAGGATGTTGGATTGCCCCATCAGCTGGCCTACGTCCTCCAGCTTGAGGATCATCTCATCGGTCATTTTATGCGCGCGTTCGGGTTCGCCGGTCAGCCAACGCGTAAACGCGAGAGTCGTATGGATGCTGACGTATCGCTGCTCCTGATAGCGTACGATACTTGATGTTGGGACGCCCCTGAGGAGATCCTGAGCCAGTCGCTCAAGCGTCTGCTGGACCTCCGAGATCCTGCCTAGATGCATGCCGGCAAGCGTACCGAGTCGCTCGCCGTCATGCTGCGATGCCCAATCGCCCCGTTCCCGGGCCAAATTCAGATATTCATCGAGCACAGCGAGCGCGTCCTCGTTGCGCCCGCTATAGATGAGGAAAAGAGCCTTGCCGTACATGGCCGAGAGGTAACGCTCGATGTTCTCGCTGAGCTTCGAGAGTCTCAGAGCGCGAGACCAAGCCTGATCCGCCTCGTGTTGCGGCCTGCGGGCCAGCGTCATGCTGTAGGCAAGCGATTGCGCCAGAACCGCCTGGCGAAGACCCTCCGAGGGCGCACCATCGCTATACTCGAGCGCGCGACCAACTTGGAAAAGCTGCTCGGAGATCGATGAGCGCTCGTTCCAAAACCGGATGGCTGCTACCGCGATATCAATCCCCAGCGATGGATCACCATCATCGCCGAAGCACCAGTCCAGCGCTTTGCGAAGATCTCCGACCCTACCTTCGTATCGCGACAGCCAGACGCTGCTCTGCAGCCTACCCCATTCGACGGTCGACTGCTCGAATGACGTTAGGACAAGTCGCGCATGCTGCCGAAAAGCCTCAGGCGCGATCGGCTCACGAAGAAGCGCGTCCGCCGCGTAGCATTTGGTGCTCTCCAAAAGCCTATAGCATACCTGATCCTCCCGAATTTCGGCTGAGATCAAGGATTTGGATACCAGGCTACCAAGCGCAAACGTGATCTGGAAGGAGCCGAGGTGGACCAATCCCGCCATGTAAGCGACGTCGGCCATCCCGAAGTGACTGGCGAACACAGAGAGCAGCCGAAAGATCGTCGCCTCATCGATGGAAAGCAGCCGATAACTCCATTCGACTGTGGCCGACAAAGTGCGATGCCTCGCTTGCGAGACCTTCCGCCCATCGCCGCCCTCATCCAAACGGTTGACCACCGACTCCAACAGGTCGGCCGGCGAGAAATTAGAGATCTGTGCGGCGGCGATTTCGATAGCGAGCGGCAGGCCGTCCAACGCCTCGCACAAGGAGACTACGGCGAGGGCATTCGCGTCATCGAGCCGAAAGTCTACCGCCTCCTTCGCCAAGACCGTGAAAAGCTGAACGGATGAGAACGTCGACGCCTCAGCTGCGGTGAGGCCCCCCTTCACGGTCGGAAAGCGGAGCGGTTCGACGCGCTGGACATCCTCGCCGACAACTCCGATCGGTTCTCGGCTGGTGGCTAGAACGCGGCTTCTAACCCCCGCCCCCACGAGGCGTGCCACGATGGTAGCCGCCATTGGCAGAACATGCTCGCAGTTGTCGAGGACGATGAGCAATCGCCTAAATTGCAGGTGCTCGACTATAGCACCGACAGGGTCTGTAGGATCGCCCTTAAGACCGAGGCATGCGCTGATTATGTGCGGGACGAGCGAAGGGTCGTCGGTAGCCGAGAGATCAACGAAACGAACGCCGTCGGCGAATGCCCCGTGTTTGAGGTGCGCCACCGCGATCGCAAGGCTCGTCTTACCAACGCCGCCTGCTCCCACCAAGGTCAAGAGCGGGACTTGATCCAGCGAACGGCCGATGTTCTCGACGTCCTGCTGACGCCCGATCAACGTCGGCAGCAGCGGCAGCGAGCATCCGACCTCCTCCTCGGGCGCGGCAAACGTTGCGCCATCAGCGTTCTCCAGATGGACGCGGGCGACGAAACGGTAACCTCGCCCGACGACGGTGGCGATGTACCTAGCCTGAGGTAACGTGTCTTCGAGGACACGGCGCAAGTTGCTTATGTGGACCTTGAGGTTGTGCTCGTCGACGAAGACGTTCGGCCAAGCGAATTCATTCAGCTCCCTTTTGGTGACCTCCTCCCCCGCGCGACGCACAAGAAGGTGCAGGATGTCTAACGCGCGGCCACCGAGCTTGACCGGCTTACCATCCCGCAGAAGGACGTGACGGCTGGGCACAAGCTGGAAGGCACCGAAACGAAAGGCTACGTCGGCTGTCAGGCGTTCCCGCATGTAGCCGGCCTCACTCTTCCTTTCGATCGGCGGGGACCATCTCTCTTCGTCATATCGGACGAGCCTAGCGGGTTTCGATCCCCTTGTCCCCCGACCATTTCGCGTGCGCAACGGCAGCCCCCTCCTGCCGGGCGAGGCGGCCGTGGCGATGCGCGAGCACCAGAAAGGTTCCGGCACCCACACTCAATGCCGATAGGAACAAGCGGACGTGGCCCCAATCCCCGGCATACGAGACGATGTGCGCCATCACGACGGGACCCAATCCGGCGCCCAAGCCACCAAGCAGCTGAACCGACGCGGCGACGAAGCCACTCGAGCCTTCCGAGAAATCCTGCACAGTCGACCATAAGGCCACCTGACCGAGGCCGACGAACCCCATTCCGACGCACATCAGGGTGACCATCGCTATCAAGGTACCCGCCGACATGCCGATCGCGAACCAGAGGCCGCTGCAAACCATCGCCGCTCCTCCAACCCACACCCGAGAGATAAAAAGCGACCCCGAGCGTTTGAGGACCATGTCGGAAATGACGCCGCCAAATACGACCGCCAGGTAGAGAGCGGCGAGCGGTATCGAGGAGAGCCAACCAATCCTTACGAGATCTGTACGCCAGACTTCTGAAAGATATAAAGGGAACATAGCAAAAATGAAACTTTGCAATGCGAGGAAAAGCATGTAGGAAATCGCCAAGCTTCTAACATCTCTTCTTGAAATCGTTCTAAATAGCCCCCCATCTCTGCGCATTTCGACGGCACAGATTGATCTACGCCTCTTTTGATCAAAAGTGGCGTATGCGTAAACCAGCGCCCCGAAAACCATGCCGAAGGCCCCCAACGCTCGGAAGCAGTCCCGCCAACCCCAAAGCTGCGCGACCTCCGCCGCAATCGGGCCGCTGGTGATGGCCCCCAGGTATGCGGCAGCCAAGAGTGAAGCGCTACCCCGCGATCTGAGCCGCAAGGGCACCTCACGTTGCAGCAGCATCATGCTTGAGACGAAGTCGGGTGCCTGGAACGCGCCCATCAAAGCTCTCATGAATAGAAGGCCAATGGCACCTAAGGCGAACGGCGTGAGAAGCACCGCAAACGACCAGCCGACTACGCAAACACCGATGGTGCGGATCGGGCTCAAGCGCCTCGCCATCCACGCTCCAGGAATCTGGAAGAGCGCATATGTCCATGTCACGGCTGCCAAGACATGCGCAACCTCTACAAGGGAAAGACTGAAGTCCTTTCGAATTTGCGGTGCAAAGATGGGCATCATGTGTTTGTCGAACTGCATCAAGAACGCTGCGGGCATTAGGATCAAGACGATCTTCGCCCAAGTAGCACCCATTCCCTTGGCGGTTGACCGTCCTGCAATCGACATTCCCATTACCCCCGCTGAAAGCATACGCCTTTGCGGCGCCTAGCCGAAAGGCTGGAGAGATTCCAGCTTACGCCCGCTCAGAAGCGGTGCGCATCCTGTCAAGATGCAGCTTGTTCGCAGATACTGCAAGCGCTCATACAGCCTTTCCAGGTGATGGGCGACCGGTGCAAAGCCCCAACGAATGATTATTATTCCCAACCATTCGACTCAATGCAAATTATTTAGCAAATCACACGATGTAGTTCCCGACGAGTACTTTAAATCTCTGCTCCCCTCGCAAAGACCGATGTTCGTTAAGTCGACCGAAGCCGCTGGAAGAGTATCGCCGAACCGGCGCGTCCGCCGGTTTGATGGTAGTGTGATCCGCCCACCGTCCCCCGGACCTCACAGCGCCTTCGCGCATCCTTCGACATTCAGGGCCTAAGGATGATCGCGCCTTCGGTTTCGCCACGGTCGAGCATGGCGTGGACGTCGACGACGTCGTTCAGCGGAAAGGCGCGCCAAAGGTTCGGCTTGATGATCCGCCGGCTGACGGCGTCCAGGACATCGCGCGACCGGGCCCTGTATTCATGGGCATCGTCAACATGGGCCGCGAGCCCAGGGCGCGTCAGGAACAAGGACTTCTTGTTGAGAAGGTCGATGTCGACGGGCTCCGGCTTTCCGGACGATGCGCCGAAGGAAACCATCGTTCCGCGAACGCGAAGACTGTCCAGCGACGCTTGGAAGGTCCGCCGTCCCACGCCATCGTAGACGACGTCTACCATCCTACCGCCGGTCAACCGGGCAACCTCCGACGGCACTTCTGACCGCCCCCAGATCAAGACGTCGCTGCACCCTGCCTCGCGCGCCCGTTCGACGCTCCCCTCGCGGGAGACGACGCCGATCACCTGCGCACCGAGATGCGCTGCCCACGATGCGATGAGCTGCCCCACTGCACCGGCCGCGCCGTAGAGGAGGATGACGGTCCCGCTCGTAACCGGAAAGGTGCTCTTGAGGAGGTATTGCGCCGTCAGACCCTTGAAAAGGACCGCCGCAGCGTCCTCGAAGCTGATAGTGTCCGGCAGCGCGATCAGGCGCTCAGCGGGGTAGATTCGCGAGCTTGAGTAGGCGCCGATGGGACCCAGCGCATAGGCGACACGATCTCCGACGCTGATCCCCTCGACCTCGCTGCCGATCGCCGAAACGGTGCCTGCACCCTCAAGACCGAGTCCACTCGGCAGCGGGATCGGAACGGCACCGGTGCGCTGCTGCACATCGAGGTAATTGACCCCGATCGCCGCCTGTCGGATCTGAACGTCTCGCGGCCCGGGCATCGCCTCGCCAAACTGCTCCACGAGGAGCACGCTCGGCCCACCCGTCTCTTTAATGCGGACCGTAGCGACCATCGACAACTCTCCCAAAGGGCACCATTTCGTAAAAAATCATAGTTCGATAAGCATCCACCAGATGAAAGGCGTTGCCTTCGATTGAGCAGAATGGAGGGGGTAGGATTAAGGCCGTCCGGCCGCAGGTCTCCTTCAAGGCATGACTGCCAAGCCTTGCCGTCTAAATAGGGACCGCAAGCGGCTGCTCCGCTCAGCGTCTCACCAGCTCCGCCACGGCTGACGTGATCGATGTAGTACCGGCGGTCACCTCAAGGATGACCCGCTTGATCGAAGGTTCGGCGATCAGGGCCACGATCGTCGCCGCGACGTCGTCACGCGTGATCCGCCCGTGGATCTTCGCAGGGCCGAGATCGACTTCACCCGTCCCGGGGTCGTCGAAGAGCGCCGATGGGCGGACGACGACCCAATCCAGATCGCGCCGAACCAGATCGGCCTCGGCTCGCTTCTTCTCAAGCAGATAATGCTCGAAGCTCGCCGCCATGTGCCGCCCGCGCCATGCTTCCGGAAAGGCCGAGATGAGGTAGAAGCGCGCGACCCCAGCAAGGTTTGCAGCGGAAGCAATCCTGCCCGGCCCCTCGCCGTCGATGGCGGTGGTCGCCTCCTCGCCGCCCTTCCCCCCGGCTCCGGCCGAGAAGACGATGATTTCGCAGCCCCGGAGCGCAACCGCAAGCTCGTCGACCGACATGCGGGTAAAGTCACCGATGCGCGCCTCGATTCCGTCCCCCGCGAGCGACCGAAGCTGCTCGTCCCCGCGGACGAGGCCGTCTACGTCCCAACCTCGATCGACGAGCAGTCGGGCGATCCTCCTACCGGTCCCACCGGCGATCCCGATGATGAACGCCTTCACCAGACCCTCCTGCGACGACATGAGCGACTACGCATCTTCAACGGGACGGCCCGGCGTCAGATGTCAAAGGACTAGGCTTGCGCGTTGACCGGCGTCGCCAGACGCGTGATCACAGAAGGCAAAGCCTCGGGCGCGAGGCTCGAAGAGCCGCGGGCTCCATCCGCCGGCACACCGTCGAAGACGCGCCGGTCGCGTGTGACCCGATCCGCGATCCCGTCCATGACGGCCCGCACTCGCGGCGAATCCGCTAGGTCCTCATGGACGGCAAGCCAGTAGTCGCGCGTCGGCCGCAGTTCGTCGGGGAGGACCCGTTCGAGATCCTCGTGCGCGTCGCCCACGAAACATGGCAGGAACGCGAGCGCCGCACCGCTACGCACCGTCGCGAGCTGAGCGGTCACGGTGGTGGTCCGGTAGCGGGGCTCGACCCGAAGCTCCTGCCCCGCGCAGACATCGAGCTCCGTCGTCTGCAGCATCTCCGTTATGAATCCGCACCAGCTCTCGTCGAGGAGGTCCACCGGCAAGTTGGGCGGTCTTCGCGAGGCGAAATAGCCGGCCGTGCCGTACACGCCAAATTCGAACGAAGTGAGCTTCCGGAAGCGGAGATCCCCCGACGAGGGGCGATCCATAGTCACGACGACGTCCACCTCCCGGGATGCGAGCGAGAAATTGCGCGAAATGGCGACGAGGTCGAGGTCGAGATCGGGATGCTCTCGGGCAATCTCCGGAAGCCGCGCAGCGAGGTAGTGGGCTCCGAACTCCTCCGTCGCACCGATCCGAACCCGCCCAGCGATGTTCGATCGAGCTTCCGCCAGCGTCATGACCTCACGCAGGATGATCGACTCGAGCTTCTCTGCGGCCTCGGTCAGCCGCTGCCCCTCCTCGGTGACGGCGAGACGACGTCCCGCCCTCTCGAAAAGCGGCACACCAGCCTCCTTCTCAAGACGCGCGATGCGGCGGCTGATAGTCGAGTGGTCCATGCGCAGCGCGTTAGTGGCCTCGGTCATGGTGCGATCACGCACGACCTGGAGGAATACCTTGATGTCGCTCCATTCCATGTGGCGCTCCCGACGCTTGCACCAGACCGATGTCGAGGAGTCGACCCGCACCCGCCGCGGCGCAGCCGTCCGGTGGAGCTTGAAGTCCGCTGGGCACCGACAATCCGCCGCGGTGACAACTCGGATAAGAGGCGCCTCCACGACATGGTCTTATCTGACGCACGGAACGGCGGGGGTGAATCGTTGTAAAAAGACCCGCCGCCGCCAAGCCTCGTCCAAGGTCCACCTAGCCCTCGACCATCAAGGCCGTCGCTACCCGCGGGCGCGATTCGACTCGCGACGCCCACCGGTCGATGTTGAGCATCCCCAGCTCGTCGGCCACGGCCGTGCTCGCCACGCTCCAGAAGGCCCAGAGATATATGTCGGCGATCGAGAACTCCTCGCCGATCAGGAAGGAATGTGACGCCAGATGAAGGTCGATCCAAGCCAGACGTGTCAGGAGCGGTGGCTCACGAAGGTCCGCCGTCTCGGTCCTCCGCTCGCAGCCGTAGATCTCGCCCGATATGAAATGCATCCATTCCGAGTGCCGGTTGCGCTTGATCGTGCCGGCACGCGGCACGAGGTGTCGCTCGGGACATAGATCCGCAAGGAACTCCATGATGGCAGGTGGCTCGCGAAGTGTCGTTCCGTCGGAAAACTTCAGGATCGGAGCGATCGCGAACGGCGTGAAATCCTTCAGATCACGGTGTGGCTGCTCTTCACCACCCGGCAGCCTGACCAAGTCCCACGGAAGGCAGGTTTCGCTAAGCGCGATCAAGGGAGCCCGTGATCGCATGCCCGGCGCATGGTAGAGCCTTGGTCGCACCGTTGACGGCCTTGACCCTGGTAGACCATCGTTCGAATGCCGCATCACTGCCTCCCGCGTGGGCATAGCCAACTTTCCGCGGCGTTTGCTTCATGGCAAAACAGTTCGGCGGAGGTGACCGTCGGCCGATGATCCACTACTCGTAGGATCGCGGTGGAAGCGAGGGTGAAATAGGACCGCTCGCGGGGAACGTCTCCTGAAGGGCCTCGTCGAGGGCCCCTTCCAAATCAGACGGGAGCGCGTCGGCGTCCCGCGGCGTGTCCATCGGCATCGAATGATCCTTCTCCAGAGCACACCAAGTTCGACTGCGGCCCGAGGATCGACAAGGCCGAACACCGCCCAGGCCCTGTGCGAGAATACCAGAGGTCAGTGCGTTATTGGTTGGACCGTAGGGCGCCGTGGTCTTCGCTCACGCGTAAACCTCTCCCTTGCGATGCCCCGGCCGCTTAGGTTTAGGAAACAAGAAAGGAGAATAAGCCACGGATGGCAAATTTCTAGCAGTCTTTGTCATTGCCAAATGCAAGGACTTGGGTCGGTCGCCATACCCGGCGATGACACGGCCTGCCCTCTGTCTGTCGGCAACAGGTTTTTACATGCGCCCTCTGAAGCCGTATGTTTTAACGGCGATCAGTGACCAATTCGACAGGAGCCGGCGACAAGCAGATGCGGACTTGACCGGGGGACACGCCAATACTTCTCCCAGTCAACGACCGCAGGCTATCCATTCAGAGCCTGTCGAGACCCGCATTTCAAGGGACATGATGGATGACCGCGGCAGCAACACTGCCTGAGCAGGCCGCAATAGAAATAGCTCTTGATTGAATCTGTCAGGCGTCAAGCGTCGTGTATCTCGCGCGCCAACGGAAGCAACATCATTCCTATCCTCCCATGGTTCATGCAGGGCTCGCCTTCGAACTGGATGTCGCCGAGCTGCCTTGAACCATCGACACGGTCGTTTCCCGCCCCGCCCGGGTACCGGCAGCCGAAAGCCACACAAGGGCGGGAGGTCCAACTTGGCTCTTCCCGCCCCAAGCGGCACGTGCGAAAAAGCTGACGACCTCCATGCGAAATGCGGCCCGGTTTAACGATTCAAGCCCTGAGATCCATCGACATCCGCCAGCGCAGCCGACCTTCCCCCACCTATAGATCCGGCCTAGCTTATCTTGTGCTCGCAGAGGGATGTATACAATTTTCTCTTTTTGGCTTACTGTCAATTCTTACATTTTACACCTCCAATCACCTTTTTCAACAGGGACATATTGAACATGTTTTAGGCTTTGGCAGCCTCTCCACGATCATATACTATTTGCTAGGTCCACAATCACCGGTGAGAATGGGCGCCGGTGTCACAAGTCTCTTCGTGAGCCTAACATACTTAACGCCCGTTCTTTGCGGACCGATTCTCAGGCAACATAGAAGCCGGTCCAAGGCAGTCATCTTTGGCAGCTTGACAATGTTGATCGGCTAGCTGTGCATGCTGCCTGAGGCTACGTTTTTACCCGCGCTTGCTTGCATCCTCGTCGGGTTCGGCTTCATCAAGGGCAACTTGGCTGCACAGATCGGTGAGCTCTGCGCTGAGCGAAACGTCAGCCGGACAAGCGCCTTCCAGGTCTACAACCTCATGCTGCAGATAGCGGCGACGATCTCCCCTCTGGTTTGCGCGTTCTTCAGCCAGGAGGTCTCTTGGCCCTTTGCTTTCGGCGCAGCAGGCGCCGCCACGCTTCTCGGTTTAGCGATCTACCTCGCGGGTCTCCGATCAGCACGCCTCAAGGAGGAGGACCGCCGCGGTCAGATCCCCGAGCAGACGACAAGTCAGGGCAGTAGGGATTTCATTCGCACTTCAACATTGATTCTACTTGTTCCTGTGATGGCGCTTGTCTGGGTGGGGAACCAAGAGATCCCGATAGGATACGAGCTCTGGGGCCGCGCGCACTTCGCCCTGGACTTCCTCGGCTGGAAGATGCCAGCGAGCTATCTTGTCTCACTGGATGCGTTCATCTCGATCGTGACAGCGGCCTTGAGCATAGCGTTTTGGCGGTGGTGGGGGATGCGTCACGTACAGCCGGACGAAATGAGCAAGGTCGCTCTCGGCGCGACTCTTGCGGCGGCGGCCCCATTCGCTCTTGCGCTTGCGTCGATGCACCAGGATGCTTCCAAGGCAAGTATCAGCCTCGCGGGGGTATCGCCTTCCACGTTCTGAATGGTCTAGGATTAGCTAACTTCTATCCAGCCGCCCTCGCACTTTATTCTCGCACCTCCCCGCAACCGCTTACCACGACGATGATTTCTGCCTTCATCATGTCGCAGTTTATCTCGGGTCTCTTCGTCGCAAAGCTCGCGAGCCTTCTAGGGTCCATGTCGGACACCCTGTTCTGGTCTCTACATGGCGCGGTGATCGCTCTCGCAGCGGCTGCACTGCTCTCGATCCGCCGGCTAGCGGGCCAGCTGCTTAGCTGAATCGGAGTGCATGCTCGAGATGATGGGGAAGGCTGATGCCGAGTTGCTCGCTACAAAGGCTTGGTATCCGAGTAGATGGTCAATCCTGATGCTAGCCTAGGCGCGCAGGTACAAGCCCGCCTTACGAACGGTATTTTCAGGCGCAGGTAAAGGCAGTCTTTCAGCCGACAACACACTACTCAGTCGAAGAGCCTCTTGCTTGATGCGGCTTCTAAAGAAGAGAGCTCCTATCTTAGATGCCGCGGCCTCCGCGCGCTGGAGGCAGTCCATAGCTCCAGCATAGATACCGCCAGCAGCGTTGATTTTTGCTTCTACTCGCAGAAGTTCAGGGTAGATCCATTCCTCGCAGCGGAGCGTCTGCTCTTCGAAGGCCCGCCCGATGAACTCGCAAGCCAAGTCGCGCTTTCCGCTTCCTAGCGCAGCCTCCGCGATCATCGATAGATGAAGAGCGGAGCGCTTCAAGAAGCCTCTGGATGACATCTCCTCGAAACACTTCATCATCCCGTTGAGCCCACCCGTAGGATCACTTGCACGGCGGCTCGCTGCCGAATAGAAGTCGACAAGGAGATCCCAAAGCTCGACGGGCCGCCCTCTCCTATGGCATAAAGCTATTTTGGCCAATCTAGTCATCTCAAGATGGTCCTGCCGGAGGTAGGCAATCGGCATCGCAGCCGCAGTAAACAGAAGGCCTCGGTCGACAGGATGAAGAAAGTCCATTCCCTCTTCTATCTGGTCCAAAATAGGGGGCCGCCTTCCCTCCGGATCCATCAGAAATTGCATGAATGAGCGGTTAGCCTGTATGTTGATGAATCGCTCCCAACGATATCGGTTGGTGCACGATGCCGGCGAAGTTACTCCCAGGTGCGTCTCGGCAAAACGTAGGCAGCCATAAGCCTCTGCAAGCCGGCCTTTAGTAAATTCTATGGTTGATCTTATTCGCTCAACTTCTATGATCACAGAATGATTGTTTGGGCGCCTACCAATCTCTTCCAGACGGTCGAAATCGAGCGTAGCTTCTCTGATTTCGCCTTTTAGAAGATGAAAGCCGCACTTCCCGGCTAAGGCCGTGAAGCAGCTGAGTTCATCCCCGGTGGCGACGGCCAAGTCTACGACCTCGATCCAAGCCCTCTCGGTTGCCTCTCCCAGTTGAGCCGACAGAGTCAGACTCCACGCGCGAGCGTTCGCGACGCGGAATTTCGCAGCCTCAAGCCCCATTGCAGCACTGCCAAGCCGCAACGATCTCTCGAAGGTTGCCTGCTGGAAGCGGAGGTCCCCCTGCTCGTCCCACAGCCGAATGGCAGCAGCCGTCAATTCCAGTAGAAGAGCCGGGTTTGCTCCCTCGCCTGCACACCAGTCGATCGCTTCGACCAGGTCCACATTCCTGTGGGCGTAGCGCTGGCGCCAGGTCTCAGGCTCGATCCAAGCCCACTCGTCCTCCGCACGATTGAAGATCCGGAGCATCACGCGGGCATGTTGAGCCCGGGCGACCTTCTGCTCCGTCACGTCCCCCCGCAGCTGGGCACGCCCAAAAAAGCGTTCGGCGGCAAGGAGGCGATATCGGGTTATGGTAGACGTCGATTCAACAGCGACGAGCGACTTGGCGACCAAGTTGCTCAGCACCATGAAAATCCGATGCGCATCCCAGACGGTCGGGTCAAGAAGGGATACGACGTCCTCTACTTCGAACCCGCTGTGGAATACCGACAATGTCTTGAACAGCCTGGACTCGTCTATCGAGAGGCGACTGAAACCAAAGTCCGTCTTGCCTGACATGAGCCACATCGGGTCGTCCGGTTCATTCGGTAGGGGACCGTCGAGCACGCGGCGCGTCACGATGTCCAGCATCTCGGACACAGACACCCGGCCGTAGAGATTTGAGAGGGCACTGGCGATTGATCGAGGCCGGCCGTCCATAATCTGGCAAAGCGCCACGACAGGTCTCACGTCGTCTTGAGTCAGTTCGTAATCGGATATCGCCTTTGCGCCCTCCACCAACATCCTCACAGCTGGAAACGCCAGGGCCTCCTCGGAGGTCAGGGTCAGTTCGCTTCCCGCTGGCGGATACGATAGCGATCCGATCCGGTGAATGGATTCATCGGGTACCCGCAGCGGTTCCAGGCTGACGACCATCATGACGGACGCGCTGGGCGAGTAGAGGAAACGAGATACCAGCAGTCGCACGGCCGGTAGCACCTTCTCGCAGTGATCGAGAATGATCAGGAGGCGACGATGCTCGAGGAAATCCAACAGCAGTCCCGTCATGTCGGTGGCAGTCGCGCGAAGTCCGATTGATGCGGCTATGCAGTTCGCAACGGCCCCGAGATCCTCCAACGATGAGAGGTCGACGACGAAGGTGCCGTCCTCGAAGTTAGGTCGGACGGTTTCGGCTACGGCGAAGGCGACCGACGCCTTGCCCATCCCGACAGGTCCGGCGAGTGTCACCACGCGGCATGAGCCCACCGCCATCGCGATCTCGCCGAGCTCGCGAGATCGGCCAAAAACCGGGCTCGCCACGGGTTGGCCGCGACTTTCACCCGGGACGATACCGACCGCGCCCGGTTCTTTCGCATCGGTCATAAGAACGGGGGCGATGAACTGGTAACCTCTACCCGGGACGGTCGCGATATACGTAGTCTGCGACTTCGTGTCCCCGAGCGCCCGTCGGAGGCTGGAGACGTGGACCTTGAGGTTCGCGTCGTCAACTGTCGTCGAGGGCCACGTGTGGTCGATCAACTCCTGCTTCGTGACCAAGCCGCCGGTCCTGCTGATTAGCAGGTGGAGGATATCTGCAGCTCTCGACCCAAGCCTTATCCTCTCCTTTCCCCTGACCAGCAGGTGGCCGCGAGGTATGAAGAGGAAGGGCCCAAAGAGGTATGATCCCTCTTCCATGCTAGAAAGCTGCACGTTCCACCTGACCGCTGGATTCCATGGCGTGATCGTAGCACGAGCATGCTGCATCGCAATGCACACGCGTGGGCGTTACCGGCCACATCGAGGAGCTTCCGCTCCTTTGCGACGTTGAAAAATGGCGGAATTGAGGGCTTTCTCGAGATGGTGGAGAGACATGCCTGCGTGTCGATGCGTGCCGGATTTACGACTTTTAACTTCGCTCAGCGTGCTTTTGAGCACAAGGTTCAAGAAGGAACAACCCCGCCCGCGCTGCGAAGTGCCTCGAGTGCCCTGGGCGGCCGCAGAAGCCGCCTTGAAGCCGACCCGTCCCCTTCGGCGAAGTTAGGACAAAGCATCATGGAACGGCCGGAAACGCGAAGGCAGCGGCTCAAGCCGTGGACGAAGTCCCGGCTCACCATTTCGAGGCGGTCGGCTCTGTGCTTGGAGCGCCTCGGCCTTCGATCGGCTCGATCGACGGCGTCAACGTGGGGGGAAGCCGGATGCCTTGGAGGCTCCGCGTCTCGGATGGACGCACTTCCCGCGGCGAGGCCGATCCACGTGGGAGCCGCAAGGGCATTCAGAACCCGACCGGGCTTGCCGAGCACATCCGACAAAGGGAGTTCGCTGCCAGTCTGGCCCGCGAAGCGGTGTCACGGCGGGACGGAGATAAAGACCATGGATAGGTCCGTTTACCCCCGGGCCGAAATGCCTCGCGGGAGTTCGATGGTAGGGCGGCAGCGGAGTTGAAGGGCATGTCGCAGCTTACCGGAGGCGTCGATAGGGATGGTCCCTTCTTCCTGCATGAGATCCGCTCCGCCAGAGTCTACGAGGAGGCAGCACGGCTGATCCGGGCGCTCTCGGAGTCAGAGGGGATCGACGACGGCTGTAGATCGGCGATCGCCGCGACGGACCTTCCAGTCGTGATCACCAACCCCGCACTTGCCGACAATCCCATCGTTCATGCGAACGCTGCGTTCGAAAAACTGACTGGCTTCGCAGTCGAAGAGGTGATCGGCCGGAATTGTCGTTTCATGCAAGGGCCAGCGACCGACAGGGTCGCCATAGCCCGCCTGCGCGCCGCCGTGGCAGCACAGCAGCCGATCGACATCGAGATCCTGAACTACAAGCGAGATGGAACCGCGTTCCTTAACAGACTGCTCGTTACGCCTGTGCCCCTTCATGAGGGTGGGTCGGTACTCTTTCTGGCCGTCCAATGGGACGTCGCGCTTGGAACAGACATGATTGCCGCTGATTCCGGCTGCGAAAGACATTCTACAAAGCACGCTTCCGATGCATTCATGGCATCCAATTTGCGAGCCGAGCGGTTGCGCCAAACCCTCTCGGCCGGCGGCTTGGGTTCCTGGTGGCTCGACCTCGAGACCGATGACTATCAGGAATGCGAGACCTGCAGATCGCAATACGGTCGCAGCGACCTCACTCCGGTCACCTTTGGGGAACTTGAGACGTCGGTGCATCCGGACGATCGTGAGCGACGTCGGGCAGCCTTGCGCCAAGCGCTGGAGGCCGGGAAAGGCATCGACGTCGACTTCCGCGTGTCTACTTCCGCCGGGGAGGAGCGTTGGATCCATCTCCGTGGGCAAGCCGATCATCGTGCCGACGGCACGCCGATGTCGCTTGCCGGCATTTCGCAGGACGTGACCGCCCGGAGACGGGTTGAAGAGCGTCGCGCATTGCTCTCAAACGAGTTGAGCCACCGGGTGAAGAATATGCTGGCCATGCTCCAGGCAGTGGTCGCTCAAACCGTTCGTAGTTCCAAGTCCCTGCAAGAGGCTGCTCGGACGCTCGACACAAGAATCCAAGCAATAGTCGCTGCCACCGATCTGCTAGTGCATGAGCGGCCTGAAGCTGCCGACTTGCGAGACGTCATAAGCCGGTCTCTCGCTCCATTCGGCATCGAGGACGCCCGCAGAGTCGATGTGAAGGGTATGGATCTCACTCTTCCCGCGCAGTTGGCGGCCGCACTATCACTCACCCTCTACGAGTTGGCGACTAACGCGACAAAATACGGCGCGCTGTCGACTGCCACAGGCTCGGTCTTAATCAAGTGGCATGTCATCAACGATCCCAGTTCGGAGTCTTTGCGCCTGGACTGGATTGAGAGAAACGGCCCGGAGGTTTCTCCGCCAGATAAGAAGGGCTTCGGCACGCTACTGATTCAGCAAGTTCTAAAACAAGACCTCGGATCGGAGATCGACATACTTTATTTGCCGGAAGGTATAGAATTTACGGCAGTGATGCCTCTAATCGAGCCGCCTGGAATGCTATCGCCACCCTCCTGTTTTCGAACGGCGAGGCTTGAGCAGGCTAAGCCAATCATCCTTGACAAACAACCGCTACAGAAGGCTCCTCAGCGGGCTACCGAGCGCTAGCAGAACACTCTATCGCCTCCGCCCCCAGACTTCCGGCTCGGCCAATCTGCACAAGGCAGTTTCGCAGATCCGCTTGTTAGCACTGATGATGCGTAAGAAGACGACTGGGCGCTGTGATAGCGGTTCATCCCGTTCTCAAGGAACATTGATCGATGGAAAAACTTGAAAGCAAAGGTGGCGAGACGCATCAGGTCACGGATGAAGATCATCCCGTCCTCACGACCAATCACGGCGTACCCGTCAGCGACAACCAGAACCAGCTCAAGGTGGGCCTGCGGGGACCCACGTTGCGCGAGGACGAAGTATTTCGCGAAAAGATCAATCACTTCGACCACGAGCGGATCCCTGAGCGAATCGTACATGCCCGGGGCAGCGGTGCCCACGGTTATTTCGAATGCACTGAGAGCCTCGAGGACGTGACGCGGGCGGACTTGTTCCAGCATGTCGGGCGGCGAACCGAGGTCTTCGTGCGCTTCTCGACCGTGACAGGTGGCGCCGGGTCGGCCGATACGCCGCGCGACGTCCGAGGCTTCGCAATCAAATTCTATACCCGGGAGGGTAATTGGGACCTCGTCGGCAACAATATTCCCATCTTCTTCATCCAGGACGCCATCAAGTTCCCGGATCTGATCCACGCTGCGAAGATGGAAGCAGATCGCGGTTACCCGCAAGCCGCGACGGCACATGATACCTTTTGGGACTTCATGTCGCTGATGCCGGAAACGACCCACATGGCTATGTGGATCATGTCGGATCGCACGCTTCCACGAAGCTTCGCGACGATGCAGGGTTTCGGTATCCACACGTTCCGGTTCATCAACCGCGCAGGCCGCCCCACCTTCGTCAAGTTTCATCTCAAGCCCAAGGCTGGTCTCGTCTCCACGATCTGGGACGAGACGGTGAAGATCGCGGGTGCAGACCCGGATTACCAGCGCCGAGACCTTTTCGAGCGCATAGGTCGCGGGGATCATCCCGAATGGGAGGTTGGCGTTCAGTTGTTTGACGAGAGCCTGGCCGACAGCCTCCCTTACGACGTCCTGGATGCCACCAAAATTATCCCGGAGGAGGTAGTTGCGGTGAGGACCATCGGCCGCCTCGTCTTGGATCGGCGGCCCGACAACTTCTTCGCCGAGACGGAGCAGGCCGCCTTCTGCCCAAGCCACCTCGTGCCAGGGATCGACCACACCAACGATCCTCTTCTCCAGGGCAGGTTGTTCTCGTACCAGGACACCCAGATCAAAAGGCTCGGCTCGACCAACTGGCACCAGATACCCGTCAACCGAGCGAAGGGTCGGGAAGGCTGCCCCTTCCTCAACATGCAGCGCGACGGGCACATGCAGATGGATGTACCCAAAGGACGGGCCAACTACGAGCCCAACAGCCTCCATCTGGCTGGCGAGATCGGTGGTCCCCGCGAGACTCCGGAGAGCGGGTTCCGGACATACCCGGCGGCCGAAGAGGGCGAGAAGGTAAGGCGCCGGGCGGCCAGCTTTGCTGACCATTACACTCAGGCCCGGCTTTTCTGGCGGTCAATGGATCCCGCAGAGCAGGCCCACATCGCGAGCGCTTTCGTATTCGAGCTTTCCAAGGTCTCACTCATGCACGTCCGGCTTCGTATGCTGGCCAACCTGCGTAACGTCGACGAGGAGCTCGCCGCGCGCATCGCCGCTGGACTGACGATGGAGCTGCCCGAGGCCTCGGCCACGGCCGCGCCAGTGATCGACATGCCGGTCTCGCCGGCTCTACGCACCGTGCGCGGACCACTGGAAAGGGAGACGCTCCTAGGCCGGACAGTCGGCATATTGATCGCGGACGGGAGCGACGCGGACGCGCTGAGGGAGCTGCGGGCCGATCTCGGTAAGGCTGGCGCCCACGTCCTTGTCGTGGCTCCCAGGATAGGTGCCATGTCCCTTTCGGACGGTTCTACCCTCGAAGCCGATGCGCAGCTGTTCGGACAGCCCTCGGCAACTTTGGATGCGGTCGCGATCATT
Source organism: Sphingomonas morindae (assembly GCF_023822065.1). Classification (NCBI taxonomy): domain Bacteria; kingdom Pseudomonadati; phylum Pseudomonadota; class Alphaproteobacteria; order Sphingomonadales; family Sphingomonadaceae; genus Sphingomonas; species Sphingomonas morindae. The sequence goes on from NZ_CP084930.1 coordinate 1,088,675, forward strand.
CTCTCGGATCCCGCGTGCGCCAAGCTAATACGCGAAGTCGCGGCCGTGCAGTGGGTCATGGACGCGTTCGGCCACCTCAAGGCGATCGGCCACGATGCCGGAGCCAAGCCGCTGCTCGACCGCGCAGGGGTCGAGCCGGACGAAGGCGTGACGGGACTCGCCGACTTCGTCGAAGCCGCGAAACGCCGCTACTGGGACCGGGAACAGAAGGTCAGGACTCTCGCCTGAAGTCCCTCATCCCTTCCTCAGCACGGCCTCACGCGAGGTGCCGCGCCAGCCGCCACGCGTGGGCTGGGCAGGCCGTCGCTCTGCTCGGCCACACGGGACCACGGCCGCAAGGTGCAGAGGTGGCAGCTCGACGAGGCGAGCGCCACCAGGGGCCGCGCCATAGGACGATGGCCTACGAGGTTACTGTCACTGAGCAAGGCCGGGCAATCTATGAGCGACCGTGGGGCCGTTCACTGCATGCCGCAGCGTCGGGCGCCGAACACCGACGACGGCCACAATCGTCTTGTGACTACAGAGGCAAGACCGCGTCGTTCCTTCTCCGGGCGGCTCATCCACCAGCACGCCAGCAAATGGTCGGCTAGGCTGGCCTGCCCGCAGCCCGAAGGATCGACGGGTCTTGAAAGCACGGATGTCCTTCGTGGTCATTTTTACCTCAATTTACGTGCCTCAACGAAAGCAGTTTGCTCAGAGGATCTTCGGAGATGTGGCTCGGCATCCGGTCCGCATTCAAAACGGATCTTCCGCCCACGGTGCAGGAGTTGACGACCATGGAAGAGCCTATCGTCGGACGCCGAACCGTTCTCTCGAGCGGAGCCGCGATGGCGGCCTCCCTATCGCTCGGAAGCACTCCCCTTCAGGCCGGAGACCCAGCGGTGAACAGTTCCAATCCAGAGATGAGCGACGTGCTGCTGATGGTGAACGGCGCCGAGCACGTCGTCCATGTCGACACTCGCATGACTCTGCTCGACGCGCTCCGAGAGAGGTTGCACTTGGCCGGCTCGAAGAAGGGCTGCGACCAGGGTCAGTGCGGTGCATGCACGGTCCACATCGATGGTGAGCGGCACCTGTCCTGCCTGACCCTGGCCGTCGCGGCGCAGGGCCACCAAATCACCACGATCGAAGGGCTGGCGCAGGGCGACCGGCTACACCCCATGCAGCAGGCCTTCATCGATCACGATGCCTTCCAATGCGGCTATTGCACGTCGGGACAGATAATGTCTGCGGTGGCCTGCGTCCGCGAAGGCCATACCGGCACCGACGCGGACATCCGCGAGTACATGAGCGGCAATCTGTGCCGGTGCGCTGCCTATCCCAACATCGTCGCGGCCATCAAGCAAGCCGGTAAAGCGATGGAGAAAAGCTGATGCGTCCGTTCGCGTATGAGGCCCCGACCGACGCGCAGGCAGCGGTAAGGCTAGCTTCCGTCCCGGCGACCGCTCATGTCACCTCCCCCGTCCAATACAAGGGCGGCGGCACCACGCTGATCGACCTCATGAAGCTCGACGTGATGCAGCCCACTACCCTGGTCGACATCACAAGGTTGAACGACGAGCGCCTGCGGCGGATCGAGTCCCTCCCGAACGAGCTGCGGATCGGATCGCTGGTCACGATGGCGAGGCTCCACGAGGATCCTGCGATCGTTCGGAACTACCCGATCCTGACGGAGAGTCTTTGGCAAGGCGCCTCCCAGCAATTGCGCAACATGGCGTTTCTGGGCGGCAACGTCCTTCAGAGAACGCGCTGCTCCTACTTCCGCGATCCCAGCTTCGCACAATGCAACAAGCGCAATCCCGGATCGGGCTGCTCCGCGCTGGACGGGGCCAATCGCGGGCACGCGGTCCTCGGCACGAGCGAGCATTGCATCGCACTCTATGCGGGCGACTGGGCACCGGCCCTGGTCGCGCTTGACGCCCGCGTCGAGGTGCTGGGCCGATCGGGCGTCCGCTCCGTCGCCTTCGCCGATCTCCATCGCCTTCCCGGTTCGACCCCACACATCGAGACCAACCTGATGCCGGGCGATCTGATCACGGCATTCGTCATTCCCGGCGGACCTCGCCGGCGCTCGCTCTATCGCAAGATCCGCGATCGGGAGAGCTACCAGTTCGCGAACGCGAGCGCAGCGGTTGCCCTCGAGATGGACGGCGACGTCGTCCGCGATGCCCGCATCGGGCTAGGTGGTGTAGCGACGATTCCGTGGCGCGCGCGCACTGCGGAGCGGATGCTGCGCGGCAGACGGCTCACCGAGGCCTCCGCGAACGCCGCGGCGGCCGCCGAGTTCGAGGCCGCCAAGACCCGCGCGCATAACGTCTACAAGGTCGCGCTCGGTCGCGCGACGATGGTTCGCTCCCTGTTGGAAGCGCAGGCACTGGAGATCGCATGATGGGCGACCTGAACACCGCGGCACCGGCGCCCGGTCCAAACATGGGCTCTCCGATCCCACGCAAGGAGTCGGTCGCGAAGGTCACTGGTCGCCTGCCCTATGCAGCCGACGTGAACGATGTGATCCCGCTGCAGGCGTATTTCCTCACGAGTGCGATCGCCCGTGGGCGCATCGTGTCGATCGACACGGCGCCCGCGGAGGCGCTCGAGGGTGTCGTCAAGGTGTACACGCACCAGAACGCACCCAAGAGGATCCCCACGCCCTACACCCAGAAGGGGGGCTACGCTTCCGATACGAACATGCCGTTGACCGGCACCGAGATTTTTCACGATGGCCAGATCGTGGCGATGGTCGTCGCCGACAGCTACGAGATCGCCCGCGACGCCTCGCGGCGCATCGTCTGCCGCTACGCGGAGGAAGTTCCTTCGCCTACCATGACCAGCAAAGGCGTGCTGATCACCCATCCCGATGCACTCGCAGAAAAGGAGAAGAAGGCCGGTGACTTCGCCGCCGAGTTCGCCGCGGCGCCGGTGAAGGTGGAGGGCGAATATACGACGCCTGCGCAGCATCAGAACGCGATCGAGCTATATTCGACTACAGCATCCTGGTCCGGCGACGAACTGACGATCCACGAGCCCAGCCAATTCGTCGTGGAGCTTGCCAATGGCACCGCGGCGATGATGGGCATCGACCCTTCCAAGGTCCACATCGTGAACCCGTACATCGGCGGCGCCTTCGGCGGAAAAGGGTTCATGACGCAGCGGACAGCGCTGATCGCCGGCGCCGCCCGTGATCTCGGACGGCCCGTCCGCAACGTCGTCACTCGTGATCAGGGCTACACTCTTGCGACCTATCGTGCGGAGACCAAGCATCACGTCCGCCTAGCCGCCGACCATCGGGGGCGCCTGCTCGCCTACGGGCACGAGAGCTGGGAGCTGCAGTCCCGGCACGACGACTATCCGCTTGCCGGATTCGGCATAACGACGGTGATGTATGGCAAGCCTGCGATCGAGACCCGCGTGAACATGGTGAAGGCGGACCGCCAGACGTCGGGCTTCATGCGCGCGCCGATCGAAATGCCATACATGTACGCGCTCGAGAGCGCGATGGACGAGCTGGCCGTCGCCCTGAAGATGGATCCCATCGAGCTGCGTCGCGTCAACGATATCCGCGAGAGTCCAGTGGATGGAGCGCGCTTCACGAGCCGCTCGCTGATGCGCTGCTTCGACGAGGGTGCCGCGAGCTTCGGCTGGAACAAGCGTCATCCCGAGCCCGGCTCGATGCGCGATGGAGATTGGCTGATCGGATACGGATGCGCGGCCGCAGCCTACCCGACGCACATGGCGCCGGCGATGGCACGGGTGACGCTCAACGCGGACGGCGACGCGCGGATCGAAACCTCGGGACAGGATTCGGGGCAGGGCACCTACACGGCGCTGGCTCAGATCGCCGCGCGGGAATTGGGCATAGCACCGGGGCGCATTCGCGTGACCATGGGCGACAGCAAGCTCCCTCCGGCGCCAGCTTCAAGCAACTCCTTAGGCACCGCGTCGATCGGGTCGGCGGTCAAGCTAGCGACCGATAAGATCCGCGCCCGGTTCGGCGGCACCCTGCCCAAGCCGGACGAGCGGGCCGACGCATTCCGGCGGCTCGGCCTCAGCGAGGTGGCCGAAATCGGCGAGTTCGTGCCGCCCACCAAAAGCCCGGAGGTGCTGGCAAAGCTGCAGAAGGGGCAGGTTCCATTCGCTAACCAAGCACGGGGAGACGAGACCAAGGACGGCAAACCGCTCATGTTCGCATTCGGTGCGCAGTTCGCGGAGGTCCGTATCCACCGTCTCACGCACGAGATCCGCGTACCGCGGCTCACCGGTGCCTTCGCGGCCGGCCGGATCGTCAATACACGTATGGCCCACAGCCAATTCATGGGTGGCATGATCTGGGGCATGGCCTCCGGGCTTCTCGAAGCGACCGGAGTCGACGAGAAGCGAGGCCGCTACGTGAAGGATGCACTCGGAGAGTATCTCCTCCCGGTCAACTCCGACGTCTCCCAAGTCGACGTGATCCTCATCCCCGAGGAGGATCGCGAGATTAATCCCCTCGGAGTCAAGGGCATCGGCGAAATCGGCATCGTCGGTGGGGCAGCCGCCATGGCGAATGCTGTCTACCACGCCACCGGCAAACGGATCCGCGATCTGCCGATCGTGATGGATAAACTGCTGGTATGACCGTTTGGATCAGGCAACTGGTCCTGCGGTCCTGCGAGTATAGAAACAGACGACCGAGCGGCATCGACGTAAAATTCGTCAAGGCGTAGTTGTGCAGCATGCCTCGTTCAGTGGAAATCATAGTCGCGCCATTCCATGCGGGCGCCTATTGCCAGCGCGTCGGCAACGGACCTCACCGCCTCCTGCCGAACGTCGAGAGCGTCGCCCGAGAGAATGGCCGTGATGCTTCGTGCATCGAGATCGAGAGGGTCGAAGGGGCCGAGGGGGAGATCGGTCGCAGCTTCGAAGTCAAACGACGTGTCGCGACCGACGTCTCCGCAGCCACTGAGGCAGGACGCTTCCCTTTGGTCCTAGCGGGCAATTGCAATACCAGTGTCGGCGTGTTCTCGGGCCTGCGGGACGCCGAGGCCGGCATATTGTGGTTCGATGCCATCCCGACTTCGACACGCCCGATGAGACGACGAGCGGCTACTTTGACGGCATGGGCGTCGCAACGCTCGCTGGGCAGTGCTGGCATCGTCTTGCGGCATCGATCCCAGGGTTCAGACCGTTCGACACCGGCAGGCTCATCTACTGCGGCATTCGCGACTTCGAGTCGGGGCAGCGCGAGAAGGTCCAGAGGCACGGCATCAAGGCGGTGTTTGGATCGGCTACATCGCCACCCGATTTCGCCCGGCGGCTCGAACCATTGCTTGACGGCTTCCCGCCACGACACCTACTACATCTTGATCTCGATTGCCTCGACACTTCAATTGGGCAGGCCAACGAGTATGCAGCGCCTGGCGGCTTAACAGAGAACGACCTCTTCTCTTGCGTCCAACAAGCAATCCACCGATCCCGACCTATTGCGCTTACGGTCGCCTCCTTCAATCCCGAATTTCCAGGGAACGAGGCAATCGCCAACGCCGCCGTCAAGTGTATCCGATCAGTCCTTGAGGCTTGATAAACAATATCACGAAACCGCGTGCACGATGCACCAACGAATACCCCGCTTCTAGGGAGGCGTGATACCGATAGGCGGATCAATCTGTCCCGCTTGATCGGGTATACATGCCTCATTGCCATGTCCAGAAGACAAACTATCCCGCAAGCAGGTTGCCTCACCACCCCGCTCTCCGCTCGGCGGCCTCAGTCGCCTCCCCTGCGCTGATCCGGGGAGTTTCTGCGAGTGCCGTTGCGGCTCGGGTCGGGGCCGCGCCTGCGTGTGACGACTACGTCGTCGAGCGGTGTCTCAAGCGGCTGCGGCGCGTCCTGCCATCCGCCACCAAGCGCTAGGAACAGATCGACCTGACGATCCGCCAGTTGCGCGGTCGCGTCCGCCAGCATCGCATCGGCCTGAATGAGCGTCCGTTCTGCATCCAGCGTGTCGATGAACTCCCCAATTCCGCCGGCATATAGCCGCTTGGTATTTCGAGCGGCGATAGCGGCCTGATCGCGAGCCTCCATCAGGCTGCGCTCGTTCTCTATCTGCCTGGTCAAAGCGGACATGGAGGTTTCGGTTTCCCGCAGAGCGGCGAGGACGGTTCCGTCGAAAGCGGCCAGGTCGGCACGGGCCAGAGCATTTGCTTGGGCAACTTCCGCCCTTGCCACTGCCACGTTCGGGAAGCTCCAGCTCACGAGAGGGCCGAGCTTGCCGCTGAAGGCCCGATCGCGAAGGATGTCCCCTGCCCTCGTTGCGACGGTCCCCAAGTCGCCACCCAAGGTGATCGAGGGGTATAGCGCGGCGGTAGTGACTCCGATCGCAGCAACCTCGCCCGCCAGCCGCCGCTCGGCCTGCCTGATATCCGGCCGCCGCCGGAGCAGGGCGGCACCATCGCCAGTCGGGATAGGCCTTCTCACGACGGCAGGTGACGCGCATCCAGATACGGCGATCGGCACCTGCTCCGGCGGATCACCGGTCAGCGTCGCGAGCAAGTAGAGGGCAGCCCGTTGCCGAGCCACATAGGTCGGGCGATCCGCCTCCGTCTGCGCGAGCAGTGCGCGAGCGCGGACGACGTCGTTGATACCCGAGATGCCTCCTCGGAACCGGCGATCCGAGACTGACACGATGTCGCGCGCGAGCTCTATAGAGCGATCGTTCACGGCGATCTGATTCCCGGTCGCGCAAACGGCGGAATAGGCGCGTGCGACCTGCGCGGCGACGTTGATCCTGGTGAGGTCAAGGGCGGCGCGCGCAACATCTACCTCCGCCCTCCCCGATTCGACGTTGCGCCGGAGTCGGCCAAAAAGATCGAGATCGTAGGATATGGCCTCGGCGAATGCGTAAACCGGGCGGGGCTTCAGCGCTTTCGTCGCGCCGGCCGCGTCCGCCGAGCCCTGACCGTAGGTTGCGCTTCCCGTGAAGGTCGATTGCGGCGTGCGTTCCAGCTCGATCGCGCGCATGGCCGACTGTGTGGCTTCCAATGTCGCGAGCGCCTTCCGCAGATCCGCGTTGCGTATGAGCGCCTTGGTTATCAGGGCGTCGAGGGCGGGCACGTCGTACATTTGCCACCATCGGTCTGGTAGTGGCTCGGATGTGAAAGCGGTCGACGTTCCCTCGACCAGTGGTGGCGCGGATCTGGTTTCCGCAAGTATCGCGGGGCGGCGGTAATCTGGTCCGACCGTACAAGCTCCGGCAAGCAGCCCTACCGCCACAACCCAATTTCTCGCGCTCACGGTAAATCGACCCTGCCGATGGCAATTCGCGGCGGCGCTGATGGACGGAAGAGCGGGGCCTTGTTCGCCCGGTGGATCGGCGTGGCAGGCAGGCCGGCTGGCGTGACCCGCTCCGCATTTGGCCGGATCGTGACAGTAGCCGTGCGCCCGGCGACGAGGCGCACACCTTCCGGCACTTGATCGATGACGATGCGGACCGGGACTCTTTGCGCGAGGCGGACCCAGGAAAAGGTCGGATTTACGTTGGGTAGAAGAGCGGCCGAGCCACTGTCCTCGCGGTCGGCTATGCCAGCCGACAAGCTGTCCACGTGGCCCCGTATCGGCTGCTCGTCCCCGAGCAGAGTTATCGTCGCCTGATCGCCTAGTCGAAGGCCGTGGAGCTTCGTCTCTTCGAAATACCCGAGCACGTAGTAGCTGTCGACGTCCAGCAGGGCGAACCGCGGGCTGCCAGCTGCGACATAGTCGCCCGGGCGCAACGTGAAGCCGGTGACGTAGCCGTCGACGCGCGCACGCACGTCCGACCTTGCAAGATTGATGCGGGCGACCCGGAGGTCGGCCAGCGCCTGTCGAACTGAGGCTCGGTCGATATCGGCGGCCGTAACCCGCTGGTCCCTCACCTCGCGACTGACCAGGTCGCCCAAGGCTACGTAGCGCTGGCGTTCCCGGATGGCGTCCACAAGGGATGCGCGCGCACGAGCCACGGCGGCCGCCGCCTGCTCCATCTGCGCGGCGTAGCGCTCCTTGTCGACGACGAACAGGATCTGCCCGGCCCGTACGAACTGGTTGTCGTGCACCGCGACCCGGGTGACCAATCCGGAGACGTCGGCCGCGACCTGGACGCTGTCGGCACGCAGCTTCCCATCACGGGTCCAGGGATAATCCTGGTAGCGATGCCAGACAGAGATGAGTGCCCCCACTGCCGCCGCCGCGAAGACGAGCGTGACGAGGATCCGGCCAATCTGCGGCAGCGCTCGGCTCATCGAGCCACTCCAACCAGCGGCGCCCCCGCGAGGAGCGCGAGCAGGATGCAGAAGATCGCGACCTCGACGAGAGGACGGTGCCAGACGAACCGATAAAACCCGCTTCGCACAAGCAGCACCGAGAGCAATGCCGTCAGGAACAGTGCAAGTGCCACCTCGGGAATGATCGGCGAGAGGTACACGCCTCCGATGGCGAACTGGGCCGTCACGCAGCACTTTCTCGCGGGTCCGCAACGATCGGTTCGGCGGCCAGCGTCATCCGCAAGGAGGCCAGCGAGCCGCACAACTCGGCAGCGGCCAAGTTGCCGCTCTCCCGCGCCAGCGAGGTCCATACCCGCTCGACGAGTGCGAGCGACGGGGTGGGACCGGTCTTCTCTGCGCTGAACCGTCGAGCGATCGCGCGGCGCAGGTCGGCGATCGCGTCGCGGGTCGGCGCGGCCACTTCGTTCTGGTGTGTTCTGAGGCAACGTAGAGCGGCGGCGGTGAGGAACGCCTTGAGCAGCGCCTCGAAGCCGGTCGGATCGTCGTGCGGTAGCCCCGGCGCGATCACGCCGTATTGTGCGATCCTATCGATGCTGAGCGAGACAAAACGATCCTCGTCCGGCAGGATGCGAGCACTCGCCATCTCGACGACTTCGCTGCGCTGACTGCCAATCAGCCGCCGAGCCACGAAAGACGGACGGTCAAAGCTGCAAACATGAAGTGAGGCGACGCTGAACAGGCCTGCGGCAAGGCAGGCGAACAGGATATGCAAGGTCGTGTCGTAGTCCGGTACATAGGCGTTCTGAAGACCAAGGAAGGCGAACGTATTCGCGATGACCAGGATGGCAGCCGGCGCCATGCCCATCATCGCGCCCAGCGGGAGCTGGATCATGGTGAGCACGCCGATCAGGACAGGGAAGGCAGTGACGCGTGGCAGAATGCCCACCTCATAGGTGAGCGCGATCATTCCGGCGACCGCCAGCCAAAGGCAGATGCCGGTCGAAGAAACCAGTGCGCCGGAGGTGCCGAGAACAAAGCCTAGCGAGACGTAGACGAACAGAAGCGAGTAGGCGCCATCACTCCAAGCCGTGGCATACCAGGCGATAGCGGCCGCGGTCAGCGCCAGCGCCAAGGGCGCGACGTCGAAAGCGCCGAGCAGGTAATCGACGCTTCGCACCGGACGTGCGTGCCGGCCGTCCCCCCGCAGTTCGCTTGGGACGGAGCCGGTCGTTGCCACGCATTGAAGTAGACTTTCCAGGCGACACCAATGACCGACGAGTTCGGAGAGGCGGATACGCGCGAATGAGCAGAGCAAATCGGGCACATCCTCAAGCGCCGCCGCATCCCTGCTCGCCTCTGACAACCTGTCCCGCAATCGGCAGCCTCGAACAATATGATCCTCGATCGCCCCGCTTCCGTAATCGAGGCGCTCGAGCAGCCACTCTCGGACCTCCGCCTGGTCCCGGTCCATCGAGCCAACATCCGCTCGGCCCTGGTGATCGGCTTGCAGCCAAAGGTCCGCCGAGGCGAGGTGGGCTATGATGTGGGCGATAGTCATCCTGAGCAGCCGGAGCTCACTATGCCGCGGCGGTCGCGCCACGATATCATATGGCAGCTGCACGAACAGCGCGTCGAGCGGGGCCAGCAGGCCGGCAAGCCGGCACAGGCTCTCGCGGGAATTCCAGCGCGACGGCGCGTCATGCACGGCATGGGGTGCCAGCCAGACGTTCGCCAACTCGGCCGCCTGTCGCCGCCATTCCGTCATCTTGGCCAGGAAGTCGGGCGTGGCGGCACGCGGCAGGATCAGACTGTCGACCAACAGGATGGCAAGGATGCCGAGGCTGCTCTCCGCAACTCGGGTGGCGGCGAAGAAAAAGATGCTTCCCGGTGCCTCGACGTGGACGACGCCGATCACGCAGATCGTCAGCGAAGCGGAGACCCACATGTAGGCGGCGGGCGTGCGGTCGAGCTTGGCGGGGTAATAGGTGGCGACAACAGCGAGAATGAGCACCGTCACAAGGACGCCGATGTTGCTGCCGAATGTCGAAGCGAGCAGGACCGCAGTCACCCCTCCCATCGCGGTGCCCGCCAGGCGGAACAGGGCACGCGAGCGAAACGCTCCGGTGCCGGGTTGAACCAGGAGCACGTAGATCGTGAGGGCGGACCAGTAGGGATTGTCGAGGTTCTGGCTGAAGCCGATTGCCAGCGAAATGGCGACGGCGAGGGCCGCCTTTACGGAAAGCAGGAGGTCGTCCAGCTTAGGCGTGCGAAGCGCCCGGATCGTTCCATGGACGCTGAACGGGGGAGCAGGAACAGCGGCTCTGGTCGACATCGATCGTCTTCGGGCTCGTGCTTCGATGGGATCTCTCCGCAGGCGCTACGGCCAGTCTTCTAGCGGGCGACCAATGCGACTTGGAGCGAGCGCACTCCCTGTGCACCGTGGATCAACACGCCCTCGATATCCGCAGTGGCCGACGGCCCGGTCTGGAAGACGGCGTAATGCACCCGTCGCCACTCCAGGCGACGATAGGCGTGATGAACATTCGGGACGATGTCGGCCGGATCAACGAGGACGATCAGGTGCTGGGGTAGATAGCCGAGCGTGTTGATTCGGAGCTGCTCCTCGGTCAGGCACACCGATCCCGTTTCGGCGATCGCGAATGCCGCCCGCACGATGCCGACGTCCACGTCGGCAAGATCGGTCGGTTCGGTGGAAGCCGTGATCTGCTTGCTTCCGTCGATTTCGGGAACGGCGGAGCAGACCACCTTGGCGTCTCCGAGCCTCTCCTTCACGAAGGCAATCGGATCGGATCCGTCGGTCACCAACAGTTCGCCGCCCATGCGTTCGAGCGCCTCACCGAAGGCGTTGATGAGGTCGCGGGGCGCGTTCCCGTCGAAGAGAGGCACCAGCGGATCTGGCCGATCTATCCGGGGCAGGTGCGCCCGGACGGAGGCGAGGATTTCGTCACGCGCGCTCACGCCTTCGTCTCCCGATTGTCCTTGTACCACTGATGGAAGGTCTGCTTGGGTGCATGGGGCACCTCGCGGCCCCTCCCCCAGGTATTCATCCGGTTGTAGATGACGAAGCGCGGGAGATGGCGAAGCGCGCTGTTCGCCACGGGAAGCGCTGCCCGGTAGAGCGCCGGATTGGCGAGCAGGGCGCCCGCCGCCTTCATCATCCCCTTCTTCAGCAACGGCAGCTCATGCGTCTCCGCCAGCACCTTGCGCCAGTCCGCGATCTGCTCGTGAATGTTGATCTTCACTGGGCAGACGTTCGTGCAGCTGCCGTTGAGGGTCGAGGCGAAAGGCAGGTTGCTGTACTTGCGAGCGCTGAAGGTGGGATCGAGGATCAGTCCGATCGGTCCGGCGTAGGTGGCGCCGTAGCTGAGGCCGCCGCTGCGACGGAAGACCGGGCATGTGTTCATGCAGGCTCCGCAGCGAATGCACTTCAGCGACGACCAGAACTTCTCCATGCCGAGCCGGTCGGAGCGACCGTTGTCGACCAGCACGATGTGCATCTCGCCGCCTCGGCGTGGACCGCGGAAATAGGACGTGTACTGCGTGAGCGGGGAGCCGAGCGCTGACCGCGACAGCATCCGGACGAATACGGCCAAGTGGTCCATCGTCGGGATCACCTTCTCGATCCCGGCCGAGACGATGTGGAGCGGCGGCGTGTTGGCGGAAAGGTCGGCGTTGCCCTCGTTGGTGCAGACCACCACCGCACCGGTCTCAGCGACCGCGAAGTTGCAGCCGGTCATGCCGGCGTCCGCCGACAGGATCAGCGGTCGCGTCGCTTCGCGCTGCCGCTCGGCAAGGTAGTGTACGTCATCGTTGTCCGGGTCCGATCCGAGCTTCTCGGCGAACACCGCGGCGACGTCCGTCCGCAGCTTGTGCACCGCGGGCACCACCACGTGGCTCGGAGCCTCGCCATCAAGCTGTTGAATGCGCTCGCCGAGATCTGTCTCTATGACCTCGACCTCGTGCTCCTTCATGAAGTCCCGGAAGTTGCACTCCTCGGTGAGCATCGACTTGCTCTTGATCAGTCGCTTGGCTCCGTGATCGCGCAGGATGCCGAGGACGATCCGATTATGCTCCTCGCCGTCGCGAGCCCAGTGGACGTGGATACCCTGGGCGCGGGCGTTGGTTTCGAACTGATCAAGGTACTTGTCCAGATTGGCGAGGGTGTGCTCCTTGATCGCGGAGGCGAGGTTGCGCAGTTCCTCCCATTCCGGGAGGCCGTGCGTCTCGCGGTCACGCTTTTGACGAAGATCCCATAGCCGCTCGTCGTGCATCTTCTCGTGCTCGGTCGCGCCGATGAACCGGTCCGCCGCCTCGGCTTGATCAACGGGGCGGTCGCCTTTGATCACCGCGCCACGAGGTTGGGCTTCTGGCGTCCGAGACCGGAGCGGCTTGGACTGGCCCTCGGCGTGATCGAGCCGCCTGCCGCCTCGCTGCGCGCCCTCGCCGGGCCCCGGATCCAGCATCTCCGGATGAAGCATGGCGTCGCGACGGAGCGTATGCTGCGGGTCGGTCATGCCTTGGCTCCGTTCAGGATCTGAGCGATGTGGATGTAGCGGAGCGGGAGCCCGAGGCGCTCGGCGCATCCCTGCTGATGCAGCATGCAGGAGCTGTCGGACGAGGTGACGTATTCCGCCCGGCTCTGATGTTGGTCCTTCACCTTGTCGTGACCCATCTTCGCCGAAACACCTTCTTCGAAGACCGAGAACGTCCCTCCGAAACCACAGCACTCGTCGGGCCGGGCGAGTTCCACGAATTCGAGGCCCTTCACCTTCTCCAGCAGGTTCCGGGGCTTGGAGAAGGGCACCTCGTGGAGTTCCGACATGCTGGCGAGGTGCAGTCCTCGAAGCGACTGGCAGTTATTGTGCAACGCCACCCTGTGCGGGAACTCGGCCCAGGGAAACTCGTCGATCTTCAGAATGTCGTGAAGAAACTCCACCAGTTCGTAGATCTTCCCACGAACACCCGTCACCTCCTCGGTCTGCTCGATCGCGTCGAGGTTGAAGCGGACTTGATGGACGCAACTGCCGGATGGCCCGACGATGTAGTCATAAGGAGCGAAGTTTCGGACGAACAATGCTTCCGTCGCCGCGGACTCCTCGTGACACCCAGTGTTGGTCATAGGCTGACCACAGCACGTCTGGTCGATCGGATATTCGACATCGCAGCCGAGACGCTCGAGGAGCTGGAGCGTCGCTATTCCGACCTCGGGATGGAAGGCATCGACGTAGCAGGGAACAAACAATCCGACGCGCATGACTCGACTCCGCCTGCTCAGAGGTAATTTGTTTCGGGATCAATCTTGCCGCGGAAGACGCGGTAGACGACGGCCGTGTAGATCAGGGTTATCGGCAGTACGACGACGCCTGCTCCCCAGAAGAGGAAAGCGAGACTGGCGTGCGGCGCCGCCGCCTGATCGATCGTCACGCTGAAGGGCACCATGTACGGCAGGAAGGACGCCACGAGCGTCCCGAACGCCGAGCCGAAGATCAACATGCCCATCGGGTAGAGAGCGCCGTCGTAACGGCGCCGAATCGCGACGGCCAGCACGGTGGATGCTGCAAGGCCAATCGCTGGAAACGTCATCATGGCAGGCCGCTCCGACCACCGGTGCAGCACGCGAAGGTCGAGGCCGATCGCGTAGGTGAAGGCCAAGAGGAGGAAGACCAGCACCGCCGCCAGGAGCCGAGGCAGATATCGATATCCGAGATCGCGGACCTCGCCTTCGGTCTTGGCGCAGAGCCAGGCCGCTCCGAGCAGCGCGTAGCCGAAGACGAGCCCAAGGCCGCAGAGGATCGCGAATGGACTGAACCAGCCGAAGGCGCCGCCGACATATTGGCCTCCCCTGACCGGAAGCTCCTGCACGAGGGCACCAATGGCGGCACCCTGCACGAACGCGATCAGGACAGAGCCGCCGGCGAAGCCGAGGTCCCACACATGTCGAAGACCGATCGACTTGTAGCGAAACTCGAAAGCAACGCCGCGCAGGATGATCGCCGCCAGCATGACAAGCAATGGCAGGTAGAAGGCGGAAAGAAGGAGCGCATACACGTGCGGAAAGGCGCCGAAAAGGATCGTCGCGGTCAGGACGAGCCAGGTCTCGTTGCCGTCCCAAACGGGTGCGATCACTCGCATCATCTGCCGCCTGGCCGCCTCATGGGGAGCGATGCCGAACAGCATGCCGACCCCGAGGTCGAAGCCGTCGAGCAGAACATACATGAGGAGCATCAGCCCGAGGGCGGCGGCCCAAAAGTCGATCATCGCCCTACTCCGCCGCGGCCAAGCCGGCCGCCGAATCCACTCCCGGACTGCTGCCGGGCACGGAGAGGGGCCGTTTGGGATTGGTCTCGGTGCCGAGATGTCCGGGCGCGGGGAAGGCGCCGGCCTTGAGCAATCGGTAGATGTAGATGGTGCCCGCCACGAAGATCAGCGCATACACCACCGCGAACACGATGAGGCTGGCCGCCACCTGCGGCGTCGTGAGGAAAGGCGTGGCCGCCCGCGCGGTTCTTACCTGGCCGTAGATCGTCCAGGGCTGTCGCCCGACCTCCGCCGTGAACCATCCCGTCAGCGTGGCGATGAAGCCGAGTGGAAAGGAGAAGAAGATGGACCACAGCAGCCACCGCGCCCGCTCGAGCCTGCCGAGCGCGTGGAGGACCGAGCCACTCCAGGCGAGTGCCAGCATCAGCAGGCCGCACCCGACCATGATGCGGAACGCGAGGAAGGGTATCGCCACGGGCGGCCGATCGGAAGGGGCCCAGTCCGTCAGGCCGACCTCCTTCGAGTTCAGCGTCGACGTTGCGATCAGACTTCCCAGATAGGGCACGCTCAGCGTGAACCGATTACGCTCGTTCTTCTGGTCCGGCCAGGCGATCAGCACTTCCGAGGCCGGCTGTTCGTCATGCCAGCGCGCCTCGATGGCGGCGAACTTCGTGGGCTGCCACTTGTGGACGTAGTCGCCCGTCAGGTGGCCGAAGAGAAGCTGAGCAGGCACGAGAATGGCGGCGAGGCCGAGGCCCATGCGCAGCATCGCGCGCGCCTCGACCTTGTTCATGCCACGCAACGCATACCACGCGCCGGTCGCGGCGATGCAGAACGAGGTTGTGACGTAGGCGGCGAGCACCATGTGCGGCACCCGGACCCACACGACCGGACTAAAGATGATTGCCGTCCAGCTCGTCGGCACGAACACCCCGTCCGGCCCCTGCACGAAACCGACCGGCGCCTGCATCCAGCTGTTGTTCACCATTATCCAAAAGGAGGACATGGTGGTGCCAAGGCACACCATCAGCGACGAGAAGAAGTAGAATCCTCTCGTAACTCTGTCGCGACCAAGCACGAGCACGCCGAAGAACGACGCCTCGATCGCGAAGGCCGTGAAGCTCTCGTAGCCAAGCAGCGGGCCTTGGATCGGTCCCGCGCGCCGCGACAGCTCGCTCCAATTCGTTCCAAATTGAAAGGCCATGACGATGCCCGAGACGACTCCGAGGCCGAAGGCGATGCCGAAGATACGCAGCCAGAATGAGAACAGCCGGTCATAAACCGGTGCCTTCAGGATCAGCGAGCAGCCCTGAAGGTAGGCGAGCCAAGCCGCAAGCCCGACGGTGAATGCAGGAAAGATGATGTGGAACGAGATCGTGAAGGCGAACTGGATTCGCGACAGAAGCAGCGGGGTGACGTCCATGGCCATCTCCGATCCCGTGTGCATCGATCAGCGAAGGAGGTTGGTTCGGGCTACGTCGACCACCTCGTTCCCGCGACCGTTAATCACCGCCCGCGCCAGCCAGAGACCGAAGCCCTTCGCCTGCTCGACGCCGATGTGCGGCGGCATCGAGAGCTCCTGGCGGGCGGTGACGGCATCGAGGAGCGCCGGTCCGGGGTGCGCCAGCACCTCGCGCATCGCCTCTTCGAGGTCCTCGGGATCCTCGACGCGCCTCGCGAACAGGCCGATGCTTCTGGCCATCTCCGCAAAGTCGGGATTCAGAAGGTCAACGCCCGCGTCGAGAAATCCCGCCGCCTTCATCTCCATCGAAACGAAACCGAGCGAGCCGTTGTTCAGCACGATGATCTTGACCGGAAGCTGGTGCTGCCGGAGCGTGAGAAGGTCGCCCATCAGCATGGCCAGTCCCCCGTCACCGGAGAAGGAGACGACCTGCCGGCCAGGAAAGGCAGATTGGGCGCCGATCGCTTGCGGAAGCGCATTGGCCATGGACCCGTGGTTCAACGAGCCGATCAGCCGGCGCCTGCCGTTGAGCTTGAGGTAACGCGCGGACCAGATGGTGGTGGTGCCCACGTCGAAGGTGAACACCGCATCGTCCGCCGCGGCTTCGCTCAGCGTCCGCGCGACATACTGCGGGTGCAGGGGACCACCGCGACGGCCGACGGCGAGATCATCCAGATCCTCGCGAGCCCTCCTGTAGTTAGCGAGGCTGTCTTCGAGGTGTGCGCTGTCCTTCCTCCTATCGAGCCGCGGCAGGAGTCCCTCGATCGTCCGGGCGACGTCGCCGATGACGCCAAGGTCGATCGGGCACCGCCGGCCCAGGCTTTCCGCCCGCACATCGACCTGTGCCACCTTGGCATCGGTCGGATAGAATTGGCGGTACGGGAAGTCCGTGCCGAGCATCAGCAACGTGTCGCAGTCGAGCATCGCGTGATAGCCGGACTTGAAGCCGATAAGACCGGTCATGCCGACGTCGTACGGGTTGTCCCATTCGACGCCCTCCTTTCCCCCCAAGGCGTGGACGATCGGCGACTGCAGCGCAGCAGCCAGCCGCATCAACTGCTGATGAGCGCCGAAGCAGCCACGCCCGCAAAGCAAAGTGACGCGGCTTGACTCGTTCAACAGCGTGGCGAGCTCGTCCAGCTGGCGGTCTTGGGGCCGGACGACCGGCGCGGCAGGGACGAGGGATTTGGATAGCCTGGTGCCGCTGGGCATCTCCATCAGGCCGACGTCCCCAGGCAACACGATCACCGCGACGCCGCGCTCCGCCACCGCGACGCGGATCGCCGTCTCAAGGACACCCGGCAGCTGCTCCGGGCTCGTGATCAGCTCGCAGAAATGGCTGCATTCCTGAAAGAGGTTCTGCGGGTGGGTTTCCTGGAAATAGGAGCGTCCGATCTCGGCGCTGGGGATCTGCGCCGCAATCGCCAGTACGGGCACACGCGAGCGGTGACAGTCGAACAGTCCGTTTATGAGGTGCAGATTGCCCGGGCCACATGACCCCGCGCAGACGGCCAGATCGCCCGTCAGGTGGGCATCGGCGCCGGCCGCGAAAGCCGCGACCTCCTCGTGACGCGTGTGGATCCAAGCCATGTCCTCGCGTTTGCGAAGCGCCTCGGTCATACCGTTCAGGCTATCACCGACGATGCCGTAGATCCGTCGCACGCCCGATTGGTGGAGAGCCTCGATCAGCAGGTCCGCGACATTCGTCTTGCCCATCTTCGCTTCCTTCGACCCAACTGCTTTGAAGATCCGGCGCTCTCGTCCCCAACGGCTCGGATCCGCCTGCAAATGCTCTTCGACCACCTTCGGATCGCCGTGCAACCGACACGCAACGGCAACGAATCTTATCGCAATCGTGGCGAATGGATGCTCGTGCCGCAGTCGTGCCTCGAGCAGATCGCTCGGTCCGCAGCTCATTTGCGACCGGGAATGGCGTGACTTTCTTGGAACAGCGGCCCGACAACATCGAGCCACGTGGATCGGTCGGATAAGGGATCCTGGATTGAGGCTACACGCGCTCGAGGGTCGAAAAGGCTGTCTTCGGAGGGAAGTGTTCACCCTGCTTGCGGCAAAGTTCTGCCGCGTTGCGATCGCATGGACCGGCGCAGCCTCCAAGCATAGCTCCCAATCAGCGCACCAATCTCGTTGCGCCTTTTTGAAGGAGGTAGGCAGCTTTGTCGGCGCGGCGGTCAGGGGTGCGCCCGGCAATATGACCGCCGTCGAGGTCGCGCTGATCCCCAACGACATGCGCGCTGGGCGCATTCCCTACTATGGGTGGGATCCGCTACCCGACCCCTTCCCCGGGGACTCCCTCATACGAACAGCGTGATGGTCGCCGCAGGGCGACCTCGATCACACCTGCACGACCCGTAGCAACCCAGATGACCAACGGCATCGTGACGGGGGTCAGCGCGGGCACCGGTGGTCGTCACCTGATCGTGAGGTCTGCGGATCGCTCCTGGCGATTCCACATGGCGGTGCCCGCCCAAGCGCCCGTTGTTCGCTACCTGCTGGCCGATCGCGCCGCGCTTGCGGTCGGATCGCGGGTGATGATCAAGACCATATCGGGCGGTGTCGCCGATCTCGTTTCGATCGGCAGGGGCGTCACTCCGCCAATGTGATCGCCGACCGGTCATTCTCATCCGGAACGACGATGAGATGAGCCCTCCTCGTATAGGCGCCCGATCTCACCGTCGCAGCTCGTCCGCTTTCCAGCCGTCAGGCGAGGAACTCGTCGATCACGATCGGAAGATGGCGCGTTTGGAGCGGGCCAAGCCAGCTTTCCGGATTAAATTGCGGGCGGCCGGGCGTCGCCAGCGCAGCGGCTTGATTCACGCCGGCGCGCCATCGATTCCCTCCTCACTCCTGAGGCATATCAACCCGTCCGGGGTAGAAGGCGATGTGGCCTCTGATGGCCGCGACGGCATCGAACGGCTCCTCGTAGGACCAGGCGATGTTCTCCATTCGACGGTCATCGGCAGAGCCATCGAAATAGGATGCGTCACCTTTGTAGGGACAGTGGGTCCGATGATCGCTGCCCGAGAGATAGGCGAAATCGACGTCGGCGCGCGGGATGTATTGGACTGGGGCGTAGGCGGCTTCCCGCAGAATGAGCGCGTTCGTCGTGTCTACAATTGTCTTACCGCCTAAACTCACCGTGACGCGCTTTCCATTTGGCTCGATCGTAAACGGATGGTCCGAGCCAGGTACCCGGCGATCTTGGTTCGGCATGAGACACTCCTCAATCTGGTGGCCATGAAATGGGCGCTGGGCGCGGTCCATGTCAACGACGAGCCTTTTCCATAATCGGCCTCTCGGCCTACCGACCCGCGTCCATGACAGCCGGCGGAGTGAGCGGGATCGTTCTTTCTCGAGCCTTGGCGGAGGCGGTCTCGGCATATGTGCTGCCACGTTCCGAGGCTCCAAACGTCGGCGCCTCGGCCAAGTGGCTTTGAACGGCGCCACGCTAACGAGCAGCTCCATGCCGCCGACCTATGCGACGGACCAGACGTCGCGCCAATCCCCAAGAGCTGGACATCGACCACGCCCCGGCCATGTTGTGCCAACCAGGTCCACTAGAGCTTCGCCGGCCATTTACCGTGGATTCGCGATCTCGCAGGGCTCTCCTTCGCTCCTGTTGTCGATTGCTTCGCCCAGGTTGCGCAAGGGGATCGGAGCCCACCAGCCCGAGTTGATCCCAGCGACCGCAAAGCAGAGCCGGTCCGGCGCCCGGTTGGCAACGATCAGCCAGCGTCTCGCGCGATCATGTGCGCTGGTCCTGCAGCGATTTGCTCGCATCCGTGCCGGCGAAAGACGGCCGACATCGCGAGGCGAGCGCGAAGGAGAAAAGGTCGATGAAGCGAGTATTGATCACCGGCGCTGGCACGGGTTTTGGAAACGAGGTCGCCTTCCGGCTTGCCGAGAAGGGTTTTGACGTAATCGCGACCGTCGAGATCTACCCGCAGGTCGAGGTGCTCGAGAACCAGGTCAAGGAGCGTGGCGTCCCGCTGCAGATCGAGAAGCTCGACGTGACCAGCGAAGGCGATCGGCGGAAGGCCCTCGGTTGGGGCGTCGAAATCCTCGTCAACAACGCGTCGGTCCTCGAAGGCGGGTCGGTGGTGGACATCCCCGGCCTCAACATGCGCAACGAGTTCGAGGTCAACGTCATCGCGCCGCTGCTGCTTACTCAAGGAATCGCCAAGCAGATGATCAAGCGGCGTGAAGGTCGCATCGTCTGGGTTTCGTCGCGCGAAGGAATCAACGTCAATCCCTTCACCGGCATCTACTCAGCGTCAAAGCACGCGACCGAGGCGATCGCGCAAACGATGGCGGTCGAACTGCAGGAGTTTGGCATCGAGGTCGCCACCATGAATCCTGGGCCTTTCCTGACCGGATTCAACGATCGCGGCTTCGACACGTGGAAGAGCTGGATCGACGATCCGACCGAGCGCGTGTTCGACTATTCCAAGCTCGCATTCCCTCGCGCGCAGTTCGATCCCGAATACGTCTACGCGACCCTCACAGCCCTTGCCGCGGGTGAACTCGACAGCTTCCGCAATCTCGAGCCGAAATCGATGATCGAGGAAGCGAAGCAGAACATCGAGAACGTCTGGACCAAGAAGATCAGCGACGGGCTCGGCACGCGCCACAAGCAGGTGCAGCAGTGTTACGACATGGAGCCCGAACAGCGCGTGCAAGAGTGACGATCGGCTTCAATCAGTGCGGCGCGACTTCGCGCCGTCAAGTTAGGGGATAGGAATATGTCAGAGCATCAGCGCGGCCTCGCGCTTCTTCAGAACCCGATTACCAACAAGGGCACCGGGTTCACGGCCGAGGAGCGGCAATCGCATGGAATGGAGGGCCTACTGCCCACCACCGTCGAGACGCTGGAGGCGCAGGTCGAGCGGGTGCTGGGGCATCTCTCCGCCAAACCGACCGACCTCGAACAATACATCTATCTGGAAGAGCTCTGTGATCGCAATCGGACGCTGTTCTACGCGGTGCTGATGAGTGACCCGGCGCGCTTCGTCCCGATCGTGTACGATCCGACCATCGCGGACGCCTGTCTCACCTACGGTCACATCTATCGCCGTCCGCAGGGCATGTACCTGACGAAGGAGATGAAGGGCCGGTTCGCCGAGGTGCTGTCCAACTGGCCGAACCGCGACATCCGCTTCATCTGCGTGACGTCGGGCGGCCGCATCCTGGGGTTGGGCGACATCGGCGCAAACGGCGCACCGATTCCGATTGGCAAGCTCCAGCTGTACACCGCCTGTGCCGCGGTCCCCCCGGATGGCCTCCTGCCCATCCACTTCGACATTGGCACCACCAATGCCGCCCTGCGAGCGGATCCGCTCTATACCGGCCTCCGCAACGAACCACCCTCGCCGGCAGAGATCGACGAGCTGGTCGACGAATTCATGGAAGCCGCGAACGCGGTGTTCCCGGGAGTGTGCGTCCACTTCGAGGACTGGAAGGGCGTCGACGCGATCCGGCTGCTGGCGCGCTACAAGGACAAGTACCTCGTCCTGAACGACGACATTCAGGGCACCGCCAGCGTCACGATCGCCGGTCTGATCACCGCTCTCCAGATCAAGAGGGAGAAGCTGGCTGACCAGAAGATCATGTTCGCAGGGGCCGGATCTGCGGCGATCGGCATCGCCAATATGATCGTCGAGGAGATGAAGAACGAGGGCGCGAGCGACGAGGACGCACGCGCTCGCGTCGCGCTGTTCGACGTCGACGGGCTTCTGGACGCGAAACGCGGGGACTTGAGCCCGTCGCAACGGGTCTACGCCAAGGATCTTCCGCCGACGAAGGATCTGGCGGAGGCGGTCAAGGCCTTCAAGCCGACCACGCTCATCGGGGTCAGTACGACGCCGGGGCTGTTCACGGAAGCGGTGGTGAAGGGTGTGGCGGCGAGCACCGACCGGCCGATCATCTTCCCGCTTTCCAACCCGACGGACCGGGCGGAGTGTACGCCCGAGCAGGCTTATGCCTGGACGGACGGGAAGGCCTTGTTCGCTGCCGGCGTGCAGTTCCCGGACGTGACCGTCGCTGGCAAGACCTTCCATCCCGGTCAGGCCAACAATTTCTACGTATTCCCCGCCTTCGGTCTTGCGGTCTACGCGACCAAGCCGAAGCGGATCGACGATCAGATGTGGATCGCCGCAGCGAAGGGCTCGGCCGACCAGGTCGACCAGTCCGCCCGCGAGAAGGGCATGCTCTACCCGCCCCAGCGCGGCATCCTCGAGACGGAGATCACGACCGCGACCCGCGTCGCCGAGCACATCTTTGATCGCGGTCTCGCGACGGTCGACCGTCCCGATGACATCCGGGCCTGGATCAAGGGCCTGACCTACACACCGCGCTACTAATCGGGAGACGGACGATGGGCGATAAGCCGGCAGGCGGGACCGGGCATCCCGCATTGAAGGACGTGGCGATCGGACTCGACGCCAAGGGACAACGCGACGAGTTCGACTCGATGGGACAGGTGCAGGTTCCTGCCGACCGATACTGGGGCGCGCAGACCCAGCGATCGCTCCAGCATTTCTCCATCGGCGACGACCGCATGCCGAAGCCGGTCTACCACGCCTATGGCTACGTCAAGAAGGCCGCGGCGCTGGTCAATGCCAAGGCCGGACGGCTGGAGGAATGGCGCGCCGATGCCATCGTGAAGGCGGCGGACGAAGTGATCGCTGGTAAGCTCGACGATCACTTCCCGCTGTTCGTCTGGCAGACCGGCAGCGGCACCCAATCAAACATGAACGTAAACGAGGTCATCTCGAACCGCGCCATCCAGTTGCTCGGCGGCGAACTCGGCACCCAGAAGCCCGTCCACCCGAACGACCACGTGAACATGGGCCAGTCGTCGAACGACAGCTTCCCGACCGCGATGCACGTCGCGACCGTCCTCGCGCTCGACGATCAGCTCCTTCCGGCCCTCGACCGCTTCGCCACGTCCATCGAGGCGAAGGCAAATCAGTGGATGGACGTCGTCAAGACCGGGCGGACCCACCTGCAGGACGCGGTACCGCTGACGGTCGGCCAGGAATGGTCCGGCTACGCGGCGCAGATCCGCGATGCCGCAGACAACGTGGTCCGGTCGCGCGACGGACTGTACAGACTTGCCGCGGGCGGCACGGCGGTCGGAACCGGGCTCAACGCGCCCCAGGGTTTCTCGCGCGCGATCGCGGGCCAGATCGCGGATCTGACCGGCAAGCCATTCGTGACGGCACCCAACAAGTTTGCAGCCCAAGGCTCGCTCGACGCGATGGTCGCTTCCATGGCTGCCGTCCGCGGTGTCGCGATCGCATGCATGAAGGTCGCGAACGACATGCGCTGGCTCGCCTCCGGCCCACGCTGCGGCCTAGGAGAGCTACTGCTGCCGGCGAACGAACCGGGCTCCTCGATCATGCCGGGGAAGGTGAACCCAACGCAGTGCGAAGCGATGGTCATGGTCTGCATCCAGGTGATCGGCGAGGACAACACGGTCGCATTCGCGGGGAGCCAAGGCAACTTCGAGCTGAACGCCATGCGGCCGGTGATCATCAGCAACGCGCTGCACTCGATCCGCATCCTCTCGGACATGTGCGACAAGATGCGCACCTTCTCGATCGAGGGCACGGAGCTCAATCGGAAACGGATCGACGCGACCGTCGACCAGTCGCTGATGCTCGTGACCGCGCTGGCGCCCGTGATCGGGTACAACAAGGCCGCCGCCATCGCGGAGGCGGCCAACGCCGACGGCTCCACCCTCCGCGAGGCCGCCATCAAGGCCGGAGTAGACGAGTCCACCTTCGATCAAACCGTCGACCCGTCGAAGCTCGTGGGCGAAGGCGTCGCGGGCGCCTGACGCGCCTGGCCCTAACGGGAAAGCGCCTGCTTTCCGAGGCGGTACGGCCGGTGACGAAGCGATTGTATGAGCACGTCCACGGGCAACGATCGCTTCGGACAAACTCTCGCGACCGCGCCGTCGCCTTCCCGTCCCTGAAGGGCCCTCCAGGTGGGCGCGGTCAGCCGAAGGTCTCGCCGTTCGCGGCTGGAGCGTCGGGACTTCACCGCTGCTCGACCTGGCGTGCCAAATCCGGAGGCCGTTCCCGTCACCGCATCATTCAGGGTCCGAGCGAGCTTGATTGCCCAGCCTGCCGCGCGGACTCATGCACTCGCGCGATGGTCAGGCAACCGGGCAGCTCGGGCAAAGTTAGCGTCCCCGTGCGGCACGCGGTTCCGATGCCACATCGCCACCCTCGCTTTACCTCGGTCCGCCTGTGTGGCCGTCATGGGATGGGTCAATCGGGATGACCACCGCTCGCTGAGTGATCTTACCGATCAACATCAGGGCATCGTTCAGGGCAAGCACCCCGTCACTAGCTTTGCCGCCGCTGCCCGCCTCATGCGGCGCCAGCCACCGATGGGCGACTTTACCACGATTAACTTCTCCAATCTGAGCATCGGGTTCAATGTTAAATCAGGAGGCGAGCGCGGTTGAGGCTCGGCTGCAACGGACGAGCCACGGCCAACGTCGCTCCCAACCACACTCCGCTGCCTCGGCAGCATCGATTGAACGATAGTCGAAAGGCATCATGATGAGACGCGTGGCTGCAATCCTGACCACCGCCTTTGGCTGCTTGCTTGGCTCGGAAGCGCTCGCAAATCGAGCGGAAGATGGCGCGCGGAACATCGTCCTCGTCCACGGTGCCTTCGCGGACGGATCCGGCTGGAAGCGGGTCGCCGACATCCTTGCGCACGACGGTTATGTCGTCAGTGTCGTGCAAGAGCCGCTGACATCCTTGGAAGACGATGTCGGCGCCACCAATCGAGTGCTAGACCGCCAACGTGGCCCTGCAGTCTTGGTCGGCCACAGTTATGGCGGAGCCATCATCACCGAGGCTGGGAACAACTCGCACGTGGCCAGTCTAGTGTATGTGGCGGCGTTCGTGCCCGACGAGGGCGAGACCGTCAAGTCGCAGGTCAGGAGCAAACCCGGGGCGGCGAACAGCATCGTGTCGACGGCCGATGGATATCTTCTGGTCGATCAGTCCAAATTTCCCGCCGACTTCGCCGCTGATGTGCCGCTCGCCGAAGCAAAGTTCATGGCCTTGTCTCAAGTGCCCTGGAACAGCAAGATCACCTCGACGCCGATCGCGGATCCCGCGTGGAGGCATAAGCCCGCCTATGCGATCGTCGCCACTCAGGATCGCATAATCAACCCTGACCTAGAGCGGGTGATGTACGCTCGTGCGAAGGCCAAGGTGACCGAAATCAGAGGTAGCCACGCCGTCTTCATTTCACAGCCCCGAGCCGTGGCTGACGTCATCGAGCGTGCTGCCAGAACAGGTGATCAACATCGATGATAAGTGCCATCATCCGCTCATTTGAAAGCCCGACGAGATCATGGAGAGTCGCGTAGCGAACCGAAGCGTTGCGCGCAGTAGGGCCGAAAAGCCTGTGCTGACACTCTTGAAGTCGCAGGCAACTGGTGGGCTCGCTATCTTGGCGGGCGGCACGACCCCGCATCGCCTCTTCAACCTGATCGGCTTCACAAGCATCATACATCGTATCGAGAGATCCTGGTTATGGCGATCATTTCGAACAGGGCAAACGACAGCATAGCTCATTCGGTGCCGGAGAACGCACTGGATCCTCGCAACTATTCGTCCAAAAGCCTCGACTTCCTCTCCTTCCAGCCAGGCGTTGCAGCTGTGGAGCGGAGTGATGAGATCGGCTGGACTTCCTTGCTGACCGGCCACTCTCGCGGCGCAAGCAAGTGCACGGGATACGAGACGGGCCGGACGCCGGATCAACGCATCACCGTCATGACGGGTGGCCACGGCCGAATAGAGTATCACGAGAAAGGGCAGTGGATCGGTCGCACATTTTCCGCTGGGACCATCTTCCTCGCCGAACCCGAGGAGAGCCAATGGATCCGATGGGAGACTTCACCAAAAAGCCCACCCGTCGAATGGCTTCATGTCTTCATATGCAAGCGACTCTTCGAAGAAGCAGTCGAGGTCTTCCGCCGACCAGGACAAAGATCCCATCGTCCTAATATGACCGCCTTGGCGATCAGAGATGGTGTCCTAGAGCGTGTCATGTTGGCGCTGCTAAGAGGAATGCGCGACAATCTACCCGATATCTACGCACAGGCGACGGCACAATGGATTGTCGTCCACCTGCTTGGTCGTGGCGGAAATTTGCAGCCCGAACAGCCGGCATGGGCTGGGGGGGTCGTCGATCTGCGGCTCCAAAGGGCAATCGACTACATGCAAGCACATCTCAGTGAGGAGATCGAGCTTGAAAAAATTGCCGAGGCCGCCGCTGTAAGCAAATTCCACTTCGTAAGGCTTTTCAAAGCCGCTACAGGCAATACGCCATTCGCGCACCTAACAGAACTTCGTCTCAATTTGGCCTCTAGTCTATTAAGAAGAGGATCCGACCTGGTAAGCCAAGTGGCATATCAAAGCGGATTCAAAAACATAACCCACTTCAACGCAGCTTTTCACAAGCGCTTCGGCGTTGCGCCTAGCGCGTACCGGCGGGAATTTGGCAAGACCACCGTTTATAAAAGAGAGAATGCTCTTGCCTAAACTGACGTGCTCCCCTGAAACTCCGCCAGTCTGAGCTAGAGTCCGCCTTCGTGAGGAGACGGACGTGAAGAAGGCCAGGTTCAGCGAGGAGCAGATCATCGCGGTGCTGCGTGAGCAGGAGGGCGGAATGAAGACCGCCGACGTGTGCCGGAAGCACGGTATCAGCAGCGCGACGCTGTACGCGTGGAAGGCGAAGTACGGCGGCATGGACGTGTCGCAGGCGCGCAAGCTGAAGGTGCTGGAGGAAGAGAACGCCCGGCTGAAGCGGCTGCTAGCGGACGCGATGCTCGACAATGTCGTGCTCAAGGAGGCGGCAGCAAAAAACTGGTAGGGCCTGCCGTTCAGCGGAAGGCTGTCGAGCATGCTCGACAGGTGTTCGGCATCAGCGAGCGTCGGGCCTGTACCATCTTCGGCGTGGATCGGACGTCGATGCGCTATGCGCATCGGCGATCTGATGATGGCGACCTGCGGTCGCGGCTGCGGGAGATCGCGGCCGAGCGTCGCCGCTTCGGGTACCGGCGGCTGGGGATCATGCTGGCTCGCGAGGGCCTGGTCATGAACCACAAGAAGCTGCTGCGGCTGTACCGCGAGGAGAACCTGCGCGTGCGGCGCCGGCGCGGTCGCAAGCGAGCCATGGGCACGCGGGCGCCCATGACGCTGCCCCAGGGACCGAACCAGCGCTGGAGCCTCGACTTCGTCAGCGACACGCTGATCAGCGGCCGGCGCATCCGCATCCTGGCGGTGGTCGACGACTTCACGCGCGAGTGCCTGGCGCTCGTGGTCAACACCTCGCTGTCAGGCGCGCGGGTCGCCCGTGAGCTCGACGCCATCATCGCGGTGAGAGGCGCACCGCCGCTGATGATCGTCAGCGACAACGGCACCGAGCTGACCAGTCTGGCGATCCTGAAGTGGACGCAGGAGCGCCCTATCGAATGGCACTACATCGCGCCCGGCAAGCCGCAGCAGAACGGCTACGTCGAGAGCTTCAACGGCCGCCTGCGCGACGAATGCCTCAACGAGACGCTGTTCGTCTCGCTCGGCCATGCTCGCTCGGTGCTGCGGCTCTGGCGCGACGACTACAACCATGTGCGGCCGCATAGCGGGATAGGCGGGCTGACGCCCGCCGATGCTGCCGGGCGGGTTGTGCAACACCGCCCCGACGGGCACCATGACAACCCCGGACTCCAGTTATGACTGGAGGAGCTTTGGGGAGCACGTCAAAACCCCTGCTTCGCTTGCATATGCCATTTGGATTGTACCAAAATTATGAAGCGCTTTAGTGCCAAGGAGATGCACGCGTAGTAAAGCAATGCAAAATGCGGCCATCGCGGCGCTCTCTGGGACCTCGGAGCCGAGGAGCGACGAAATCAATCGATGAACGGAGTCTCAGACATCAAGTATTCCTTTCATTGAAAGTGAATGTCCTGACTTTTTGTCACGTCGGCATGCATAAACCCGATCTCCGCTCAATCCCCTCGCCGCGCGGTTCAGATTCATTTTATGCAGGTTGCGGATAGCGGATATGTCTGCATCTTTGGCAAACCTGTTCGACCGTCGACGATACCGAATAAAAGAGATCTAAACCTTGGCTTTAGCCTCATCAAAAGCCAGTCGGTTGCGCTCGATCTCCAAGATATGGCTCCTCGCCCAGGCTCCAAGCTCGTTGATGGGCCCAGCCAGGGATTGCCCCAGGTGCGTCAGTGCATATTCGACCTGAGGAGGAATCGTGGGATTTACGGTGCGCGTCAACATGCCGTCACGTTCCAGTGCGCTCAGAGTCCGAGACAGCATCTGCTGACTTATGCCCCCATTGATACGCTTGATTTCGTTGAAACGCCTTGGTTGATCAACGAGCGTCAAGACGATCATCACGGTCCACTTGTCGCCGATCAAACTTAGAATACCGCTGAATCGGCTGCAATCCACGTGATCCGGCTCTGCGTAAGTCAGCTTCTATGACCAGGTCTTCGAAAAATGACCTCTTGGCGAGGCCGCTAGAGTCACATAGCTGGCTCTGGTCACTTTTCTAGACCGGAGCCAACTCGATGAAGATCCTCCACCTCGATGTTAGCGCTAGCGACGTCGCGACCTCCCATACGCGTCGCCTGACAAGCAGGCTCGTCGAGCGGCTGAAGGAGGCAAATTCCGGAGCTACGGTCATCTACCGCGATCTAGTCGCCAACCAGCTGCCGCATGTGGACTTGACGATCCTACATGCCTGGATGCCCGAGAACGCCAACGATCCCGAACTGATCGCGACGCTGGGACGCTCTAAGGCGCTTGTGGACGAACTTAAAGCGGCCGATGTGGTGGTGGTAGGATCGCCCATGTACAACTTCACGGTCCCATCGACCCTGAAGACGTGGATCGATCACGTGGCCATCGCCGGGCAGACTTTCAGCTACACCGCCGAAGGCCCGCAAGGACTGCTGAGCGGACGTGCGTATCTAGTTCTCTCCTCCGGCGGAATCTACTCCGAAGGCGCTTCCGCGGGGAACGATCATCTCTCCGGCTACCTCGAAGCGGTCTTTCGGACGCTCGGCCTCGAGCAGATCAATGTCATTCGCGCGGAGGGTGTGGCCTACGGACCCGAGCAGGACCGCGCGGCCATGGAAGCTGCCATCGAGAGGATCGAGGAGTTGACGGCGGCCGCTTGACGGCTCCGCCACCGACGGCCAGCCACGAGTGAGGATCGTGGCTGATTGTCGGCCTGGTTCCTCCGCTCGTTGCCGCTCGAATCCGAGGTGCGTCGCCCCTCCGGGCCGGCCCAATTCATCGGCCAACACCGGTGGGCGCGATGCATGGGAACAGAGAGAACAGGCGCTGCTCTCTGCCTCTCCTAGGGACCAGAGCGGAAAGATGCGCCCGGTGGCGAACGTCTTCGTCATGATCGGCGCGGAGCCGAACACCGAGTGGCTCGGCGACTGCATCGAACTTGACGACAAGGGCTTCGTCGTCACCGGATTCGCTCGAGATGCTGCGGTCGCAGGCGGCGTCTACGGCACGTCGCGGCCGGGCATCTTCGCTGTCGGCGACGTCCGGGCCCAATCCGTCAAACGCGTCGCCTCAAGCGTAGGAGAGGGCTCAGTCGTGGTCGCGGCGTTGCACCGATACCTGCACGGTATCTGATGGAACAGGAACTCGTCGCTTCGGGGACCAAGCCGGGCCCCATACCGCTGACGCTCGGCCTCATCAGGTCGGCGGCCTCTAGGCGGTCGATCGCAACCGGTGCATGTCTGCTCCCCCGAACTAGCCCACACCGGGGCTCTGGAGCGTCTTGAGCAAACCCCGCCTATTAAGCGCCAGCCAGACAGCCCCCATGCAACCGCTAGCGCCCGGTCTGGAGATCGCGTCCCTCGAAACTGGTCAAGCCCATCGCCGGAAATGAAGCGTCCGGCGATGGGGTGGGATCGGCCGCCAAATCCTTGGTCTGCTGCTGGACGGGTCGCAGCGGGATCAGGCCCTGAACGCGGCGCAGACGAATTTACGCGCCCCTCGGACCTCGTGAGCCCCCATCGACCAGCTTCCCAGGCGATCCATCACGTGCGTAGTGAAGCAAGGGAGACCTGGGCGCCATTCATTCCCCAGGCGACTTCCGGCGTCTCCTGGATCGAGACGTAGATGGAGTGCGGAACATCGGTGGGAAGGTCCGCCGCGAGGATCGCGGTCGCCTCCCTTATAAGCTTGGTCCGGCCACTCTCGTCGAGGCCGCCTTCCAGTGCGTAGACGATCAGGGCGACAATTGGCGTAGCGGCGATTTCGCCACCGCTGAACGCTGCGCCCGGCGCCACTTCGTTGAACAGGACCCACACGCCGGCTCGGACCTTTTCAGTATCGGCCAGCCGTTCGCACGTCATGCCGAGGTCCGTCAGCGAACGAGCGATCCGAGCGCGCGCGGCTTCATCGTAGGCTCCTGCGGGTGCCTGGACGAACATCTTGGGCATCTGCAACCTCCTGATCTTCGGCAAAGGATATAAGAAAGCTGATCCACACGTCCGAAACGCCGATCAACCCTGTGGAAACGGCGATGCAGTCTTGCGTCGAGGCCTGGTCTTGTCCGATGGCGGCGCAGCGTCCCGGAAGCCGATACGGGGCCGCCACTGCGCCGCTTGCCACCGAAGGTACGGTTAGACCCGGCCACGCTAGACCGGCGACGCCCGATGTCGTCAATTGTCGTTCGCCAGCTCCTCCGCGACGGCTATCGCCGATGCGTAGTCGTCGTCGGGACGGACACGCGCCGCGTGTGCATAAAGCTGCGCGACCGCAGCCATGCCCGGGACCGAAACGCCGCGCTCGCGAGTATCGTCGAGCAGCAAGCCCATGTCCTTGGACATCAGCCTGGTCGGAAACTGCGGGGGAAAGTCGTTCGCCCGCGCCATCGCGAGCTTCCGTTTGTGATGCTCGGAGACGAGGATCAGGTCGGACAGCACGTCGATCAGGGTATCTCGATCCACTCCGGCGCGTGCGGCGTATGCAAGCCCCTCCGCAAGAGCGTTCGTGCCCGTCGCCATGATCCCGTTCACGATGAGCTTCGCTACTGCGCCGTCGCCCGCCTCTCCGATCCGCACGGTCCTGCGCCCGATCACCTCGAGAATGGGCTTCGCCGCATCGATATCCTCCGGCCGACCGCCGGCGAGGAAGACCAGCTTGCCCGACTCCGCTTCCGGCGTGCTGCCGGACATCGGCGTCTCCACGTAGCGAACTCCTTGCGCGGCTGCCGCCTCGGCCAATCGCTTCGAAGCCGACGGCGAAACCGTGCTGAAATTTAGCAGCAGCTGGCCCTCCCGGGCGCCCTCGAGGGCTCCTCCGGGGCCGGTCATCGATTTGGCGAGCGCGGCATCGTTCGGAACGGCGACTAGGATCGCTTCGACCTCCCGGGCCAGATCGGGGGCGCTGTCGACGGACTTGAACCCTTCGATCGCATCCGGCTTCAGATAAGGGTCGAAGACGGTCGCCTGGAAACCCGCGTCCCGCAGCCGGGCGGCCATCCGCTTCGGCATGGCGCCGAAACCAACGAAGCCTAACTTCATGTTCTTGTCGCCCATCGGATCATCCTCTTATCGAACGGCGGGTCTAACGTGTTCAAGCCGGCTTCTTCACCCAGACGGTCTGCGCGTTGGTGAATTCCCGCAGGCCGAAATGCGACAGTTCGCGTCCGAAGCCGCTCTGCTTCACGCCGCCGACGGGAACGCGGACGTTTGAAGCGGTAAAGCCGTTGATGAAGGCGCCACCGGTTTCCAGTCTCCGGGCCATCGCACGCGCCTTCTCGATGTCCGCAGTCCAGATATTGCCGCTCAGCCCATAATCGCTCATGTTCGCGAGGCGGATCGCATCCTCAGCATCCTCGGCGACGATGAGAGCGCCGACCGGTCCGAATACCTCCTCGTCGAAGGCCGCCATACCGGGCCTGACGTCGCCAAGGACCGTCGGCTCGTAGAAGAAGCCTGGCCCGTCGATCTTCCGACCACCCAGCAGCAGCTTGGCCCCGGCCAGAACCGACCGCGCTACTTGGTCGTGGACGCCGTCGCGCAGATCAGCCCTTGCGATGGGTCCGAGGAAGGTGGACTCGTCCATCGGGTCGCCTACCTTGAGCGCGGCGGCGCGCTGCACGAAAGCGTCCTGAAAACGCTGGGCGATCGGGCGCTCCAGAATGATCCTCTTGGCCGCCAGGCAGACCTGTCCCGCGTTCTCGAAACGCGACTGGACGGCGGCCTTCACGGCCCCCTCCAGGTCGGCATCCGCGAGGACGATGAAGGGATCCGCACCGCCCAGCTCGAGCACGCTTTTCTTGATGACCCGCGCCGCCGTGGAGGCGACGGCCGACCCGGCCCGGACGCTCCCCGTGACGGTGACCGCGGCGATGCGAGGATCCTTGATGACGCGTGCGACTGTGTCATTGTCGGCGTTCAGGTTGGCGAAGAGGCCGCGTGGGAAGCCGCTGGCTTCGAAGACCTCCTCGAGCGCGTACGCGCAGCCCATCACGTTGGTGGCGTGCTTCAGGAGGAAACCGTTGCCTGACAGCATGATCGGACCGGCAGCCCGGATCGCCTGCCAGATGGGTAGGTTCCAAGGCATGACCCCCAAGACCGTGCCGATGGGAAGAAACGAAACGTAGACCTCGTCGCCCTCGACCTGCGCGGGTTCGTCGGCGAGGATCGCCGGGCCGTGCTCGGCGATCCACTCGATGGTCGAGGCGCATTTCTCCACTTCGAAGCGGGCCAGGGTGATGGTGCGGCCCATTTCCGCCGTCACGAGCTTGGCGAGCGTCTCCGAGCGGTCGCGCAGCGTCTCCGCCAGGCGTCGATAACGGGCGGCCCGCTCGTCGATGGGGGTCGCTCGCCAGGCTGCGTAGGCGGAGGCACAACCCTGCAGCGTCTGCTCGATCTCGTCCGCCGTCTGGAACGGATAGTTGCTGATCAGCGAGCCGTCCGCGGGATTGCGCGAGATCGCTCCGCCTTCTGTGGATGTGGACATGTCGGTCTCCGCTCATCGAGGTTGCTGCGCGAAAGGTAGGGGGTCGACCCAGTGTCGAGGAGTAAAGAGATGTTAATTGGCATCATGCGGCTTCAGCGCCGACGGGTTCGCATGTCGGAATGGGCGCGGATCGGCTCCGCGCCAGCGCTTCGCGGCGTCCGCTTCAACCCAGTTTCGGCCGTTCGTGACACCCTGTGTCGCTTCCAGCTTCGGTCATTCGTTCAGCTTTAAGGGTCGCCTTATGTGGGTTCCGATGCGCCCCGCCTTGCTCCATCAGCGTATGAAAGCGGGAGGGCATCTTAGGAAGCGCCGTCGCAACCTTCAGTCGAGGTCCTGACTAACCTTCTGCGGCCAACGTCGTCAGTCGTTCACGAAGCCAGCGTTGTGCCGGATGGTTGGTGGTCCGGTCGTGCCAGACACTCGCGATGGCAAAGCCAGCGATGGCGAGCGGCGGTTCCACCACCTTCACCCGATCCAACCAGCCATTGGCGACCCGTCGCGGGATCAGCGCAATCATGTCGGACCGCGACACGACCTCCGGCACGATCAGGAACCCTGACGTGGACAGCGCTACGGTACGCCGGCGGCCGACAGCCTCCAGTGCCGCATCGGCAGGCCCGGAGAACCCTCCACCCTGAGGAGACACGACGACGTGCTCCAAAGCGCAGAACACATCCAGGCTGAGTTGCCCCTGCACGGCCGGATGTCCCTGCCGGGCAATCACCGCATACTCCTCTTGAAAGAGCTGGCGTTGACGCATGGCCGCCGGTGCATGATCCGAGGGTGCCAGGGCCAAGTCGACCTCGCCGCGCTCCAACTGTGTAGCGAGCGCCAGCACGTCGAGGGCACGCCAGGCAAGGCGGACCCTGGGAGCCTCGGTCCTGAGCGCGATCGAGAAGCGGCTAAGCAGAGCGAACTGCACATAGTCGCTCGCGGCGATGACCAGAGTAGCCTCCATCGTCGCCGGGTCGGACGGCATTCCTTCGGTCACAACCCGGCGAACCGCCTCCAGCGCTTCATGCAGCGGCTGCTGAAGCTCAACCGCGCGCTGGGTCAGGACCATCCCGCGCCGCGCCGGAATGAGGAGGGGATCGCCGAGGGCGTCGCGAAGCCGCGCCAGCCGGGCCGACAAGGCGGGCTGGCTCAGGTTCAAACGACGGGCGGCACGCGTGACATTCCGTTCCGCCAGCAGGGCTTCAAGTGTGACGAGCAGGCCGAGATCAAGGTTCCTGGTATCCATGCGCTCGATAACAACAGCCAGAAGGTTCGATTTCAACTTCGGGACGTGACACCCCACCTGCCGGATTGGCGAGTTCGCCGAGCCTTTCGCCTTCCCGAGAACGGGTCGGGGGCGCAGGCGCCGCCCGCCGGCCGTACAAATTCCCTTTCTGACCAGGAGAGAAACGATGCGCGCACCGCCCTTTCCCCCCGACCAGATGCCGCCAAACGTGCGGGCTCTTCATGACGATATGGCGGAGATCGCCGACCGGCAGAACGCTTACGTCTCGAAGCGCGATAACGGTGCCCTTGTCGGTCCTTTCGCGCCGATGCTGCGCTTTCCCAAGTTCGGGGTGACTGCATGGGCTTACACCAAGGAGCTGCTCGAGAACTCCACACTGCCCAAGCCGGCGAAGGAGGTGGCCATCCTGGCTACGGGGGCGACGTTCAACTCGCGCTACGAGCTCTACGCCCACGAGCGTGTGGCCGCGCACGTCGGCCTGAGCGACGCCAAGATCGCCGCGCTCGCGGCCGGCCAACGCCCCGCCGACCTGACCAGGGAGGAGCAGGCCGCCTACGACGTCGCTGTGGCCCTGACCGCCGGCAAGCAGCTTCCAGAATCCACCTACCAACGTGCCGTGCAGGTTTTCGGCGACGAACAAACGGCCGAGCTGATTTACCTGGTAGGCGGCTACGCCCTGATCTCGATGCTGCTCAACGCCTACGACGTCTCGGTTCCCGGGCAGGAGGATCGTCTTCCGCATGGATGAGCGGACGGGTTGCCTTCCGCCCCCCTTAGGATTGGCAGCCGCTTTAGCAAGTTCGTCGTCGGATACTGAAAGACCCAGAGCACCAGGAAGAAGGCATCATGAAGGTTCTCATTGTCTACGCGCATCCTGAACCCACGTCGCTGACACGGCAGCTGGTTGACGTCACGGATGAGACGTTGTCCGCAGCGGGGCACATTGTGATCCATTCGGACCTCTACGGCATGAAGTGGAAGGCGGTGTACGATGCCGATGACTTCCCCGTTCGAGACAACCCCGAGCGGCTGTCGTTCATAGCGGAATCGGGCCATGCTTACGCAAATGGGCATCAGACCACGGACGTGGTCGTCGAGCAGCAGAAGCTGCTCGCGGCCGATGCCGTGATCCTGCAGTTCCCGCTCTGGTGGTACGGCGTGCCCGCCATCCTGAAGGGCTGGATCGAGCGGGTCTATGCCTTCGGTTTTGCCTACGGCTATCAGAACGGCTCCAACGAGTTCCGCTTCGGCGATGGCATCCTCAAGGGCAAGCGGGCGCTAGTCAACGTGCAGGCCGGAGGTCCTGCGGCCGATTATGGCCCGCGGGGGATCAACGGTCCGATTGACCAACTGCTGTTCCCGCTAACGCATGGCGCGCTGTTCTACCCCGGCATGGACGTGCTTCCGACGCACGCGGTCTATGGAGCGGGTCACGTGTCCACAGCGAAAGAGGTGGAGGCGATTAAGACAGCATGGCGCGAGCGTCTTGCTGGGCTGTTTACCGACGCGCCGATTCCCTTTCGTCCGCAGAACGGCGGCGGCTTCCCCGACCGTCACACCATGGCGGACCACGTTGCGCCCGGTCAGACCGGCCTCGCCGCGCACGTTGCCGACTTGGCCGACGCATGAAGAGCAACTTCAAAGTCGGTCAATCAAGGCGATATGCTTCGGCCACATCACGCCGGCCGATCTAAGACGAGGCCTCGCAGGCTCGCTTGACCCAAATCCGGCCGTTCACGCCCCTCGAGCCCCGACGCAGCTCCGGACATTGGTTCAGCTTCAGGAGACGCCTTCAGGAAAGACGCAGAACGATCACGCAAGCTGAGAAGGTCGCAGCGAACCCTGGGGTACTACGCAGTGGGCTAGCCGCCGGTCGAGCGGTCCGACGCGCTGACTACCGTCTTCACCGACGCGCTCCCGGATGCGACGGCCAGATCGTGGCGAATGCCAGGCACCTGCTGCCGATCGAAGCGCCGATCGCCATCAGCGGCGGGCGGGCGCGCAGCGCCGGAATGCGTACGCCGACGAAACGCCGGCGTCGAACCCGTTTGAGATTCACCACCTGTTCTCTATGTTGATGCCATGGCGATATCCCCCTCGAAGACCGGCCGGAGGCACAGCTTCGCGTCCACGGGCGTGCCGGTCGGGCAGCGGCTCTCGATCGAGATCGCGAAGCCAAAGGACTGGGGCGCCTTCCAGCGCAACTGCGTCGTGCTGTTCCGAGAGGAGCTGCGGGATCCGAACGCCAAGGAGTACGGTCGCAACGGGCAGGACCAGGGCGGTATCGACATCCTTGGCTACCGCGGCGGCGACCCGGCGCATCCGGTCGGCATCCAGTGCCGCCTCGTCACCAGGAGCCTGAAGCACGCCAAGATCCTCGCCGACTGCCGCGCAGCCCTGGCGCTTACCTTCGGTGTGAAGGAGATCATCTTCGCCACCACCGCCCCCGCCGACACGAAGGCGGAACAGGCGGCGAAGGCGGTCGAACGCGAGCTTCGGGCCGAAGGGCACGACGTGACCGTGCACCTGTACGGCTGGGACCAGCTCCAGCTGCTCATCGGACTGCACGAACCCGCCTACAACGCCTTCGTCCCGTCATCAGTGGCGACCACGCTTCCGGTCCAGATCTCGGACGGAGGCGCGATGAGCGTCGACGGCTTCATCGCCCACATGGCGGACGAGTTCATGCGGCGCGGCATCGTCCCCACCTCGCCTGCGCCCGCCGCCGAAGCCGGACCGGGGAGCATCGGCGACGAGGATCCGGCGCTCCACGCCCGCATCGACCTGCTGCGCGACCTCGTGCGCGAAGGGCAAGGCGCGGTGGCCGAGAGGCGGCTGCTGGCGCTGCGCGACGGGCCCGAGGCGGCCGACGCGCCTTGGGCGCGCTATCGGATAGAGACCAACATTGCGGCGGCGCTGATGGACCGCGGACGCCAGGCCGAAGCCGCCGAGGCCTACGAGCGCGCCCACCTGCTGCGCCCCGACGATCCCGACGCGCTAGCGAACCTCTCCATCGCGCGAACAATCCAGGGCAGACCAGACGAGGGAATGAAGATCGCCCTAGCCGTGCTCGCGCGCCCCTACAGGACCGAGTTCGCCGTCAGCGCATTGCTCCAGGCCGCGTCCCGCTCCGAGTGGCAGGGTGATCCCGAGACACTCGTGCCCGAGGACATGCGCGGCACCCGCTCGGCCGAGCTCGCCGTCGCCGACTTCCTGCGCAAGCGGTGGCTGCCGGGCTGGGAGAAGAGGGTCCTGGCGCTCGAGGACGGCGACAGCGAATTTGACGACCTCGCCCGGCTCAAGGCGCTGGCCGTCCTCTCGATCGCGGTCGACAGCCGCGTGCACGTGGTCGGCGGCGGCGACGCCGTCACCGACCTCCAGATCGACGAGGCAGCGACGCACATGCTCGCCTACGCGAAGCACTGCCTCGACGTCGCCTACGCCGACCCGCACGACCTCATGGCTCACGTCAGCAACGCGGCGCTGCTGCTGCGGATCGCCAATCGGCGCGACGAGGCCGAGGCGCTGCTGCGCGACGGCCTGAGGGCCATGCCTGGCGAGGACCAGCTGATGAGGCTCCTCGCAATGACGCTCATCGATCGCGGCAGGCGCGATGAGGCGGTCGAGGTGCTGGAACCGAGCAGCGAACCCGAGACTGTCCTCATGAAGGTCCAATTCTCCCGCACAGGCACGCCCGCCGATCGGCTCGCGGCGCTCCAGGCGATGGAGGATCAGGGTAACGAACGCGTTTCGGGGATGCGGCGCAGGCTCGTCGCCGAGATGGCCATCGCCGCGAAAGACGACGCCGCGCTCCGTTCCGTCCTCGACGACATGCTCGCCCGCCCGGAGGACGTGGTCGCGGCCAGGCTGCTGGAACTCCAGGCGTCGATTCGCTCCGGCGCGGCCGAGGAGGAGACCCGCGATCGCCTGATCGGCATCGCCGACGACCTCGGCGACGATCCGGAGCCGATCGAACGCATGCTCGTCGCCGAGGCGATGCTGGAGAACGGCCTGGAGGCCCGGGCCGCCGACCTGATTGAGCGACTTGCCGATCTCGACAGCCCACGTCCCGTCACCTTCATGTACCTGACCGCGCTCGCCGAGGCGCGACGCGATGGCGCGTTCCGCGCCGCGCTGGCGCGCGCGGCGGCGACGGTGCGCGAACACCCGGACATGCTCTGGCTCGACGCGCGCCACTCTTGGAACGTCGGCGACCTCGACCGCTGCCTCGCCGACCTCGACCGCATGCTTGAGATCCGGCCCGGGCTGCCCAAGGCGATACTGATGCGGATCGAGACGCTGCTCAGGCTCGGGCGCTCTAAGGCGGTGCTGGAAACGCTCGAGACCCCGATCGAGGACCTCCCTTGGTCCGGTGGAAGCGATCCCTACCGCGTCGCCCGCCTCCTCCACCACTTTGGCCACCATGATCGGGCGGCGAGGTTCGCCTATCGCCTCTTCCTCCAGCAGCGCGACCGGCCGCGGGCCTGGATGACGCTCACATCCATGACTATCCGAAAGGGACCGCAGGACGCCGGCAGGCCGGACAACTGGTTTCCGGACGCGGTCGGCACCGACGTCGCCATCGACATCGAGTACGCCAACGGCTCGACCGCGTTCCTCGTCGTCGAACCCGACAAGGAGCTGCGCGCCCTGGACCCGCAGTCGTGGGAACCCGAGCATCCGCTCGTTAAGGCCGCCTGGGGTCTTCGCGTCGATGACGAGTTCACCGCGCCGGACGGCAGATCGGCCCGGATAACCAAGCTGCGCCACAAGATCGTGGCCCGCTTCCACTACGTCCTCGCAAATTACGAGGAACGCTTCCCCGACGTGTTCGGGCTGAGGTCGATGACGGTCGATCCGGAAAGCCCCAACGGCCTCGACGAGGTCATCGCGGAGCTGAAGGAGCGGCGCGACTGGGTGCTCGCCGAGCAGGAGCGCCACCTCGCCAGCGGGATGCCCATCGACCTGCTCGCGGCCCGGCTTCACATGGACACGATCGACGTCGCCGCGGGTCTCGCCGAGCAGGGCGTTCCGCTCAAGGTGGCGGCGGGTACCGAACCGGAACGGGAGGCCGCGCAGGCCGCGATCCTCGCGAACGGGCGTCGCGGATGCGTGCTCGACCTCCTGTCCTTCTGGACGGCGTGGCGGCTAGGCGTGCTCAACGTCGTTGCGGAGATCTGCGGCCCCATCGCCGTGCCCCGGAGCGTCGTCGACCGCCTGGACGCCCGGCTCGACGCGCAGTCGCTCATGGCAGACGGCAGCCACTCGTCGCTCTCCTACCTCGAGGGCGGACGCATCCTCCACACCGAGACGCCCGCGGAGAGGATGAAGGAGCTGCGCGACGACCTGTTCGCCGCACTCGCCTGGATCGGCGACAACGACGCCTCGCGTCCGCTGGTCATGGGCGACGATCTTCCCGCCGCCTTCCGCGACCTGATCCAGTCGGGACGCACCGACATGCTCGACGCCGTAGCCCTCGCGCTCACGAGCGGGACGCTGCTGGTCTGCGACGATCTGGCGCTGCGCGGCATGCACGCGGCGGGCGGCGGCAAGTTGTCCGCCTGGCTGCACGCAGTCCTCTCGGAGGCGAGTGCCCGCGGCCGCATCGGGTCGACCGACTTCACCCAGCACACAGTCGACATGATCCGCGCAGGTCATACCCACCTCGGCATCTCCGGCGGCATGATCGCCTTGGGCATCGAGCAGGACTGCCTTCAGAGCGGACGCCTGGGCGACCGCGCAAGGGCGCTCGCGGGCCGTTTGGGCGGCAAGGAGGCCGAACCGCTCTCCCATCTGCAAGCCGCATGCGAGGCCATCGGCCAGCTCTGGTCCACGGGCAGCGTGCGGACCGTCCGAGAGCCGGCGACGGGCCTCATCCTCGAGCGCCTAATCCGCGAACGCGAAGACTGGCGGCGGCTCATCGGGGTGGTGGAGGGCTTCGCCTCCAACATCCCCGGTCTGCAGGAATACATTCGCGGGTGGTCGCGAGGCCACTTCCTGCCGGGCTACTGCTGACCGGGAAGGATTGGTTGGCCCCATAACCAGACGTTCGTCGCTGATTGAGCCACCTCCGATAAGCGACGGTCGTTCATCGGCCTCTGGCTCACCAACAGAAACGTTGGTAATAGCTCGTTCTGTCAAGGCGTCATGGATGCCACGCAAATACCGGAATGAGAGCAGCGGCTATGAGGCTTACGAGCGGTCATCTCGGAACATGCGTTCAGGTTAGGACTGCAGCAGGTGTCGGCACATGCTTTTTCCGAAAGAGCGGCCCCCATGGCGGCTTCCTTAGCGCCGCACACGTATTCAAAGGTGTCCAACAGAACGAGCTGATCTACTTTCGGGAGACAAAAGATTGGTCGCCGTTTACGGTC
This sequence comes from Sphingomonas morindae, assembly GCF_023822065.1. Taxonomy (NCBI): domain Bacteria; kingdom Pseudomonadati; phylum Pseudomonadota; class Alphaproteobacteria; order Sphingomonadales; family Sphingomonadaceae; genus Sphingomonas; species Sphingomonas morindae. Next base: position 1,129,327 of record NZ_CP084930.1, read on the forward strand.
AAAGAGATAGTTCGGCATCCTGATGGCCACGACGTGTGCGCGTTTACCTTAGAAAATCTGATCTGGGCTGCTGAAGATAGCGATCTTCGTCCTGTAGGAATGTTTCCTGGCGACCCTGTCCGCTTTTTAGGTTTCCCACATGGACTTTCTAACACCTACCCGTCCGAAACAGCTTTCACAACGCCCCTAACCCGGCATGCTCATTTAAGCGGTGCTATCATCCACAATGGCATCACACTAACCGTCTTAGATGGATTTAACAATCCTGGTTACTCTGGCGGCCCGGTGTATGCTGATATCGGAGATGGAACGCCAATACTCATCGGCATTATCTCCGGGTATAGGAATGAACTTCGCGAAAAGAGTCTAGTTTATCGGACTGATGGTGTTGTTGAAACCGAAGTTGATGGGCTGTTCGTTAAGCCGAACAGCGGTATGATCCTAGCCGTGCAAAGCGCGGCTGTTCTTGATACTTTTCATTTGCTTCATACTTCGAATGCCGAGTAGAGTCTTCCGCGCGCTACGTAGTTGAAGAAGTGTTTGGACCCAAACCCGGCCACTCAGGGGCGCTTACACGTCTCCGGGGAACGGCCGTTAGTTCAGCTAACACCTGACGGCTGCAATTGGGTCGGGAGCGAACTGACCGGCTCCTAACTGGTCCGTGCTAAATGTCGAATCCTTGATCTCGGAGGCGCCGCGCGTTGCTCAACTTGATATGTCAAGAAGCAGCGCTATCAGCTGGATTCATCTTGGCGAAGTCGCGAACTCGTTCGACCGACCACAAAGGCTCGTCGGCGTCCTGTGTCGCACGCTGCCGCGCCCTTACCGCCATCCAGCTTCGATATTCAGGCTCGGGATGTTCCTGCTCCAAGGCCTTCATCGCGGCATATGCATCCGGCCCTGGCACTTCGATCAGCATATTGAACAGCGTGTTGCGCGCCTCCTGCGCATTGTCGCGCGTGGTGGGCGAATAAACGCCCTTTCCGGCACGCTCGATATCCTCTGACACCCGGATGTAGCGGTGCATCAGCACATACAGGGTCTTGAGATCGTGCGCGTTGCGATAGGCACCGACACGCACGCCGGCGCCGTGCCGATCGCCGAGAAGCGCGACGATGAACTGCTGTGCGAAGTCCGATCCGTCCTCCGGTGACAGGCCGGCGAGATGGGACTCCAGCACCGGAATGGCAGCCGATGGATCGGTATCGACCCACATCGCGAACCATCGTGGCCGCTGCTCGTCCAACACCGTCCCAGTCGCCTTGGTCGCCGAAAGCTCGGCAAGGGTTTCGGGTGCCACGCCGCTGCCGGCGAGAATATTCAGACTGTAGCGCAAGGCGTCGGCGTTGGGGATGTCGTTGGCCCGCAGCCAGTCGAGAATCAGCGACCCAACCTCGGCATGCAACCACGGCGCATGGTAGAGGATGTCATGCAGAACGTAGTGCAACGGCTGTTCGCCCACGCTGTGCTTCAGTTCCCACAACAGCTCGGTTGTGACGGCCTCGCGACCAATGTCGGGAAAGGCGCGATACAGCTGCTCGAACCAGCCGGGAAAGCCGTTCAGTTCCCAGGTCACATAGCGGAACGCCAGACGCGCTTCATCGGGCGTCAGGCGCTGGGCGAAGGCGCTGTCCTCATTGGCCTCGATCGCGAGGCCGGTCATCGCGAAGATCAGCGAATAGGGCGTCCGTCCCGTGTCCCCGCCTTCCGAGCGCAGCGTGGGCCGATAAATGCGCCAGTGGGCTATCGCTGCGTCGCGATAGGCACGCGCAACCGGCTCGCCAAACTCGGGGATCAGCGCACGCCAGTCGGCGCCATCTTCCCGGCTTGTCGAGACTCCACTGCTCATCGCGCTGAGAAGCAGATGATACTGATCGCCGCTGAACTCGCCGGGCTTCAAGCCGGCCGGATGGAGGATGCGATCGGGATGGGCCTGGAGTGCGCGCACCCAATCCTCCCGATCCTTCTTATGCTTGCGGTCGCGCGCGTCATTTTTCCGCTTCCAGCGGCGATGTTCGGCGTCCATCCGCTCCATCGCCGGGGATGGCTTGGGATTGAGCCGTGACTCAAGAAATTCTGAGAGACCCGGATCGTCGGCGACAGCCGCGCGAAGCGGTTCGAGCCATGCCGATGGCCGATCCGCCTGAATGTAGAGCTGGATGCACCGCGAAAGCGCGATGTACCGATCGTCGCCGTCCTTCTCCGCGATCCAGGCGAGGCACCGATCGAAATCCTCGGGGCCGAACCCCCAGAAATGACCCATAAACGCCATCTGCCAGTCATCGCGCAGTACCTCGCCCTTGGCTTCCTTGCGGGCGCGGCACGCGGCGACGCTCGTCCAGTAGAGAAGGTCGTTGAGTTCGCGCCAGCGGTGCACGTTCTGCGAAAGTGAGTTCTTGTATTCGTCGGTATCACCGCTGCGCCAGAACCGAAGCGCAGGCGTGTTGCGCAATACCGCGAGTGCGGTCGGCTGCAATGCCGCTGTCGAGCGCGCGGCAACGAGGCGATCGACGGCATGAAGAGCCGCCGGCATCAGCCAGGCGAACTCCTCGGACACGTGGCATTCGCCACGCTCGACATAGGGCTCGCGCTCAAGGAACCGGTTGAAGCCTTCGATGAGCTGACCCAGCGGATGGACATCGGCCGCATCGGCCATGACCGGCAATCGCTCGATGAATTCGTGCATCGCATGGACGAGGCCCGTCGCGTTGAAGCGCTCATGGGGTGCGGTATGGTCGAGCGTTCGCAGGACCAGATCGACACCGCGCGTCGTCAGCGGCGCCCAGTCGAGCAATTCGGCGAAGACCGCTCGATCGAGCAACGCCGGGTCATCCGCGATCCTGTGCCACAGCTGGTCCTTCAGCTCGTCGGCGCCGACCGACATGACGCCCCGGATCGCTGCGATCCGCGCATATTTGCCCCGGATGGTATCGGCCGCGATCTCAAGCAGGAGCGGCGCGCACGACGCCATGTTGCCCTGCCAGACCAGCCGGCCGATGAAGAAGACGACATCGTCGTTCGACCGATACTTCTCGAGCAGGGCCAGCGTATCGGCGGCAAGTTCCGGTGTCGCAATGCGCTCGATTGCGCTGTTGTCCATAATGCTCATCCGCCCCTCCGCGTCGCGATGCGCTCGACGATATTGCTCAGCATGGCTTGGCGGACATCGAGCGGAAGCCGCGAGGGGTCGCCGCCCTCGGTCGCGATCTCCGGCGCGATCGCCAGCGCCTTGTCGCGCACGGCGTCGTCGAGAAGAATGAGCCAGGTGAGCGTCGGGCGGGTGCGAGGAACAATGACCGCCTCCCCGTAGCGCTCTCGGAAAAATAGATCTTCGATCCGCGGCCGTTCGCCGGGCCGGTTCAGAAGATCGTTCGCCCACTCCGCGCTCAACAACTCGCGAATTTCGCGATGCCGGAAGCGCACGCTCGTGTAGACGATGTCGTCGAACAATCCGGTTCGAAGTAGCGCTTTGATCTCGGCATCCGACCATCCTACGAGCAGGACGCGGGGATCAATCCGATCAGGGCTATGCACGCCATTGGGCAGGCAGATCACCGCCTTGCCCGTCATCATCACCGCGCCGGCAAGCATTTGCGCGCCGGCCCGCAACTTCGCGGCGTCCAGGCGAACGGCAGCGGTGGTTGCTGACAGCGGCGCCAACTGCAAGGCAATCATGCGTTGGAGGACGTCGAAACGGCTGCCGAGCTTGTGGTCCGCGATCCAGACGCGGATGAGCGCCTTGAGGTCGAACGGGCGCTCGGCGAGCTGCAGCAGGTTCGCGCGCTTTATGGCATCGACGAAGTCCGTGACGTCGCTGATGCCATAGTGGCTGGCGAACAGACGAATTTCATCCTCGCTGAGCCCGGCCAGCCGAAACAGCTTGAGGGTCGGATCGCTGTCGCGGCTCGTGTCGGCGCCGCGTTCGGACGGTTCGGGCTCGCCATAGGGCAGGTGCTGTTCGATGAGCGTCTGGTCGGGCAGTGCGCGCCACGCGTCCTCGCGGCTGGTGATGAAGATGCGCGCGCGGTCCAGCGCCGCATGGCACCGCGCCCCGAAAATCCGCACGGCGTCCTCAAGCGCGCGCGGAGTCTCCAGCTGCGCTTCGTCGACGGAATCGAGGAAGAACCACGCTTGGTCTGTCGATGCGAGCCAAGCCTCGAATTCCTCGGCGGTCCCGACCTCAAACGCCTGCTCGAAGTTGCTGTCGATCTTTTCAATCCGGATGAAGAAGGCATGGCGACCACGCTCCTTGATCCTCTTGGCACGGGTCTGCGCCTCGAATGTCTTTCCGGCGCCCGGGTCGGCAATTACGAGGACACGATACGCGTCCTCGATCTCGTGCCACCGCATTGACTTGCCGCTCCCCGGCATGAGGAAGTCCCACTCCGCCGATCGAGGCGACATGGGCGTGAAGCGTCGTATCAGCTCGACGATCTTATCGGTCATGGCGCGAGCCTGCATTGGCCGGATACAAGTTGGGGAACCAGCGCTCAGCGACGTCGGCCGGGAAGGCGAGTCGGAGCGGCGCGCGGTGCGAGGCGGCGGTGAGCATCCCGCGCTCGACCAGACCCGATGTCACGTTGCGAGCGCCACGCTCCTCATAGCCTGTCAGCGACGGGATCTTAGCACGCTCGACCTCGCCGTTCATCACGGCCTCGCGCAACACGGCAAAGCTGCCACGCAGCAATCGCTTGGCGCGGACCTCCTCTTCTATGTGGATTTCCATACGGGTCAGGAGCGTCATCGGCTCAAGCAGCCCACTCATGAATCGGATCTGGTCGACGGACCGATCGAGGAAGAACTTGCAGAACTCGATCAGACCCCGCTGCGTAAGATTACCCCGACCGTCGCGGTCGCCTTCGCGCGGTCCGTCGGCCTGCGCCAGCAGTGCCTTGTACCGCTCCTCGTCGCGCGCGAGCCCTCGCGCCACTGACCATAGGCTCGTACCAATCCCGAGCCGTTTGTAGAGCGCGTGCGACATCAGGCGTGCGACGCGTCCGTTGCCGTCGAGAAACGGGTGAATCCAGAGGAACCGGTGATGCACGGCCCCAACCGTCTGTATCTGCCGCGTCTTGCTGAGCGGCGGCGACCCATAAGCTGTGTCGAAGCGCGCCATGAAGCGCGGCAGGTCTTCATGCGGGGGCGGCAGGTGGCGTCCGACGTCGACGTCACGCTTACGCCAGGCGCCGGGAATGATCTCGAGCCGTTCCCCGGTTTTGTGGTCGGTTACGAACAGCATTTCAGGCGGCAGCCGCGAGCAGAATTCTTCATGGAGCCACGAAGCGTAGGCGGCCGAAGCCGGCCAGGCATCAGGGTCGTGGCCGGTGTCGATCAGCTGCTGGACGTGGATATGGGCGACGGCCTCCTTCTGCAGGTCGCGCTTCTTCGGCTCGACCGAGAAGTCGTTGGCGAGCGCCCGATCGATGTCGCGCGGGTGCGTATCGTGCCCCTCGATCAGATTCGAATAATAGCAATTCATCGACCGGACGAGATCGCCGATCGAGTCGCGGAGAATGGGGTGGATGCGCCCAGCCAGTTGGTTGGCTTCCGCGATCAGGGGCAGAATGTCATCATCGAGAAGGCGGGACGCCTCCTCGGGGACCATCGGCTCCATCGTTGTCACATCCATGCGGGATCATACCGGATTATCTGCCGGTTTAAAAGGTCGGTAGGTACCTGACTTTGTTGCCTTTTGCGAGTTGCGCGTCGGGTGGTATGCCGGATTATGTACCGGTTCCTATGCCGGATAGCGGTGACGCTCGATGCATCCGAATCGAGGCACCGAAGGTGGGGCGCGTAGCTGCTGTGGGGCGGAGGTGAACTAACGTCGGCTTACGCCATCGAAACGCCCGAAAGCGGCCAAGCCGTTCTCCCCCCACCTGCGGTCGTTCGTACCGCTCTGCGCCACTGGATGAACGAGCTGCCGATTACCGCGGTCGACCGCCCAAAAGCGGCCGTTCCGCTCTCCTCCAGAATTGAGCGTTCAAGCCCTCATCCTGCGCCGCCTGAACGAATGTCTGCTTTCTCGCGCGCTCGACCGAAAGCGGACAGGCCGCTCCCCCCATAATTGAAGATGCAGGCGAGCGTCGATAACTGGTCCAGTGAACGACAGGGCCTGGCTCTGAGGATCAGGACAGAGGGACAGTTGCTCCGAAGCCTCTGATTTTAGCTCCACGAGCTTGCGCACTATCGTTCCTCCGCTTGACCGCGGATGGATATCCGAGCGAAGGTGACACGACACCTCGGATGAGAAGCCTCGCCGGCATCCGAGGACGGCTGCTACCAGCTGGCTTCTCGTTCGATGCAAATGCGCACGGAAAAGCGAGCACCTCGATTGGCAAAGTTGATCTCCACCTCCCGACTCGTTCTGCGCACCCCCTCAATCGACGACCTTTCCGGTTATCTTTCCTACCGGAATGATCCTGCCGCGTTGGCCGCACAGATGATGGAGCCGATCAGCCCGGAAGACGCCCGCGCGCTTTTGGTATCGCAGTCGGATCCAGGGCGGAAAACTCCGGATGGATCATGTTCGCGGTTCAACGGCAGAACGAGCCCAGCATCATCGGAGAGGTCGGCTTCTTCCTACCGCAAGAGGGACCGACTACCGGTGACCTCGGATGGTGGCTCAATTCGGACCATCAAGGTCAGGGGTACGGCGCCGAGGCGGTCGAAGCGCTGGTCGACTGGTGTTTCAAAGTGCGTGGATTGCATCGCCTGACTGCCCATTGCCTCGCGTCGAACACGGCGTCCGAAAGGTTGATGGCGAGGGTTGGGCTGCGCCTGGTGACCCGATCGGTAGGAAGCCGATGGTCAGCCGGGGCGTGGCACGACGAGGTCGGCTATGCGTTGCTCAAGGACGATTGGCAGGCGCGATCGCACCCGGAGGCGGTGAAACCTCGACCAATGCCCGCGCAGGATCATGAACGGCCTCAGGACATGTGATTGTCAGCCATGTTCCGACCGTCCAGATACCGTTGCAACCTGCTAAGCAGTTCAACTCGCCGTTCACGTGTGAGGAACGCGGCCTCAATGCCATTGCGGACGAGTCCGACGATATCGGCGACCGTGACGCCGAGATCTCGATAACATGCAAGAAGGTTCTCCGTGACGTAGCCGCCGAAATATGGAGGATCGTCCGAGTTGATCGTGACGTTCAACCCGGCATCCAACATCGCCTGTAACGGATGCTCGGCCATATCCCTCACGACCTTCAGGCGAACGTTGGAAAGCGGGCAGACCGTCAACGGAACGCGGCCCCGCGCAAGTGCCTCGACCAGGTCGGGATCGGCGAGGCACGCGTTGCCATGGTCGATACGATCGACCTTCAGGAGCTCGAGAGCCTCGCGGACATAGGACGCCGGCCCCTCTCACCGGCGTGTACGCAGGTCCTGAAGCCGCGCTCTCGCGCCAAGGCGAAGAAGCGGGCGAACCGCGAAGGAGGGTTGCCGACTTCCGCTCCGCCCATACCGATCCCAACGACCTGATCGCGCCAAGGCATGATCTGGTCCAGGATCAGGATCGCATCCGCCTCCGCTCTGTGCCGATGCACGCTGATCAGTAGGCCTGAGCTGATCCCGTCGCTGGCTCTCGCGTCGGCCATGGCGCCAAGAACGCCGTTCATGAGGGCCCGGATTGAAGTGCCCCCCTCCAGGAAGCTCTGTGGACCGATGAACATTTCCGCGTGGATCACACCGTCAGACACGGCTCGAGCAAGGTAGGCGCTCGTCACCTCCCGGAAATCCTGCTCGGTGACCATCACCCGACAACCGTCGAAGTAGAGATCCAGAAAGGATTGTAGATTCTCGAATTCATAGACACCCCGAAGCGCATCGGGAGTCTTCCAGCGCAACGGTATGCCATTACGGCCGGCGAGACGTACCATGAGCTCCGGCTCGATGCTGCCTTCCAGGTGCATATGCAGGTCCGTCTTCGGCAGCCCGCGGATGAAAGCCTCAACCTCATCCATGTGCTGCTCCGTCATACGGTTTCCTGCGAGCATGGCCGTCTTCATGTCTGACGGCCTGCCTCCTAGCTGGCGGCGAAAGAACCGACTACCCTCGGAGCAGGAGCTGGTCGATCGCCTCCACGAAGGCGGCGAGGTCTAGCGGTCCGCGGGAGGTGACGATGTTCCCGTCCGTGACTGCAGCCTCGTCGATGAACGTGGCGCCCGCATTCTCGAGATCCGGACGAGTGGCGAGCCAGCCCATCACCTTCTTTCCCCGAGTGACGCCAACGTCGGAGATCACCCAGGGACCATGGCAGATCGCCGCTACGACCTTTCCGGCATCGGCCGCCTTCCTGACTAGGTCGAGCGCGTCGGTGTCGGCGCGGAGGGTGTCCGGTCCCCACGCACCACCCGGCACGATGAGAAGGGCATCGCCGACCGGTTTGAACAGACGATCTACGACATGTCCCCGGTCGGCGAGCAGCGCGGCTGGCGGCACCTGAAGATGAACGCGTGGGGCGAGACGCCGACCCTTGCGCTAGCCGACGGTTCCTTCCTCAGCGAGACATCGGCAATCGCGCGGTATCTCGACGATACGTTCGACGGTCGGAGATCATGGGCGCGACGGCCCACGAGCGCGGCTTGGACCAGATGTGGGACAATCGCGTGTGGGTGCACATCCTCTATCCCATCGTCACGGCGTTCCACGTCCTGCACCAAGATCTCGGCCCGAAGCTCGAATTGACCAGCAATCCCGCCTGGGGCGAGCACTCGCGCAAGGTCGCGCTGACGCATGCCGGACTGGTCGATCGCCATCTCTCCGACGGCCGCGAATGGCTGCTGGGCGGTGATCAGCCTACGTTCTCGGACATCACGCTGGCGACGGCGGTCGCCTTCTCCAAGTTCCCGGTGAACGCCACGCCGCTGGACGAGCGCTTCGAGCACATCGACGCCTTCTGGCAGCGTTGGCAGACCCGACCGACCTTCCTCGCTGCCTACGCCGATCGCAGCAGCGGGGTCCCGGAGCTCGACGACCGGGCCTGATCCGGTCTCACGATCTTCGAATGCCAATGATCGGCGGAGGCATGACCTCCGCCGATCATCGCTCCTGTGTTAAAGCCAGCTTCCTCGAGGATCGATCTCGGACGGAGATGTCCGATCGTCCTCGAAGATGCGGATGGAATGGTGCCACGACCAAGGCCACAGATGTCAGGCGGCCGATATTTCCCCTCCCCCGGCGCCAGGAGCAGTCGCACGTACTTCGGCAAAGCTGTATTGCGGCAAGACGATGGAGCGGCTGCCCTCGAGCAGCCACCTTCCGAAGGCATGTCGATATCCAAACTACCAGGGTGCTCGAGTCTGCTCGAAGTAGAAACCGCCCGTGGCTTCGGGATCCCGGCAATCGGCCAACCAGACGATACCCGCTGCGGCCTGCTCCACCGTGCGGTAGCCTGTGTGGTCGTTGAAGTCCGTTGCCGTGTAGCCGGGATCCGCCGCGTTCACGACGATGCCGTAAGCCTTGAACTCCTTGGCGAAAGAAACGGTGACCGCGTTAAGTGCTGTCTTCGAACTGTTGTAGCCGAGGATGTTGACGCGATTATAAGGATGGTCGGGATCGGACAGCCAAGCAAGCGATCCAAGCCCGTTGATCACCATCACCACCGCGGCACCGTTGCCAGCTTTCAGTAGCGGCAGGAATGTCTGAGTGACGCGGATCGGAGCGTAAACGTTAGTCGCGTAGACCGCTTCGATGTCGTCAAGCGGCTGTTGGCTTGGAGGCTTTCCCTGACCTCCCGGGATACCGGCGTTGTTGATGAGAACGTCCAGCCTCCCATCTTCCGCCCGGATCCTGGTCTCCGCCGCCAGCACGCTTTCCTCGCTGGTCACATCGAGGATCAGCGCGCGAACGTCGAGGCCCTCGGACGCGAGGCGGCAGGCCGCCGCCCCACCCCGATCCTCGTCCCGACTGCCGAGCCAGATCCTATGTCCCTTGCTACCCATCTGCCTGGCTACCTCGAAGCCGATACCCTTGTTCGCTCCGGTGATGAGGACGATCCTGCCTTCCATCGAAATCCTCCGCGTTCTCCGAGGCAAGGTGCCTCGTCTCCACAATAGCTCCGCCCTCCTCGCTTGTTCGGAGAGGTTTGATAATCACCCCGGGAGCGGACATACTGATCGACATGGCGAACAGTGACTTCGGCTTGAACTTGGATGACCTTGGCATCTTCCTGGCAGTGATCGAGGCACGCGGGTTTCGGGCCGCATCCAAGCAACTCGGCTTGTCGCCCTCCACCGTCAGCGAGAGGATAGCCGAGACGGAGCGACGGCTTGGTGTCACTCTACTCAGCCGGACCACGCGGAGCGTCACGCCCACTGAGGCCGGATGGGCCTTGGCCGGCAGGTTGAAGCCGCTCTTCGCCGAAGCTCGATCGGCCCTGCAGGACGCCGCGACCACGAAGACGGAGGTCCGAGGTCTTCTGAGGCTGCATGCGACAGGCGCGGTCATGGTCGACATCCTGCCCCCGCTGCTTGATCGCCTGCTATCGGCGCACCCTCACATGCGCGTCGAGGTAGTGGTGGAGGATCGGCTGGTGGACATCGTGGCCGCCGGCTGTGACGCGGGCATCCGACACGGAGAGCATCTTGCGAAGGATATGACCTCGGTTGCGATCGGGCCGCCCACCCAAGCCCTCGCCTATGCCGCAAGTCCTGCCTACCTTGCTCCGCACGAGTGGATCCGGGAACCTCGCGAGCTGCTCGACCATGAAGCCATAAGGCTTCGGTTCTCCAGCGGTGCGCTGGTGCAATGGGAGTTCGAGCGCGATGCGGACTTGGTCACGATCGACCCGCCGGGTCGGCTGATCATCGGCGTCGATGCGGCAGCTTCCGCGATCGCGGCCGCTTGCGCGGACCATGGAATCATAGGGACGTTCGAGAACTGGCTCCGACCGCACTTCGACGCCGGCGCTCTTGTACCCGTCCTGCAGGAATGGTGGCCGACCTTCGAGGGCCCACGGCTCTACTTCCCGCGGCGCGTCGTAGCGGCACCCTTGCGTGCTCTGATCTCCCTCGTGGAAAAGGAGCAAGGTTCGGGCGACAGCAGCCAAGCAAGCGACCGACGTTCAGGCCGCCGCGCCGACACACCGCGGTCAGGTAGACCGCGTCGGCGTCGGCGTCGTCAGCGATTGAGCGCGCCCTCTTCATGGACGAGAATCCGCCGAAGACCAAGCGTAAGCATCCTCAACTGCTACGACAGCCGCATCACCCGCTGCTCGAAGCTTGATGGGGAGAGGATGTCATCGTCGGCCGCGGCGATCTCCTAATCTCACCACTTGGCTCGGCAAGACGAAGCATCTTCTTAACCTGCTTCTGGAAGCGTGCACTCCGGGAGGTAGGCCGTATGGAGATCGCTGAAGGTATGACGAGACTCGAACGGGCACGCATCGTGCGGGACGCGGTGGTCGAGCAGGGACGCTTGACGGGCAAATGGGGCAGCGTGGAGCTTGGCAACGGCCAGATGGCGCGTCCCTGGATCGTCGATGGGGAGGGTTGGACAGCCTTCGTGTCCACGCCCTTCACCGGACTGCCGGGCGGCCTTCCTGGTCCGCACCATGGCGGCGCGTCCTCTCCCGGGACCGGCGGAGACCTGTTGATCGACGTCTTCCACCCCGATGTCGGCAAGGTGCTCTCCATCGCAAGCAAGGGCGATCAAGATCGGCTCATCGGCATGCAGGCAGGGCCGTGGGAGGCACTATTCGGGCTACCATACCAGGCTTGGAGCACCGCGAAAGCCCGGAGTCTCGCCGCGAAGGCGGCGGCCCGCAGGCTAGAGGTGGCGCAGGCTTCCCGAAGATCCTCCACGGCGCCGGAAGCAGCCTGACCAAAAGGGCCGGTGTGCGCTTCATCCCCGATCTCGTTGACCTGGAAGGATATCGTCGATCCAATATGACACAAAGCACCCGGAGAGCCCAGCAAACATCCTTGTCCGCGAATATGCATATGTGCATGTTTCCTGACGAGGAGAAGCCAGATGCTGGATCAAACGGCCAATAGCTGCGGATGCCCCGAAGCCATCTACGCGCGGGAGCTTTCGCACCGTGCGAACAACGCGCTGCAGGGAGCTCTCGCTGCAATGCACCTCGGACGTCGAGGCGGAGCTGGTCTCGATTACGCGGTTCAGCGCCTGGAGGGGGTGATCGCGCTGAACCGCGCGCTCGGACCAGACCGAGCTGGCGTCGTGGAGACCGAGAAGGTCATTCGGCAGGTCTGCGCAGCCGTGGTCAAGGCTGCGGGTAGCGAAGATGTGGACGTCATCGTGTCGGCAGACACGATCTGGGCGGAGAGCCATAGGGTGCGGCCATTGCTGATGGTGATCGCGGAGCTGGTCGGCAACGCGATCAGCCACGCCTTTCCCGAAGGTGCCGGTACCGTCCTCGTCAGTCTCCGCGACAGCGGCCGGTCCGCCCGGCTGGTCGTGGAGGACGACGGCATCTGCGGTGGTTGGGATCGGCCTGGTGGGCAGGGGCGTGGTATCGTGGATGCATTCGCGGCCCACCTTGGAGGACGGGTGCGCCGCGGCATCACGTCCGGCGGATCCTCCCGCATCGTCGTCATTCTGCCGACCATCGCTCTGGTCGCATACTGCAGCGAAGGCCGGGCGTGAGCGAGCCGATGCCGCTGATCTCGGGCGCGATGCTGCGGGACATCCTTCTTTGCGAAAGGAAGGCTGCCCTCGACATCCACGGCGACCAGGCTCGACGGGATCCGATATCCGCCTTCGTCCGGCTGCTATGGGCCGAGGGGGCGGCCCACGAGGAGGACCTGCTCGGTTCCGACGGCGGAGGCGTCGTCGATTTGCGCGGTCTTGATCGAGCCGCCAGGGAAGCAGGCACCATCGCCGCGATCCAATCCCGCGCGCCGACGATTTACGGCTCCGTCATTCTGCACGACGATCTGATCGGCATGCCCGACATCCTTGCTCTCTCATCCAACGGGTACGTCGCGTCGGATGTGAAGTCGGGCGCGGCGACAGAGGAGCCGAACGGAGCCTACAAGAAGGAATACCTTGTTCAGGTGGCCCACTATGCCTTCATGTTGCGCGAGTTGGGCGTGGGAGCCGGCGAGGAGGCGGGAATCATCGACCGGAAGGGCGAGGCGGTCTGGTACGATCTTCGGCTTCCCCTCGGCAGGGAGCGGATCACCGGCCTGGAACTCCATCTCCGCACCCTGGATCGGGCCAGGGAGATCCGGGCATCCCCGTCGAACAGTCGGGGAGCCCTCGGCGCTCGGTGCGGGATGTGCGAGTGGAAGACCCTTTGCCGTGCCGAACTGCGCGCCGCCGACGACCTGACTTTGATTCCGGGCCTTGGACGAGCCATTCGACCGCCGATCGAGACGCTCGCTACCACGGTAGCCGACCTCGCGGCGATGCCGACGTCCGCCATCCGGTCCGTGCCGGGCGTCGGGATCGACCGGATGCGCCGCTTCGTCGACCGGGCCAGGCTCCTCGCGAACCCGCACGCCGGGCCGATCATAAGGGAGCCGTTGAGCTTAAGCCGTCCACCGCACGCGATCGACTTCGACATCGAGGCCGACCCGCTTCGCGACATAATCTATCTGCACGGCTTCTGGCACTGCAGCGAAGGTCGGGAGCGCTTCGTCCACTTCTTCGCCGAGACTGCCGACGAGGCAGGTGAGCGCGAAGCGTTCGCGAGCGCGGTCTCGCACTTCCGCGAGCATCGCACGGCCCATTGGTTCCACTACTCGGCCTACGAGAGGACCGCCTACCGCAAGCTCCAGCGGCGCTATCCCGACGTGTGCGACGCAGACGAGATCGAAGACATCTTCGCTCCCGTGCGATGCACGGACGTCTATGCCGTGATCGCCAAACGAACGGATTGGCCCCTGTCGAGCTACGGCATCAAGAGCATCGCTCGCGCATGCGGCTTCAAGTGGGAGGATACCGATCCGGGCGGCGCGAACAGCATCGAATGGTACGACCGCTACGTCCAGACGGGCGATAGAGCCCTGCGCGACCGGATCATCGCCTACAACAGGGATGACGTCATCGCCAGCCAAGTGGTCCGCGACGCCCTGTTTGAGCTCGAGACGACCGGGGCGATCACCTCGTTCAAGAGGCCGGCGAAATGAACCGGCAGCTCGGATCCTGGCTACTCACCTGTCCCCTCGTGAAATCGATATCCCGGCTTGCCATCGATGCCGGCCGGGAGGGACTCATCGACCTGCGGGCGGAAGCACTTAAGGCGATCGCCGCTGGAATACGTTCGGCGAGCCTCCCCGGCGCGAGGGCGAGCCGGTCGGGGCGTCAGCCCGAGGGACAAGCCCGCATGCTGGCCGCCCGACGTCGAGGCTGCTTCCTTACGCTCGTCGAGGACACGCTTGTCCTGATCGGCTCATTGGCGCGCGACGTGGGCGTCTCGGGAAGCGTCAACGTCGCCGTCCTGCACGTCCGAGTCACGCTGCCTCAAACGGTCTTAGCGGCGCTGCCGAACCGATCTCTCGGCGAGGTGATCGACATCGGGCGCCTCCCGCTCGGGACCTACAGCATCAAGCGGGCCGAGCTGAGCGGAACCGGAACTACCTTCTGGCTCGAAATGCCCAAGGTGCCGTTCGATCTCGGCACCCTGGGGTATCCGCCCGTCTCAGCTTCGCTGACGAGGTTCGACGAGTCGCGGATCTAGTTCGATGTCCGCGATGAGCTTCTCCATCGGCACATCCAGAGAGATCGCAAGGCGGGCGAGCGTATCGATCGTGAGATTCTGGCCCGTTTTTTCGATCCGGAACATGGAGCTCACGTCGATGCCCGCACCTTTCGCACAATCCACTTGGCTGATGCTGCGGCTCTTCCTGACGGCACGGATGCGTCGGCCGACCGCCGCGTGAAGCTCCTTCTGCGCTTGTCCGGTCGTTGTAACGACCTGCGTCTCGGCTCCCGGATCGATCTCACCCACTGCGCTCCTCTAGAACGGTTCGGGCGCGTGCAGAAGCCCTCGCGCGAAGGCATACGCTTCCACTGCCACGAGCGGACATCGTGCAGGA
Source organism: Sphingomonas morindae (assembly GCF_023822065.1). Classification (NCBI taxonomy): domain Bacteria; kingdom Pseudomonadati; phylum Pseudomonadota; class Alphaproteobacteria; order Sphingomonadales; family Sphingomonadaceae; genus Sphingomonas; species Sphingomonas morindae. The sequence goes on from NZ_CP084930.1 coordinate 1,144,331, forward strand.
TGCCGCCGATGAGGCATGTTTCCGCCGATCTCGATCACCGCCGACGAGCAATATGAAGTGACCGACGACCAAGGTTCAGCACCTCGTCTGGATCATCGCTGGCTGACCTTCAGCCAGCTTCTGATCCATATATATATTTGGGCGAGATCCGGCTGAACGCTGAAGCCGGTTGAGCCTCGTCGCCACGGGGCGGCGTTCGCTAGCATGGCGCCGAGTGCCGCAGCCCCTCGGGTCGGCGTTTTGGAAAGACCCATCGGGCGCGGGGCGCGCTCTCCGCATGGGATCGCAAGACCAGAGTAGCCGAGCGGCCGCAGCCGCCTGCCGCGAAAGCGGCCATGGCGGTCGAACGAGCGGCGGCGCAGCAAGCGGACCCGGATCCGCCTGCCCCGGCTTGAGGCACGCCTTCGCTGTCGCGCCCTTCACATCCGCGCCGCCCCTGGTCTTGCATCGACATGCCAGAGCGGCGCCGCCGTGCCCGCGCTCCTGCCTGACTGGCGCACCGGCGCGGTCCGCCATGCACGTCCATCCTTTTCCCTCAAGCGCCAGACTGCGCGAGAGCGTCCCTCCACATCAGGAGACGCAGCAGCACATCGACGCGGCGGCGGCAGAGGCCGCGACTGGCGGCGAAACGAAGCTCGGCCGCAAGGGGACGCGGCGGCCTCGATGTTCATTCGGAAGGCAGACTTGATGAGCGAGCAGGGAAGAGGAAAATCCTTCTTCCGTGACGCGCTCCCAAAGGAGCCTATCATGACAGAACAGATCTGCGCGCCCATGACGAACCGGGAATTCGTCGCACGGGTCCGTGCAAAGCTCGATGCCGCCGGCCGGCGGGACGTCCCGATCAGCCGCCTCTGGATCGACGAGGATACGATCGGGTACCCATTCCTGCTCAAGGTGCCGGTCGGTCCCGAACTCCTCGTGCCGTTGCAGCCGATGGACGGGTTCTACGACGAGACCGCCAGAACCTCGGATTGGCACATCGACTACTTCGCGGCTGCGTTGATCAATCTGCGGTCGGCGGAGAGGATGCTGATAAGGTATGCGCGGGACATCCGCCGGCAAGCCCTCAGGCAAATCGAAGACGCGCGGTCCAAGGGCCTTGATGTTTCCCTGGAGGGCATCGGCTTCAGGCCGACTTATGCCTGGCATCTCTCCGGCGACAACTGGAAGGATGCAGCCCATCACGTGCTCGCCGAAGTCAAATTGCGCAACACATCGTTTTCTCTCAGGCCGGAAAACACCCAGATCTGGGTCGAGGAGCCAGCGGATGTCGGGCGGCACCTTGAGAGCGTGCTCAAGGAACAGCGTGAACACCAAGCCCTGGCTGGTGAAATGGAGGCGATGGGAGCCGATCTGATCGTCGATGGGATCACGATGGATCTGCTCGCGGCGTCCGGCTTCGACGCGGTCGACGTCCTCAGGAAGGTATGGAAGGAGCAATGCGTCAACATGACCATCCGACACGGCGGTCTCGATCGGCACTTCTCGGTGATCAGCTTCCGCGGTAGGACCTCGGCAAGCGTCGATCTCGAGAATGCCTCGTGGAACGGCGAACATCTCTGGTTCCACGGCGAGGCGGAACGCCCGTGGCAGAGGGATCTCGTGGGTCGGACCCTCGCAGGATTGGTGGACCATCCCGCGTTCGCCGCGCGCACCGTGATCGGGGTGGGCGATGGAAGTCCACAAGGCCGGCCCGGTCAGATCTCCCTGGACATCTCCGACAGGTTCCTCTTCGACGCCGACACCGGCAGCATCTGGCCGCAGGAGCGGCACGCGGCATGACGACACGATCCGCATGCTCCAGCGAGCAGACACGCGACGCTGAGGACACTCGGCAACGTCATGCCGCGCGAAGGACACCGCGGATGCCGTCCGCCGACCTCGAATGTTTCTCCCCCGCATCCCGCAGGGAGGGCCAACCTACGCGTTCGATGACCCTGTTGCCGTGCAACGCCGCGGGTTCCAACAGACGCTCCGAGCCGAGCTTCCCGGACGATGCATCCGTCGCCGCGCGGAGCAGCGGGGGTCGATCAACGAGGCTGCGGGACGGCCCTCGCGGCGCACTCCTGCGACCGCCCCCGCTGCGCGATCCTGCGGAGATTCTCGACCTCGCCGAGAAGATGCGGCGTCGCAACCTCCTACCCGGCGTTCGAGACTTCGCGGTCCGGAGCGCCCGCGGCGCAGACCGCGAGTACCGGCATGTCCTCATCGGACGGGCCGAGGCGGGAGCCGACTGGATCGTCCACTGCCCCGATGCCGACGATGGCGACGTCGAGCGTCGGCTGGCCAGGGAGCACGCGATCTACGTTGGTGCTCGGCTCGTCGGCGAGGACCATCTGAAGGCTCAGCTGAGGCGGGTGCAGCCCCTCTTGCAGGTCGGGACGGATGAGGATCCCGAACTGCTCTGGCACGGCGTCCACGTTCCCACCGGGCGCTGCCGCATCAGGCCGGACCTGCATATCGGCATCCGCGCCCGAGGGGGTGATACGTTGCTCGGGACCGAGCTTCTGGTAATGGGACAGGATTGTCGTGACCGTGGGCTCAATAGCATCCTCGACACGCACGTCGCGGCGGCCGAGGTCGCGGCGAATTGGGAAGCCCGCCGCGCCATCGCCGCCGTCGATATGATCGCGTTCGGATTGATGCAGTCCTTCGGCATCAGGCTTCGCGATGTGATCGCCACGCTGCAGCTTCATGGCCAAGCAGATTTCAAGGCTGTCAGCGAAGTGCACAATGGGGGGCACTTCGCCTGGAGAGACTTCCGCATCGAAGCGCATCTCGATCATGAACTCTTCATCCTCGAAGGAAACACGGTCGAACTCAAGCCGACGGAGATTTATCCCGAGAACATTCTTACCGCCTTGGGCGGAGTACCACTTGGCAAGCTGATGGAGATTCCGCTCATTCCGCCCGACCTGAAGATCGCTCGGGCGGTGAATCGAGACGGCAGACTCAGCATCGAGCTGAACTCGATCACGCGGCTGGTAAACGGCGACTCCAAGCTGCTGCCGCCTCGAAGGGCGCGGCCATAGCCGGCCGCGCCCCATCGCCTCAATACTTGAAGTCGCCGCTGAACCCCTGCGCGAAGGCCATGGCATACATCGGATCGACCTTCATCAGTTCGCGCTTGGCCTCGACGAAGGCGTAGCGCTTCTTCACCACATCCACGCCAGTCCCCAGCACCGCCGAAGCCAACTCCCACCGGGACTCGTCGGTGAAGTGAAGCACGATATGGGTCGCGACGATGTCGCGGATGGCATGCGGTCCGAAAGGCAGCACGTTCTGCATACCCGTGCCGAACCTTTCGTTCGGAACGCTCCACATCCGCGTCCAGTTGGTGACGACCGTATTGAAGGTCTTATGCGACCACGAGGCTGCCGTCTGTGCCGTCGGGAACAACAGGTCGCTTTGGCGGCCCTTCAGGAGAATCGGGCGGCAGGTCTCGATGTAGTAGTCGATGATCTCGGTCAGCCTTCCCCAGTGACCAAGCGCCCGCTCATAGTCCCGGCGCCGCCAGGTTGGGCCGAAGAGCCATTCGCAGAAGCCGTTCTTGAAGAGCGACGCCTCGACCCGGAGATCCCAGCCCTCCGGCGTCCTCGTCAGGTTGCCCGTTCCGTCCGCCCGATAGGTGAGGTTTCGGAGGGTGCCGGACCTGAAGACCGCCGTCACGAGGAGCAGCATGACGACCGCGTTTCGGTATTCCCGTGCGTGCTGCATGGGTGCCCGCTCCAGCGATGGGGCGCGGTCCAGAGCGTCGACCACCATGTGGACGATGCACCCGACCGGCGTATCGTGCCGGAGGATCGGGCCCACCAGCGCATGCGGATCGCGGATCATTTTGTAGTGCCGTTCTACCTTGCCCGCCAATGACGACACCTTGGCGTGGGTGACCTTCACCACAGCCTTGAGGCCGACCGAGGCGGCCGCCACGAGCTTCGCGTCGATCACCTTGAAGAGGGGCGCATCGTCATCCTCCTCGATCGCGATGTCGTTCCCCACCGTCACGAGGTGCGCGATTCGGAATTCGACATCTATCTCCTGGATGGGCGCAATCTCGTGAGGAGACTGAACGATGAAGCCCAGCTCAGGATCGAGAAGCGACTTCACGAAGCCGAGGAACCCGAACTCCGTTCCACCCAGGATCGGGCCGATCTCCTTCCCGTCAAGCGTGAGATGGACGAACCGCTTGGTTCGGTCGATGACATACTTGTTCACGACGTTAGGGTTGAGAAAGAGGTTCATGCTGACCTGATCGGCCCGGAGACCCAGGCCACCCTCGCTCTGGGGCGTCATCGCCCACCGGGCGAAATCCATCGTGTGGTTCTTGTTCTTGTCGATGGTGGATTGGGTCCTCCACTCGTATTTCGGGTGCTGGATCCGCAAGGGATCGTTCAGCGTCGTCTTGAAGGTGACCAGGTGGCGCCATTCCTCGAAGATCGGCGCCGACCGATCGAGAGGACCACGCTCCCTCGTCAGCTGCGACACCTTCTTCTGTCGAACCGTGTTCAGCGTCTGCGCGCCGAAATGCGTCCGATCTGCACGCTCCACGGCGAGGCGCAGCCGCTCCTCGTCCCAGGCGAGCGCACCAGCGGGCAGGTAGCGGATGTACTTCCGCAACTCCACGATCCGGCCATCGCCCATCTTTATCGTCTTGCGGCTGGTGGTGTTCCGCCCGGTGCGGAGCGGGCCAAGCAGCTCCACGAGCAGCCCACGCTTGTAACCGAGACGATCTTCGATGCGGTGGACGTGATGCACCTCGAGGAAGCTCGGCAGGGCCCTGTCGTTAACCCAGCGGAGCATGGCATCGTAGGGCACGCCGCATTGTTTTGCGAATTCGCGGATCGAGACGTCCTTCCGCTTGATCCCGGCACCGAGACGGGCCGCGAAATTAAGCTGGGAGGAGGCGAAATCGGCCATGGAGGCGAGCAGGGATCGCCAACGCTGCACGGACGCGTGGAAGAAGCGCGCCCCGCCCTCGAGGCCCTCCGCCGCCTTCGCTATAGATACCTCGGCACGAGCTCCGAGCAGCACTTCTTCGGCATTCGTCGCCTCCGTCCAGCCGTTGACCTCCATGGTCCGCTTCAGCGGCGAAATCTCATTGCGGACGTAGGCGATCTCCTTGGGCCCATTCGGCTCCCCCGTGGGGTGCGTTTCGCGGTAGCGTGCGGTCGCGACTTGCCGACCCCGTTCGACGAGCTCGGAAAAGGTGATCACCGGCAACTTCCGGTCGGCGGGGTGCTCGCTTCCGATCTTCGCGCTGACCTGCCGGAGGACCTTCCTGACGTTCTGATCACGCTTGAAGGCATCGCGCATCCGCGCATTCTTGATTCCTGCCTCATCGAGCAGGCGGTCGAAGTCGAACATGCGCCGAGCAAGCCCCTGCATGGGGATGGGAACCCCCTTTGCGCCGTACCCCTCGATCACCTTGATCAGCCTCGCCCGATCCTTCCTACGGGCAACGCCCCTTGTTGAAGTGTCGACGAAGCGCTTGCCCAGCCGCAGCCTTCCGTCGGCCACTCGATCGAGGACTTCCCTCTTCGCCTGGACATGCCGGCTGAGTTCCACCAGCGGCAGCCCGAGCAATTCCGAAAGCCCGGCCCAAGACACGCGGGTGCCATTCTGTCCAAAAGCCGGAATGAGTGTGCCGTGAGGCAAGGCGTCCAGCTTGGCGCGGACGATAGCGATGAAGCTAGTGGTTTTGGCGTTCTTCGGAGCCTGCTTGCGTCCGTAGAGAGCCGGAGCGCGATGGAGATGGTGCGACAGGCGGATCAGCAGCATCTGTAACTGCGGATGGGCCTGAGCCAATTCAGCATCCATCCCTATGAGATCGAGAACGGAGCGGAAGCAGGGGCCATAATGCCCCCAGTTGATGGCGATCCGCTCCTTCGCGAGATCCTGGAGATCCTGGATGAAGATGCGTTCGATCTGTCCCGGTGCGTTCTCGAGAGCCGCCTCGAACGACAGGGCAAGGGGATGCTCGGATCCTACCGCCTCCCTGCTCTCCGGAGCCCCGACCATGTCGTTGGCCGCTTCAAGCGCGGCGACGCCCCCGGCAGGAGCGGTCGCCTCCAGGGTTACATGCGAGATTCCGCTCTTGAGGTCAGACCGGCGCGAGCCATGCTCGGCCGCAGCACCAGGAGATTCGTTGGAGACGGTCCGGAACATCGAGAATCCTTTGGGTTAGAGTTTTAACCCATCAAAGTTATGATATTATTCCATACGTACAAGCTCTTGAGGAAGAATTTTTCCGGATACTGCTCCGCTGCGCTCGTCCCTGTCGGCGGGAGGATCAGATCCTCTTCAGCAGCATGGGATGGGCCACCGAAGGATCGCGTCCGCCACGATCCGTACCTCGGAAGCAGCGCAAGAGTGATCGATGCGAGGTCGCCGTCTCAGATGGCTTATGGTGGCGAAGCATTTCCGCGCGATTATGGTGGGCAACGCCACGCGTCCGGCTGGCACGCGGGGTCCCACGCGTCGGTCAAGCGATCAGTCCGCGGCGAACCGAGTATCCACCGGACGCGTCTTTGAAGGTATGATCGGCGAGCTTGGAGGCGAGGAAAACAGTATGCCGAATGGGAGGCTCAGACCGCCTCGTCAGCATCAAGGATGACGCGCGACCACGCATGTTCGCGCTCGTGTCTGTGCCGCATCCAACACAGGGATGAGCACCTAGGAGCGGAAATCATCTGCATAGTTCATACGCAAGGAGCTCTCACATGAGGGGATTGAAGGAAATCGTGTCCACCGCCCGGATCACACTGCTTCTATAGGAACCCTATATCGCGCATGAGTGCGCGGAACGGTCCGACACAGCTTCCGGCACAGTTTCCGGCACAAAAGCGGCACTTTGGGTGCGGCTGGGAACGACAGATGGCGTGACAGCCGATATACATGGATGAGGCCAATTCGAGCCCGAATCGGAAGCCGGTATGAGCCCCAGAGGGAGTTTTCCGGCACCAGTTCGCGCAACGACTGGACCGCCAGTCGAGACCTCTCCGAGCGATCAGGCCGTAACGATTGGTGGTCACCAGTGGTCGCCGGTCGTCCATCACTCGAAGGCTCGTGCCGGCCGACGATATCAGCCCCTCGCCTTCCTCGCGTGCATGCCGGGGAAGATGGCTCCGCAGACCTCCGAGTAGCGGCATTCCGCACAAGGCTTCTCCACACAGAAGGCGAAGGCAGCCGCTGGGTCGTCGGACACCGGCGTATCGCCGCTGTTCAGCTTATATATCCGCGATATCTGACCATGGAGCCGCCGCCTCGTCATCGCGCCGGCATCCACCTCGGGCTGGATTGCGAGCCAGCGGCCGACGCGCTCGGGCGTGAGCGCCTCCGGATCGCCGCCGTGCAAGGCGACCTCCAGGAGCACCTGCACCATGGCCAGATGCCCTCCGTTCCCGCACGCCACGAGCACCTTGCGCATCACCTCCTCGGGAGAGGGTCGCAGCGGATCCGATCGCTCCTGCGGAGCCGGTAGGATCGGGCTTTCGGCTTCTGCGAACATCTGCTCTTCGGCGAACGCCAAGGCGTCCGGAACCCCGGCCTTCCGCCACCCGCCTCCCAGCTCCTCCATCAGGTTCATGGACCATAGATAGAGGTCGTCCCTCAGCGCCCCAGCTTCAGAGGGCAGAAAGTCGCAGGGCGTAGCGTCGGAGAGCTCGACCTCCTCGACTCTGCAACCGAGCCCGCTGCCCGCGATGCGAGCTCCGATCACCGCCTTCGGTCCATAGATATCCAGAGACCGAAGACCGTCGCGTCCCGTCACTACGACGTAGGTGGAGGCGTCGCGCACACAGCCCGCCTCTAGAAAACGACCGACTTCAGTCGGGCCGTGCGGACCTGCGAGCGGTCCCGGCTCGTCGAGAAGCATGACGCCGCCACCGGCATCGGCAACCCTCGCCAGACGGGCAGCTCTTGCCCGCGCGATGGATACCGGAGAGTGGCAGATCGCGCTCAACATCCGGCGGACAGCGAGGCGGCCGGAGGAGCTTCCACCACGGAGCACGAGGATCGGAAGCCGATCGAAGGCGGCGAAGATATAGGTGAGCCCCACAAAAGCGACGACCGACCGCGCGTCCGCATGATACTTCAGAAGCGGCACGACCGCCTTGCGTAGCCTCTCGCCGAGGTCTCTTGGTTTGCGGCTGTCCCCGGACAGGAAACTCTCGACGGAGGACATGCTCCATACGGCATCGTCGGGTGCCGCGGCCTGAGCCACGGTCCGGGTGCCGCACGCATGGACGATCTCCGCTGCGGAGCGGTCCGAGCGGATCAGCATCCGCAACGAGCCCGTCCCCCGTCCCGGCTCAACGAAGACCGTTCTTGCCAACCTCATCTCATCGTCGAGGCGCCGCGAAGTTATGGCGTCGAACGATCCGCCGCGCTGCTGCACCGTTATCCCGCGATGATCATCTATGGACTTGGCAGCTCGGCTGATCCGATCCAGCGCGGCATAGTCGACGACGTTCGCGGCGGCCCAATCCCGCCAAGTGGCATTCGCCGGTGGAAGGGCGACGCCAGCCTTCACCTCCTTGGAGAGGATCGGAAGTAGCGGCGAAGGCGTCGTGACGCTATCGAAGAGCAAGATAAGCTGCTCGAAGCGCCAATACCGCGGGTCGAGCCACTCGTGCGGCGCACTACGCGAAGCCGTCGAGGCGACAAGGACGAAGGGATAGACGCTGCTGTCGCCGATCGCCTCCACCAATCGCCAGAACGACGGCATGTCGGGAGCGACGATGACGCGGGAGACCTTCTCCAAGCGGTCGCTCCAGTTGGCTAGAGGTCGATCCGCGATCAGCTCTCCCGTCCAGCGATCGACGGAGGCTCGGTATGTCTGCGCTGCCCCGAGCCTGTCGAGGCCGCGCCACCTCAGGCCGAAAGTGTCGGGCTGTTCGTCCACGATCTCGAACGGGCTGATGCCCGACCGGAGACGCAGACTACGGGTCCACTGCTCCACGGACATGGGCGACAAGCCGCTCGCTGTCGGCGGATCCATGCCAGAAGGCCGCATCGTCAGCCACTCGACCCTTGGTGCGCGAACCGGCCAACCAGGTAGCAACAGCTGATATGCCCAAGCTGCCCATTGCCGACGCTCGGATCGCCCTTCGCTACGCGCAGCTCGAAGAGCTGATCGCGAACTTCCTGGACGTGCATGCCGACCGCCGCACGGCGCTTACCGCGCGCCTGCGGCTGTTCCGCCACAAACGCTTTCCGCCCGGCCTCAAAGCCGAATCCCGCTCCCGCTTCTCCTATGATCTGGATGCGGTGATCCATCTGCTGGTAGCCTTCCAGCTCCTGGACGGGCTCGTTCCTCAGGAGAGCGTCCCAACCCTCCTGGAAGCACGGTGGAGCGCCATACGCGCTGCCTTCGGCCGCGCTTTCGATCTCACGGCGCTGAAGGGCAGCGAGGCTGCCGGCATTGACCCGGAGCGTGACCTTCTGATCGTCCGCCCTCGCAACCTTCTCAGCTTCAGCCAGCCGAGGCAGGAGGATACGGCGACCGAGCTGCCAGCCCTCTCCGAGGTGATGAGCGCCCGCGATTTCGAGAGGCATCTGCGCCGTTCGGACGTCGATGGCCTGTCGCCCCGGCTCGTGATCGATCTGCAGCGGATCGCAAGCTGGCTGCGCGAGGCGCTTCTGGCTGCCCGTTGGGCCTCGCCCGAGAGCTTCGAAGCCGCCCCTTCGGACGAATGACGCCGCATCCTCGATAGGATAATTGTCACACATTTTCGTGATTCTCGAAGGTGATCCCGAAGACCATCCGGTCCGTCTCCAGCCCCCGGGCGAAGAGGCCACCGATTCCTTCGACGATCGCGATGGCGCGAAAGAGGCCGGCCATCGCGCTTGCGGAAGGCACGGGCCGCAGGTCGCCTTCGGCAGCGAAAGCAAGGACGATGCTCCCGCCATCGCAGCTCAGCGCCAGATAGAGGCGGATCGCCTCCTTGGCCGGCGTCGCGTCCAGCACGAAATCGGCGAGTTCCGAGAACGCCACCGCCAGCGCCCGTGCCTTGAGAGACGACATGCGCAGCTCCGCCAAGCTCGTCATCAGCACGTCCACGCACCCGGCGGTCATCTGATGCAGCGACGCGATCCTCGCGAGAAGTGCCCCTGCGTCGACCTTGCGAGGCAGACGCGCCACGAGAGCTGCGTCCAACATGGACGCGGCTCGCATGCGGCAATCTCCAGAGGCTTCAGCTTCCACGGGGCGGCGGGCGCCGACGATGCGCGCCAAGCGGCCGAGGCGGGCGTCTCGCGACGCGGCAAGAAGCCGCCTCACCGACGAGGACGAGAGCCGACCTAAGGCTGGCCAGGATCTGGCGGTGTTCCGTTTCATCCCGGTTAAACTATGCACATGTGCATATGTTGCGGATCTTGGATCGGCCTATCTGTTCTCGGTCCAAGAGCCTGAAGTAGTGAAGATTGCCCCGCAAATCCGCCGCTTCCGGGCCTCGCCGATGGTCTTGCAAAGGCCGATCATGCCCTGAAAAGGGACAGCGCCGTTCCAGGTAGCGTCACGCTCTGGACCAACCTCAGGCCTGCGTTGTCTTTCCACGCGGCCAAGCAGGTTTTCCATGCGCGTCCGTCGATGCCCACTTCGTCACGGTGACGCCCTTCTGATCGCCCCACTCCTCCCAAACGGCGTCAATCACGACCCCGCCGTGCGTGACCATCTCAACGGCGGGATGGCCGAGGGTGAACTGCATTGTCCGGACGAGCTCGTGCGTGGCCTCCTTGATCCGGGCACGGGTCGCAAACCGCACGTCCTCGTCCTCCGCATCGAGCGTCGCACGCAGGGCGAAAATTCGTTTCCGATGTTCATCGGGCGACACGGTGCCCCGGGCCTTGACGAGACGACGCTCCAGGTCGGCTATCACCTGGTCATGCTCATCGACCGCCTCGACGATCGCGATCCACGATGCCTTCACCTCCGGCCGCTGCGTTTCGATGTAGAGCGCCAAGGCGGTATCCGCGCGGTCTTTATCGGACGCGCGCTTCCGCTTCCTCTCCGCCATCTCGATTTCGAGCGGCCGAAGGGCCTCGGGTGCGGCGAAGTGCCGGTCCTCGAGAGCATCGAGCAGGATGGCGTCGAGGATGCCGCTCTCCCAAAGTGCGTAATTGAAGTGGTGCCCGTTCGAGCAGCCGAGACCGCGCTGATAATTGCCGCAGATGAGGTAGTCCTCATTTACCAGGCTACCATCGGCCCGGGACTTCCGACCCTTCGCCCGCATCGTCATGGGCGCGTGGCAGCCTTGGCATCGGGCCAGCCCGGAGAAGAGATTTACGAGGCGCCTCCCCCGGCCGCCAACCCGTCGGTGCCGCCCTTTCATGCTCGTCATTGCCATCGCATGAAGATCGGGCTCGATGACTCGAGGATAGTAGTCCGGGATCACGTCACCGGCGGCTTGCCTAGCTTCGCCGCGGGGCTTGCTGCCCGGCTGAAACTCTCCAAGAACCGCCGGGCTACGCAGGATCTTCTGGATGTACGACGCATGCCAGCCTTCGGCGCGTCCGAACGGCACGACGCCGTCGCGATTGAGATTCCTAGCGATGTGGTGTTTGCCGAAGCCTGCGACCGTCTCCTCAAAGATGCGCCGAACGATCGCAGCGCGCTCTGGGACAATCTGGAACCGGGCTGGCTGGTCCACGACGGTCAGCCAGGCAGGAGCTCGCCGCGTCAGGACGATCTTCTCGCCCCGATCCAGACGGTCACGCTTGATCGCCCATGCCCTGGCGATCCGTGATGACTTCTTCACCGACTCCTCGTTGGCGACCTGCGCCTTCACGATCACCTCGATGATCGTTTGCATGTCGAGGTTGTCGCGGGTGTACTGACGATCGGAGTCGACGGTCGCAACGACCACCCCGAGGTCCGTCATGTGGACCATCCATGCGAACGCCTTTTTGGCACTTTCACGCGAGAGGCGGTCCAGCTTCTCGGTCAGGAGGATGACCCCATCCGGATAAGCGCCGTTCTCGACGTCGGCCACGAAGCGCGACAGCTCCCCGACCGATGCATGCCGGCCCTTGAAGGCGGAGACGCCGTCGTCCACGAGCTCCTCCAGGACCTTCCATCCATGCTTTACGGCGTGGCGCCTGCAGTCCTCGCTCTGGCGCTCGAGGCTACTGCCCTTGCCCTGCTCGGTGCTCGACCAGCGTATGTAGATGACCGCGTCCATCGTCCTACCCTATGCGGAGTAGATTGATCCTATCTTAGCAGATTATGACCCCCGGCCGCCGCCACCTCGAGCGCGCGCTTGGCGGTTTCCTGCCCGCGCACCTGGGCGAGATCGGGGCCGGGCGACGCCGGCTCGGCGATGCCGGGCACCGGCGCCGGCAGCAGCGCGCTGCCTTTCAGATGCGCGATCAGCCCGAGCAGATCGGGCGCGGCGGCCAATTGCAGCCGCCCCGCCCAGGCCGCTTCCGGCCCCTGGGCGGCGGGGCAGATCAGCCCGCGCCCGGAGGCGGCGGCATGGAGCGCGGCGAGCAGCACCCCGGGCGCGGGACCGATCCGCCCGTCGAGGCTGAGTTCGCCCACCACCACGAATTCGGCCAGCAGCTCGGCATCCACCACGCCCATGGCGGCGAGCAGGCCGAGCGCGATCGGCAGATCGAAATGCGAGCCTTCCTTGGGCAGATCGGCGGGGGAGAGATTGACGGTGATGCGTTTGGGCGGCAGCGCGAGCCCAATCGCGGCCAGCGCGGCGCGCACCCGCTCGCGGCTTTCGGCCACCGCCTTGTCGGGCAGGCCGACCAGCACGAAGGCGGGCAGGCCGGCGGCGAGCTGCACCTGCACCTCGACCCCGCGCGCCTCGAGCCCGAGGAACGCGACGGTCGCCACGATCGCCACCATCTTGCCCGATCTTCCCCCGCCGTCCCCGGCGCCGCAGCCTAGGCGGGCGCGGGCGAAAGGCAAGGCGCGCGGCTTGCGCGGGCGCGCGGCCTCGCCCATCTAACCCGCATGGACTGGGCCGAACGACGGCGGCGCTGGAAGACGCACAGGGTCATGCGCCCGCTTCTGTTCGGCTGCGGCTGGCTGCTGGTGCTGCTCGCCCCGCTGGTGGGGCTGCTGCCGGGCCCGGGCGGCCTCTTCGTGTTCGCGCTCGGCGCGGCGCTGCTGCTGGAAAGCTCGCCCCGGGCCAAGCGATTCTATGTCCGGATCAAGCGCCGCTGGCCTCGGCTGGGCGACTGGCTCGACTGGGGCCTGCGGCGGCCCAGCTGGAAACGGCGCCAGGCGCGGCTCGGGTCCGCCTGCTAAGGAGCCCCCGCCACATTGACGCCGCCCGCCATTTCGCCTATCGGCGCGGGGCATTGGCCGCCGCACGCCGGCGGCTTTTTCCGTTTGACCGTCTCGTTCGAGGTTTAGATCGATGAAGCGCACCTTCCAGCCCAGCCGCCTCGTGCGCAAGCGCCGCCACGGCTTCCGCAGCCGCTCCGCGACCCCGGGTGGCCGCAAGGTGCTGGCCGCCCGCCGCGCGCGCGGCCGCAAGACGCTCTCCGCCTGAGCGTTCCCGGCCTCGTCATGCTCCGGCGCCGCGCGGATTTCCTCGCGGCGAACGGCGGCAGACGCAAGCCGATGCCCGGATTCGTGTTGCTCGTGCGCCCGCGCGGCGATGCGGATCCGGCGATTCGAATCGGCTTCACCGTTTCCAAGAAGGTCGGCGGCGCGGTGGTGCGCAACCGTATGAAGCGGCGCTTCCGCGCGCTCGCCGCCGATCTGCTGCCGGCGCATGGCCTGGCCGGCGCCGATCATGTGCTGATCGGCCGCGCCGGCGGTATCGAGCGCGACTATGGCCTGCTCGAGCGCGAGCTGATCAAGGCGCTCGGCGCCTTGCGATGATCGCGCGGGCGCTCATCCTGCTCGCCCGTAGCTGGCAGGCCGGCCCCTCGCGGCTGCTGCCACCAACCTGTCGCTATCATCCGTCATGTTCGGCCTATGCGATCGAGGCGGTGTCGCGCTATGGCGCGCTGCGCGGGGGCTGGCTCGCCGCGCGCCGGCTCTGCCGCTGCCATCCGTTCGGCGGGCACGGCTATGATCCGGTGCCCTGACGCCATCGCCTTCGTCCTGATCGACCTGACCTCCTGGGGAACCCACCCGTGAACGAACAGCGCAACCTTCTTCTCGCCCTGCTTCTCTCGGGGCTGGTGCTGCTCGGCTGGACGCTGATCTCGGATCGCTATTTTCCGACCGCGAACAAGCCCTCGACCAAAGTGGTGGATGGCAAGCCCGTGCCCTTGCCCAATCCCCAGGCGCAGCCGGTCGCGACCGGGCCGCTCGCCAGCCAGGATCGCGGCCGCGCGCTGGCGGCGAGCCCCCGCGTGCGCATCGCGACGCCGCGGCTCGCGGGCTCGATCAACCTCAAGGGCGCCCGCCTCGACGATCTGGTGCTGACCACCCAGCGCGAGACGATCGCCAAGGATTCGCCGCCGGTGCGGCTCTTCTCGCCCGATGGCGCGCCCGAAGCCTATTTCGCCGGCTTCGGCTGGACGGGCAGCGGCATCGTGCTGCCCGATCCCAACACGGTGTGGACCGCAACCGGCGACATGCTGGCGCCGGGCAAGCCCGTCACCCTCTCCTGGAACAATGGCCGCGGCCAGGCCTTCGCCATCCAGCTGGCGGTGGACGATGCCTATCTCTTCACCATCCGCCAGACGGTGACCAACACCACGCGCGGCGGCGCCGTCAGCGTGCGGCCGTTCAGCTTCGTCACCCGCGAGGGCCAGTCCAAGGATCCGTCGAGCTGGGCCAATCATGTCGGTCCGCTCGGCGTGTTCGACCGCGCCGCCGATTACTCGCTCGACTGGAAGGATGTCGACAAGGCGGGCGCGGCCGGCGTGGCGCGCAGCTCCACCGGCGGCTGGCTGGGCTTTGGCGACAAATATTGGCTGACCGCCGCCATCCCCGATCCCAAGGCCAAGGTGGATGCCGCCTTCCGCGCCGATGGCGGGCGCTACCAGGCGGAATTCTCCCCCGCCGCCGCCATCGTCGCCCCCGGGCGCCAGACGGTCGCGACCTCCTATCTCTTCGCCGGCGGCAAGGACGCCTCGCTGCTCGACACCTATGACCAGCGCTACGGCTTCGACAAGCTCGACCATGCGATCGACTGGGGCTGGTTCATCTGGTTCGAGAAGCCGATCTTCTATCTGCTCGACTGGCTGTTCAAGGCGGTGGGCAATTTCGGCGTGGCGATCATCCTGCTCACCATCCTGGTGCGCGCGCTGATGTTCCCGATCGCCCAGCGGCAGTTCCGCTCGGCGGCGCAGATGCGCATCGTCCAGCCCAAGATGAAGGCGCTGCAGGAGCGGCACAAGGACGACAAGGTGAAGCTTCAGGAAGAGATGATGAAGCTGTACCGCGAGGAGAAGATCAATCCGCTCGCGGGCTGCCTGCCCGTCTTCCTCCAGATCCCGATCTTCTACGCGCTCTACAAGGTGCTGACGCTGACGCTGGAGATGCGCCACCAGCCGTTCGCGCTGTGGATCAAGGATCTCTCCGCCCCCGATCCGCTGACCCCGGTGAACCTGTTCGGCTTCCTGCCCTTCACGCCCACCGGCTTCCTCCACCTGTCGGTGCTCGCGATCCTGCTCGGCATCACCATGTGGCTGCAGTTCAAGCTCAATCCGGCGCCGGTCAGCGATCCCACGCAGAAGCAGATGTTCGCGCTGATGCCCTGGTTCATGATGTTCGTGATGTCGCCCTTCGCGGCGGGGCTGCAGATCTATTACATCGCCTCCAACTCAATCACGATCCTCCAGCAGAAGTGGCTCTACAGCCGCATGCCCCAGATGAAGGACGCGCGATGAGGGAGGCGCCGGGCGCCGAGGAGGATCCGCGGATCGAGGCGGCGCGCCGGCTGTTCGCGGGGCCGATCGCCTTCCTCAAATCGGCGCCCGAACTGAAATTCCTGCCCGAGCCGGGGGCACCCGAGATCGCCTTCGCCGGCCGCTCCAATGTCGGCAAGTCGAGCCTGATCAACGCGCTCACCGGCCGCTCCGGGCTGGCGCGCGCGTCCAACACGCCGGGTCGGACGCAGGAGCTGAACATCTTCGATGTCGGCACGCCGCTCGTGTTCCGGCTGGTCGACATGCCCGGCTATGGCTTCGCCAAGGCGCCCAAGGACGTGGTCCGCCGCTGGACCTATCTGATCAACGATTATCTGCGCGGGCGCGCGGTGCTGGCGCGCGTGCTGGTGCTGGTGGACAGCCGCCACGGCCTCAAGGATGTCGACCGCGAGGTCATGAAGATGCTCGACAAGGCGGCGGTGTCGTACCAGCTGGTGCTGACCAAGGCCGACAAGGTGAAGCCGCCCGCGCTCGAGGCCGTGACCGCCGAGACGCTGGCCGAGGCGCGCCGCCATGTCGCCGCCTTTCCGGAGATATTGGCGACCTCGAGCGACACGGGCGGCGGCCTGCCCGAGCTGCGCGCCGCCATTCTCGATGCGATCGCCGCCGCCAGCCAGGGCTGAGCGCCAAAACCGCTAATCTGGAGCAAGTTTCGGTCGACCGGGGCTGCCCGGCGCGGCATCGTGGCGGCGGAGAGGATCGCCAGCCCCGACGCCGGCCGACGGCGCGGGGACGCTTCACGGAGCCCGGCGCGCGCGCGGTGCGCCGGGCCTTGCCGCCGGGCGCCCGGCCCGCCGCCGCCCTGCCCGCGTCGCCCGTGCGATAGCGCTTCCCTTTCGCGCGCGCCTGACGCAGGGACAAGCCCTGTTCCTGGCGAGGAGGCGGCCTCATGCTCAAGCTCATCATCGGCAACAAGGCCTATTCCTCCTGGTCGCTGCGCGGCTGGCTGGCGGTGCGCCAATCGGGCCTGCCCTATGAGGAAATCACCGTTCCCCTCTATGACGAGGCCTGGGACCGGCGGCGCGAGGGCGCCGAATTCGCGCCCTCCTCCGGCAAGGTGCCGATCCTGTGGGATGGCGAGACGGTGGTGTGGGATTCGCTCGCCATCGTCGATTGGCTGGCCGATCGCGTCGGGCGCGAGCGCTTCTGGCCCGAGGATCCCGCCGCGCGCGGGATGGCGCGCTCGATGGCGGCGGAGATGCACAGCAGCTTCGCGGCGCTGCGGCGCGAGCACAGCATGAACATCCGCCGCCGCTACGCGCCGGTGCCGCCCTCCGAGGCGGTGCAGGCCGATCTCGCGCGCCTCTTCGAACTCTGGGCGCAGGCGCGCGCGCGCTTCGGCGGCGACGGCGATTTCCTGTTCGGCGCGTTCGGGGCGGCGGACATCATGTTCGCGCCCGTCTGCACCCGGCTCGTCACCTATGGGCTGCCGACCCCGCGCTTCGCGCTGCCCTATCTCCAGGCGGTGTTCGAGCATCCCTTCCTGCAGGACTGGATCGCCGACGCCCAGGCCGAGGATTGGGTGATCGAGAAGTTCGAAGCCGCGCCCGGCGCCGCCGCCTGAGCGTCATGACTGCGCTCGATCCGGTCCGCCTCGCCGCCGAACTCATCGCCTGTCCCAGCGTCACCCCCGAGGAGGGCGGCGCGCAGCAGCTCCTCGCGCAGTGGCTGTCGGCGCAGGGTTTCGCGGTGGAGCGGTTCGCCGCCGGCGCGGCGCCGCATGGTCCCGTCCCCAATCTCATCGCGGTGCGCCACCAGGGCGACGGGCCGCACTTCGCCTTTGCCGGGCACAGCGATGTCGTGCCGCCGGGCGAGGGCTGGACCGATCCGCCCTTCGCCGCCACGCGGCGCGGCGATCTTCTCTACGGACGCGGCGCGGTGGACATGAAGGGCGCCCTCGCCGCCTTTGTCGCCGCCGCCGATCGCGTGCGCGAACATCGCGGCACGATCAGCCTGCTCATCACCGGCGACGAGGAAGGGCCGGCGGTGCATGGCACGCGCGCGATCATGACGCGGCTGGCCGAGCGTGGCCTGCGGCCGGACATGATCCTGGTGGGCGAGCCCACGTCGAGCTCCCGGCTGGGCGACATGATGAAGATCGGCCGGCGCGGCTCGATCAACGCCTGGGTGCGCGTACCCGGCACCCAGGGCCATGTCGCCTATCCGCATCTCGCCGACAATCCGGTGGCGCGGCTGGTGCGCATCCTGGCGCGGCTCCAAACCTGGGAGATCGACCGCGGGACGGACTGGTTCCAGCCCTCCAATCTCGAAGTCACCGAGCTTGTGGTCGGCAATCCCGCCACGAACATCATCCCCGGCGCGGCGGCGGCGCGGCTCAACATCCGCTTCAACACGCTCCAGAGCGGCGCCGACCTGGCCGAGGCGATCCGCCGCATCGCGCTCGAGGAGGCGCCGCGCGCGGAGGTGGAGGCGATGATCTCGGGCGAGGCCTTTCTCACCGCGCCCGGCCCGCTCTCCGCCCTGGTCGCGGACGCGGTGACGGCGGTGACCGGGCTCGTGCCGGAACTCTCCACCAGCGGCGGCACCTCGGACGCGCGCTTCCTGTCCGCGCTCGCGCCCACCGTCGAATTCGGCCTGACCAACGCCACCATGCACAAGCTGGACGAGGCGGTGGCGGTGGCCGATCTCCACGCGCTTACCGCCATCTACGCAGAGCTGCTCAGACGCGCGCTCGCCTGAGCACGAGATAGAGCGCGCCCGCGCCGCCATGGCGGGGATGCGCGGCGCGGATCGCGGCGATGGCGGCGGCGTGGCGCGAATGGTGGAGCCAGTCCGTCACCGAGGCGCGGATCACGCCGCGCAGCGGATCGTCCATGCGGCTGCGGCCCGGCGGCGGCGGCCGTCCGGTGACGAGCAGCACCAGCCGCGCGCCGGCGGCGGTGGCGCGCGCCAGCCCGGCATCGAGCGCAGCATGCGCGGCGGCGAGCCCATGGCCGTGAAGATCGATCACATAATCGGGGGCGGCGGCGCCGCGCGCGAGGCGCCGGTCCCAGCCGCCGTCAAGCGTGTTGGAGAGGCGCGGCGGGGCGGGCGCAGGGCGAGCGCGCGCCAGCGCGGGCGGGGCGGGCACGGCCGGCGGGCTTGTCGGGGCGGCGGCGTCTGGCGCGGTCGCGGCCGGCTCCGCCTTGGCGGCGGGCGCGGACACCCCCGCCCGCCCCTTCAGCGGCCGGACGGTGGCGGCGACGCGGCGCCACAGCGCGGCCTCGTCAGGAGCGAGCGGCCGGTCGCGCATCGGCGCCAAGCCGGGCCAGCGTGCCCTGGGGCAGCAGCAGCAACGCGGTGCCGCGTGCCGCCATGCCGCCGGCGACCCGTTCGGCCTCGGCGCCCGCACCCCAGAAGGTATCAACCCGATTCGGTCCCTTGATCGCGCCGCCCGTATCCTGCGCGATCCACAGGCCCGCCGCCTCGCGGCGATCGGCGCTGAGCCAGAGCGGCGCGCCCAGCGGCACGAAGCGCGGATCGGCCGCGACCGAGACCCCGCCCGTCACCGGCACGCCGAGCGCGCCCAGCGGCCCCGGGCCGGTCAGCGGCTTGAAGAAGACATAGCTGCGGTTCTGCCGCATCACCTCGGCGGCCTGGTCGGGATGGGCGTGGAGCCAGCCGACTATCCCCTGCATCGAAGCCTGGCCCGGCGCGAGCAGGCCCTGCGCGAGCATCCATTTGCCGATGCCGGTATAGCTCTGGCCGTTCTGGCCGGCATAGCCGATCCGCAGCAGCCCGCCATCGGCGAGCCGGACCCGGCCCGATCCCTGAATCTGAAGGAAGAAGAAGGCGATGGGATCGGCGGCATAGCCGAGGATCGGGGCGTGTCCGCCAAGCCCCTGCTCTTCGATCTGGCGGCGATCGGGATAGGGCACGAGCCGCCGCCCGTCGATCCGGCCGCGAATCTTGCGGCCTTGCAGGTCGGGCGAGAATTGGCCAAGATCGGCCTCAACAAGATCGTCCGGCACGCCGTAGATCGGCACATCATAGCCGAGCTGCGGGGTGGCGCTGCCGGCGATCTCGGGCTCGTAATAGCCGGTGGCGAACAGCTGGCCGTCGCCGATCCGCGCGGTCTCGAAGAAGCGCGCGAAAAAGGCCAGCGCCTGGGCATCGGGCCAGCCCGAAGCGGCGGCGCAGGCGGGCTGCCAATCGGCGCCCCGGGTCAGGCCGCTCGCGTCGGTGCGGCGCACCAGCGCCGGGCACGACAGGCGGAAGGCGGCGAGCGCGGCGCCCGCGCGGCTGGGATCGATCGGCAGGCTCGCCAGCGCCGGCCCGGCGGCGACGCCCGCCTGGAGCGCGGTGGTGCCCGCTCCGGCGGGCGGCGGCGGCGCGGCGGCGGGCGGCGCGGGATGCACCGGCGGCGGCGCGATGCGCCCGGCCTGTGGCGATACGCAGGCCGCCAGCGCCAGCAGCGCGGCGAGCGGGGCCGCCCGCGCCTGGCGGATCATGCCGCCTCGTCGGTCTCGATCAGCAGCCAGTTGGGATCGGCCGCACGCACCGGCCGGCTGAACGTCCAGAGATCGTGCGTCTGCACCGCGTCGCTCATCGATCCGGCGACCACTTCGCCCGCCGCATTGCGCGTGATGGCGGCGATGTCGGCATCGAAGCGGACGGTGATGATCGCGGTCTGCCCGGCGACGCCGGCGCCGGCAATGCTCGCCCGCTCGATCTCGATCAGGCGATTCTCCAGCGTCTCGCCGGCGGCGGTGCGCGCGGCGATCGAATCGGTGAAGGCGGCGAGCACATCCTCGGCCACCAGCTTGGCCAGCACCGCCTCGTCCCCCGCCCAGAAGGCCTCGAGCGTCTGGCGATAGGCTGAGCGGGCGCCATCCAGGAACAGGCTGACGTCGAAATGCGGATCGGCGGCGACGACGGCGCGCACGCCCTCCACCGCGGCGGGATCGATCAGCGCGGCGGACGGCGCCTCGATCGCCTTGCGATCGCCCAGCGGCTCGGCCGCCGGCCGCGCGAGCAGCGTGCCGCGCTGCGCCTCGGCCGGCTTGGCGATGGGCTGCTGCTCATGGCCGGTGCGCCGTCCGAGCACGGCATAGAGCCGCAGCCCCACGAACAGCGCGACACACGCCAGGATGATGATCTCAGGCACCGAACCTCCGCTCCGGCCATGCGCCGGGCCAATAACGCGCTCACATCGAAATTGCCGGACCAGACCCGCCGCGGCTTGCGACGGAGTCTCGCCCACACCCTACATAGTCGTTTGGCGTCGACGTTACAAATGCGCGGCGCCGGCCCGGCGTTCCGTCGCGCATTGCTCCCGCCCGGCGGCCCTGCTAGGCGCGGCGACGGTCCGGCCGGCGCCGCCTTCGGGCCATAGCTTCTGAATTTGCTGAGGATGCCGATCATGGCCGACGAGATGGCCCCCGATTTCACCGCCAATGGCGAGGACACCCAGCCGCAGATCGGCATGATCGCGCAATATGTGAAGGATTTCTCGTTCGAGAATCCGAACGCGCCCAATGTCTATTCCTGGGCCGCCCAGCCGCAGATCGACGTCCAGTTCAATCTCGCCACCAGCCAGATCGGCGAGGATGTGCACGAGACGACGCTGAAGATCGACATCACCGCCGAGGGCGCCGAGGGCGTCGCCTTCCGCCTCGAGCTGCTTTACGGCGGCCTGTTCGGCATCCGCAACGTGCCGCCCGAGGCGGTGCAGCCCTTCCTGCTCGGCGAAGCGCCGCGCCTGCTCTTCCCCTTCGCGCGCCGCGTCGTGGCCGATGCCGTGCGCGACGGCGGCTTTCCGCCGCTGATGCTCGATCCGATCGATTTCAACGGCCTCTACTTCCAGCAGCTGGAGCAGCAGCAGGCGGCGATGGGCACGCCGGCCGGCGAAGCCTGACCTTTCGGCGGAGCGGGGCTCGGCACCGGCGGCCATGAGCCTCCTCCGCAATACGGCCACGATCGGCGGCCTGACCCTGGTCAGCCGCGTGCTGGGCTTTGTGCGCGATCAGCTGATGGCGCATTTCGTCGGCGCCGGCTTCGCCTCGGATGCCTTTCTCGTCGCGTGGCGGCTCCCCAACCTGTTCCGCGCGCTGTTCGCCGAGGGCGCCTTCGCCTCCGCCTTCGTGCCGATGTTCAACCGCACCGTCGGCGAGGCCGAGGCGACGGGCCAGCCGGGTCTGCCCGCCGGCATCCGCTTCGCCGAGGATGCGCTCTCGGTGCTGCTGCCCTTTCTGTGCGTGTTCACCACGCTCATCATGGCCTTTCCGCGTCCGATCGTGTGGCTCATCACGCTCGGCTTCCGCGAGGGCGGCGGCGCCGACAAGTTCGATCTCGCGGTGACGCTCACCCGCATCACCTTCCCCTATCTCCTGCTCATCTCGCTGGTCTCGCTGCTGGGCGGCATCCTCAACTCGCTCAACCGCTTCTGGGTGAATGCGGCGGCGCCGGTGCTGCTCAACATCTGCATGATCGCGGCGCTGCTCTTCTTCCGGGGCAGCACCGGCATCGCCACCGCGCACACCCAGGCGATCGCCGTCACCGTGTCGGGCGTCGCCCAGCTCGGCTGGCTGATCTGGTCGTGCCGCCGCGCCGGCGTGGTGCTGCGCCTGCGCCGCCCGCGCCTCAGCCCGCGCGTGCGCGCGCTCCTGGCGATGATCTGGCCGGCCGCGATCGGCCAGGGCGCGGTGCAGTTCAACCAGCT
Organism: Sphingomonas morindae; assembly: GCF_023822065.1. Classification (NCBI taxonomy): domain Bacteria; kingdom Pseudomonadati; phylum Pseudomonadota; class Alphaproteobacteria; order Sphingomonadales; family Sphingomonadaceae; genus Sphingomonas; species Sphingomonas morindae. Next base: position 1,166,835 of record NZ_CP084930.1, read on the forward strand.
GATCTCGACCATGCTGGCCGCCGGCTTTCTCGGCCAGGGCACCGTCTCGTACCTCTATTATGCCGATCGGCTGAACCAGTTGCCGCTGGCGCTGGTGGGCATCGGCGTGGGCACCGCGATCCTGCCGAGCCTGTCCCGCCAGATCGGCGGCGGCGACGAGGCCGGCGCCATCGCCACCCAGAACCGGGCGATGGAATTGTCGCTGCTGCTGACGCTGCCGGCCACCGCCGCGCTCGCCGTCAGCGCCACGCCGCTGATCCGCGCGGTGCTGCAATCGGGCCATTTCTCGCCGGCCGATACGCGCGCCACCGCCGCCGCGCTGACCGCCTATGCGCTCGGCCTGCCCGCCTATGTGCTGATCAAGGTGCTGACCCCCGGCTTCTACGCGCGCGCCGACGTGAAGACGCCGGTGCGCATCGCCATGGCGGCGATGCTGTGCAACCTGCTGCTCAACGTCGCGACGGTCACGCTCACCCATCTCGCGCAGGTCGGGCTCGCCCTCTCGACCGCCGCCGCCTCGTGGATCAATGTCAGCGCGCTCTATCTCACGCTGCGGCGGCGCGGCCATTTCCATGTCGATGCCGGGCTCAGGCGGCGCGGGGTGCGGCTGCTCGCGGCGACGCTCTTGATGACGGTGGCGCTGCTCCTGCTGAACCCGCTGGTCGATCCGCTCGTGGGCGGCGCGCTGGGGCCGCGGCTGATCGGGCTGACGCTGCTGATCGGCATCGGCGCTGCGGTCTATTTCGGCGGCGCCTTCCTGGTCGGGGCGGTGCGGCCGGCCGAGCTGCGCGCGCTGGTGCGCCGTCGCCGCGCTTGACGCCGCGCGGCCGCTGGCCGATGCGCAGCCCATGAAGACACGCATCGTCTCGGGCATCCAGCCCACCGGCAACCTGCATCTCGGCAATTATCTCGGCGCGATCCGCAATTGGGTGCGGATGCAGGACGAAACCGCCGCCGCCGGCGGGGATTGCTTCTTCTTCCTCGCCGATCTCCACGCGATCACGGTCTATAATGATCCCGCCGAGCTGCGCGCCAATGTCCGCGCCATGGCGGCGGCGCTGATTGCCGCCGGGGTGGATCCAGCGCGCGCCACGCTGTTCAACCAGGCGGCCGTGCCCGCCCATGCCGAGCTGGCCTGGCTGCTCAATTGCACCGCCCGCATCGGCTGGCTCAACCGGATGACGCAGTTCAAGGAGAAATCGGGCAAGAATCGCGAGGGCGCTTCGATCGGCCTCTATGCCTATCCGGTGCTCCAGGCGGCGGACGTGCTGCTCTACGGCGCCAGCCATGTGCCGGTCGGCGAGGATCAGAAGCAGCATCTCGAGCTGGCCCGCGACATCGCGACCAAGTTCAACACCGATTACCATGTGGACCTGTTCCGCCTGCCCGAGCCGATCATCCCGCCGGCGGCGGCGCGGATCATGTCGCTGCGCGATGGCGGGGCGAAAATGTCCAAATCGGATCCGTCCGACGCCTCGCGCATCAATCTGACCGACGATGTCGACACGATCGCCGCCAAGATCCGCAAGGCCAAGACCGATCCCGAACCCCTGCCCGACACGGCCGAGGCGCTGGACGGCCGGCCCGAGGCGCGCAACCTGGTGGGCATCCATGCCGCGCTGGGCGACGAGAGCGTGGCGGACGTGCTGGCGCGGCACGCCGGCCAGGGCTTCGGCCAGTTCAAGCCGATGCTGGCGGAGCGGCTGGTGGAGACGCTGCGGCCAATCGGCGCGCGCCTGGCCGAGCTTGCCCGCGACCCGGCCGAGCTGGACCGGCTGCTCGCCGCCGGCGCCGCCCGCGCGCGCGACGCCGCCGCGCCGATGCTCGCGGGCGCCTATGATGCACTTGGATTAAGCCGGCAGCAACCGGCTGCGGGGTGATACGTTCATCGCCTGTTCGGGTCGCCTCGTCGATACTGTGCGCGCCGATCCGGCTGGCGGGGTCCATCCGCTCCCAAGAGGTCATGCTCAATGACGATTGCCCGTAAAATTCTCGCCGCCGCCGCTCCACTGGCGCTTCTCGTCGCCGGTGGCTGCGCGCAGACCTTCACCGCCAACGTCGCCCGGTTCCAGCGTCTGCCCGAGCCCACGGGCCAGACCTTCCGGATCGTGCCGACCAACCCGCGCTTTGCGGGCGGCCTTGAGTTCGGCAGCTATGCCAGCCTTGTGTCGCACCATCTCGCGCAGTTCGGCTACCGCCCGATCGAAGGCGCGGGGCCGGCCGACATGGTCGTCCAGCTCGATTATGGCGTCGATCGCGGCCAGCAGAAAGTCACCACCACGCCCGGCTTCGATTGCGGCGGCTGGGGTGGCGGCTGGGGTGGTTGGGGCGGCGGCTGGGGCGGCTGGGGCGGTGGCTTCGGCGGCTGGGGCCGTGGCTGGGGCGGCTGGGGCGGACCCGGCTGGCGCTATGGCTGGGGCGGCTTCGGCTGCCCGGACGTGGAGAGCTACACCATCTATTCCAGCTATCTCGCCATGCACATCACCCGCACCGACGGCGTGAAGCTGTTCGAGGGCCGGGCGCGCGCCCATTCCACCACCGACAATCTGACGGTGCTGGTGCCCAATCTGATCGACGCGATGTTCACCGGCTTCCCGGGCAATTCGGGCCAGGACATCCGCATCACCGTGACGCCGGAACAGCAGCGCCAGCGCCGCGCCGCGCCCGGCGGCGCGCCGATGCCTGCGCCCGCGCCGATGCCGGCGGGGGGCCCGACCAGCTGATGCGGCCGGCCTCGCGGACGGACAGAGGGGGCGCCGGTGCATCCGGCGCCCCTTTTGCCGAGCCGGGGCCGGACAAGGCGCCGATCCGATCTTCCCAAGGCCGCCGCCAAGGCCTTATGGCTGCGGCCATGCCCGCCACCCCCGCCTGGCCGCCGGCGAGCGCGCCGCGCCTGTTCGTCGACCAGCCGCTCGCCGCCGGCAGCGACCTCACGCTCGATGCCGCCGCCACCAATTATCTCGTCACCGTGCTGCGGCTGAAGCCGGGCGCGATCGTGCGCTGCTTCGACGATCGCAGCGGGGAATGGGCGGCCGAGCTGGGCGAGGGCAGCCGCAAGGCGGCGCGGCTCCATGTCACCGGCCAGCTCGCCCCGCGCGAGCCCGTGCCCGATCTCTGGCTGCTCGCCGCGCCGATCAAGCGCCAGCGGATCGACTGGCTGGCCGAGAAGGCGTGCGAGCTGGGCGTCGCCCGGCTCGTGCCGGTGCTGACCCGGCGCACCGTGATCGAGCGGCTCAACCCCGAGCGGCTGCGCGCGCATATGATCGAGGCGGCCGAGCAATGCGGGCGCACCGCCCTACCGGCGCTGGCCGAGCCGGTGAAGCTCGCCACGCTGCTGGCGCAGTGGCCGGAGGGGCGCGCCCTGTATTTCGCCGACGAGACCGGCGGCGACGCCTTCGCCGGGGCGATCGCGCCGGGGCCGGCGGCGATCCTGATCGGCCCGGAAGGCGGCTTCGATCCCGAGGAGCGCGCCGCGATCCGCGCGGTGCCGGGCGCGATCGGCCTGTCGCTCGGGCCGCGCATCCTGCGCGCGGAAACCGCCGCGCTCGCCGCCGTCAGCCTGTGGATGGCCGCCGCCGGCGACTGGCGCTGATCGCGCTTTCCATACCGCTCGGTAGCAGCTAGGGCGCGGCGCATGTCGACCCGCACCGCCACCGCCGACGCCGATCCCGTCATCGAGCACCGCGACGATCTGCTCACCCTGTTCGCGCGGGGGGAGAAGCCGGCCGATCGCTGGCGGATCGGAACCGAGCATGAGAAATTCGTCTTCTTCCGCGACTCCCACCGCGCGCCCAGCTATGACGAGCCGGGCGGCATTCATGCGCTGCTGATCGGCCTCACCAAGTTCGGCTGGGAACCGGTCTATGAGAATGGCCATATCATCGCGCTGTCCGGCGCCGATGGCGGCATCAGCCTTGAGCCCGCCGGCCAGTTCGAGCTGTCGGGCGCGCCGCTCGACAATCTCCACCAAACCTGCGCCGAAACCGGACGCCATCTCCGCCAGGTGAAGGAGATTGGCGATGCGCTCGGCCTGGGCTTCCTCGGCATGGGCTTCTGGCCCGACAAAAGCCGCGCCGATCTGCCGATCATGCCCAAGGGCCGCTACGCGATCATGCTGCGCCACATGCCGCGCGTCGGCGAACTCGGCCTCGACATGATGCTCCGCACCTGCACCATCCAGACCAATCTGGATTATGGCAGCGAGGCGGACATGGTGAAGAAGTTCCGCGTCAGCCTCGCGCTGCAGCCGCTCGCCACCGCTCTGTTCGCCAATTCGCCCTTCACCGAAGGCCGGCCCAACGGCTTCCTCTCCTACCGCTCGCACATCTGGACCGATACCGATCCCAAGCGTACCGGCATGCTGCCCTTCGTCTTCGAGGACGGCTTCGGCTATGAGCGCTACGCCGAGTATATGCTCGATGTGCCGATGTACTTCGTCTATCGCGACGGCCGCTACATCGACGCCGCCGGCCTCTCCTTCCGCGATTTCCTCGATGGCCGCCTGTCCGTGCTGCCGGGCGAGAAGCCGACCATGGCGGACTGGACCGATCACCTCTCCACCGCCTTTCCCGAGGTGCGGCTGAAAAGCTTTCTCGAGATGCGCGGCGCCGATGGCGGTCCTTGGGGCCGCATCTGCGCGCTGCCGGCCTTCTGGGTGGGGCTGCTCTATGATCCCAACGCGCTCGATGCCGCCTGGGACGAGGTGAAGCATTGGACGATCGAGGATCACCACCGCATCCGCGCGCAGGTGCCGCGGCTCGGCCTGCGCACGCAGGGGCCGCGCGGCCGCACCTTCCAGGAGCTGGGCCGCCGCATCCTCGCCATCGCGCATGACGGCCTCGCCGCGCGCCGCCGCCTCAACGCGGCGGGCGATGACGAGACCGGCTATCTCGCCGAGCTGCGCGACATCGTCGCCAGCGGCCGGACCTCGGCCGATCTGCTGCTGGAGCGCTTCAACGGCCCCTGGGGCGGCGACATCCGCCGCATCTACGACGAAATGGCCTATTGAGCGCCCGGCGCGCGCGGAGCGGGTGCGGGCGCTGAGCCGGTATCGGCCGCGCCGTCATCCGGACGCAGCCCGCCGCCCAGCGCGGTGTAGAGGGTGACGAGGTTGGTCGCGCGCGCGAGCCGCGTGCTCGCCAGCGTCTGCTCCGCCGCATAGGCGGTGCGCTGCGTGTCGAGCGCGGTCAGATAGGGATCGATCCCGGCCCGGTAGCGCGCGTCGGAGAGCAGCGCCGCCCGGCGCGCCGATACGACGCGCGCGCCCTGCGCCGCGATCTGCTCGGCGATGGTGCCGCGCACCGCGAGCGCGTCGGAAACGTCGCGGAACGCGGTCTGCACCGCCTGGCGGTAGCGCGCCACCGCCGCGTCGCGGCTGGCCTCGGCATAGCGCAGCTCGGCGCGGCGGCGGCCGAAATCGAACAGCGTCTGGACGACGCTGCCGCTCGCATTCCAAGACCAGCTGCCGCCGGCGAACAGGCCCGCCAGCCCGCCCGAGGCGGTGCCGGCGGCGGCGGTGAGCGAGATGCTGGGGAAGAAGGCGGCGCGCGCCGCGCCGATATTGGCATTTTCGGCGCGCAGCTGATCCTCCGCCTGGATCACGTCGGGGCGGTTGAGCAGCACGCCCGAATCGAGGCCGGCGGGCAGATCGGCGAGCGTCGGCTGCGCCTCGCCCAAAGCGGCGGGCAGCAGCGCGGCGGGCACGGTGGTGCCGGCGAGCAGGTTGAGCGCATTCTGATCCTGCGCGATCTGGCTGGTGCGCTGCGCGACATCCGCGCGCGCCGACTGGAAGGCCGTGTCCGCCTGCCGCACGTCCAGTTCGGACACCACGCCGCGGGTGAACTGGGCGCGCGTGATGCGCAGCGATTCGGCATAGGCGGCGCGCGTTTCCCGGCTGAGCCGCAGCTGGTCCTGGTCCGAGGCCAGGGTCAGCCAGGCGGTGGCGACTTCGGCGATCAGGCTGATCTGCGTGGCATCGCGCGCGGCGCGGGTGGCGAGATATTGGTCGAGCGCGGCCCGCGAGAGATTGCGGATACGGCCGAACAGATCGATCTCCCAGGAGGCGATGGTGGCGGTCAGCCCATAGGTCTCGATCGTCCGCCCGGCGGCGGTGCCGGTGGTCGCGCCGATCAGGCTGCCGCTGCCGCTGGTGCCGCCCGTTCCCGTTCCCGTGCTCGTGCCCGTGCCGGTCGTGCCGGTGGTGACGCCGGTGCCTGCGGTGCCGGTCGATCCGGTCAGCCCGCTGCCGCTGATCCCCGCGCTGGCGCCGTTGCTGGCGGTGCGGCGCCCGCTGGCGCTGGCTGCGACGCCGAGCGTGGGAAACAGGTCCGCGCGCTGGATGCGGTATTGCGCGCGCGCCTGGGCGATGGTGGCGAGCGCGAGCTGGATATCCTGATTATGCGCCAGGCTCATGCCGATCACCGTGGCGAGGCGCGGATCGGTGAAGAAGCGGCGCCAGCCGATCGCCGCGACATCGCCCCCCGCTCCCAGCGCCGGATAAGCGGGGCCTTGCGAGAATTGGCTGGGGATCATCGGCGCGGGCCGCCGATAGTGGGGCGCAAGATCGCACCCGGCGAGGGCGAGCGGCAGCAACAGGAAAAGGCGGCGCGACATGCGCGTTCCGAACACCAGCCCCGCCGCGCTGGCAAGCGCGAAGGTGTTACGGCTTCGACATCATGTGTCGCGCGGTCAGATTTCTAACTGGCTGCCGAGTTCGACCACGCGGTTGGGCGGCAGCTTGAAGAATTCCATCGCGCTTTCGGCGTTGCGCACCATCCAGGCGAAAAGCTTCTCGCGCCAGATCGCCATGCCCGGCCGGTCCGACGGGATCAGCGTCTGGCGGCCGAGGAAGAAGGTCGTCTCCATCAGCTTGAACGGCGCGCCGCAGGCGCCGCTGCGGGCGAGCGCGGCGGGCACGTCGATATCCTGCATGAAGCCGTAGCGCAGCACGATCCGGTGGAAGCCGGAGCCGAGATCCTCCGGCATGACGCGGCGCTCCTCCTGGACCACGGGCTGACCCACGATCTTCACCGTCAGAATCACCACCCGCTCATGCAGCACCTTGTTGTGCTTCAGATTGTGCAGCAGCGCCGGGGGCGCGCCCTCGGTCGAGGCGCTGAGGAACACGGCGGTGCCCGGCACCCGCTTCACCGCGCGCGTCGCCGAGCCGATGAAGGTCTCGAGCGGCATCGAGCTTTCCGCCAGCCGCGCGCGCAGGATGCGGCGGCCATCGGCCCAGGTCGTCAGCCCGGTGAAGGCGCTGAGCCCGACCAGCAGCGGAAACCAGCCGCCATCGGGGATCTTGGTGACGTTGGAGGCGAAATAGGCGCCGTCTACGAGCAGGAAGGCGCCGATCACCGGCGCCGCCAGCGTCCGCCGCCAATGCCAGACCTGGGTGACGAGCACGCCCAGCATGCACGAGGTGATGAACATCGTGCCCGTCACCGCGATGCCATAGGCCGAGGCGAGGCTGTCCGAGCTGCGGAAGCCGAGCACGAGCAGCAGCACGAAGCCGAGAAGCGCCCAATTGACCAGCGGGATGAAGATCTGCCCGGCGGCCTCGGCGCTGGTGTGGGTAATCTTCAGGCGCGGCAGAAAGCCCAGCTGCACCGCCTGCTGCGTCACCGAAAAGGCGCCCGAGATCACCGCCTGGCTGGCGATGATGGTGGCGCAGGTGGCGAGCAGCACCATCGGCAGTCGCGCCCAATCGGGCGCCATGCGGTAGAAGGGGCTGTCGATCGCGGCGGGATTGTCGAGCAGCAGCGCCGACTGGCCGAGATAGTTGAGCATCAGGCAGGGAAAGGCCACCCACAGCCAGGACAAAGTGATGGCGCGGCGGCCGAAATGGCCCATATCGGCGTACAGCGCCTCGGCCCCCGTCACCGCCAGCACTACCGAGCCCAGCGCGAGAAAGGCCAGCACCGGATCGGCGAGGAAGAAGCGCGCCGCCCAGACCGGGTTGAGCGCGAGCAGCACGCTCGGATCCTGCGCGATGTTGATGCCGCCGAGCAGCGCCAGCACGAAGAAATAGACGAGCATGACGGGGCCGAAGACCCGCCCGACCCGCGCCGTGCCGCGCGACTGGATGAGGAACAGGCCGAGCAGGATCACCATCGAGAGCGGCAGCACGAAGGGCGCGAAGCTGGGGCTCGCCACCTCCAGCCCCTCGACCGCCGACAGGACCGAGATGGCCGGCGTGATGATGGCGTCGCCATAGAAAAGCGCGGTCGCCAGCACGCCCAGCAGGATGATGCCGCTGGTCCAGCGCTTGCCCGGCGTGTTGCGCACGATCAGCGCCAGCAAGGCGAGGCTGCCGCCCTCGCCCTGATTGTCGGCGCGCATCGTGACGAACACATATTTTAGCGTCACGACGATCATCATCGTCCAGAAGATCAGGCTGAGGACGCCGAAGATGTGCGGCCGGTCCAGCGCCAGCGGGTGCGGACCGGCGAAGCTCAGCTTCAGCGAGTAGAGCGGGGACGTGCCGATATCGCCGAACACCACCCCGATCGCGCCGATCGCCAAGGTGCTGAGCTTCTGGCCCTGGCCATGATCATGGCTCTCGCCGAGATCGCCGGTCAGGCCCGCAGTCGCGTCCATCGTCGCAGGACCCATGTCTCAAATGCCCTCGCGCGCACCCCGGCGCTTTGGCGGGCCTATGGTCGCATGGCGCGCGGAAATAAAGGGGTTGCCGGTGAAACTCCACGCAAGGCGTTGCGCTGCGGTATGAATTTGCTACGCGACCAGCAATGCTGACCGCGCTTCAAGAAACCGCCCGCAGCGAACGCCGCGTTTCGCGCCTGGTTCTGACCTGCGCGCTGCTCGGCTTTCTGGCGCTGTTCGTGGCCGCCGGCGTGGCCGCCTGGTCGGTGCTCCAGGCGCAGGATCATGCCCGCTGGGTGGAACATACCTACCGCGTCCAGCAGCGAATCTCCGCGCTGCGCACGGCGGTGGAGCGCAAGGAGGCGGCGCGGCGCGGCTTCCTGCTCGATTCCACCCCCTCGCGCCGCCAGCTGTACGATCAGGCGGCGGGGCTGCTGCCGCGGCTGGTGGTGGAGGTGGAGCGGCTGACGGTCGACAATCCCGCGCAGCAGACCAACAGCGCAGAGCTGGGCCGGCTGATCCGCCAGCATGACCAGATGATGCAGGCCTCGCTCGCGCTCGCGCTGCGCGATCCGCTGGCGGCGCGCGCGCGCTTCGACGAGGATGGCAGCCGCGACGTGCTGGCCGCGCTGCGACAGGTGACCGCGCAGATGCTCTTCATCGAGGAGCAGCTGCTTCACCGCCGTGTCGCCGAGCAGCGGCGCAGCGTCACCATCCTGTTCGTCGCGCTGGGCGTGGCGGCCGTGCTGCTGGTGGTGGTGGCCGTCTTCTCCATCGTCACGCTGCGCAACTATACCAGCGGGCTGATCAAGGCGCGGCTGCGCGTGGAGGAGCTGAACGACGAGCTCGAGGATCGGGTGGAGGAACGCACGCGCGATCTCACCCGCGCCAACGAGGAGATCCAGCGCTTCGCCTATATCGTCAGCCATGATCTGCGCTCGCCGCTCGTCAATGTGATGGGCTTCACGGGCGAGCTGGAGGCCGCCACCAAGCCGCTGGCGGCGCTGGTGGACGCCGCCGAGGCGGAGGCGCCCGCCATCCTCAGCGAGGAGGCAAGGCTGGCCGCGCGCGAGGATCTGCCCGAATCGATCCGCTTCATCCGCAGCTCCACCCAGAAGATGGACCGGCTGATCAACGCCATTCTCAAGCTCTCGCGCGAGGGCAAGCGCGTGCTCGCGCCCGAGACGATCGATCTCGGCACGCTCGCCGATGGCATCGTCGCCTCGCTTGCGCACCGGCTGGAAGCGATCGGCGCCACGATCGAGGTGGTGCGGCCGATGCCGAGCCTGGTCGCGGACCGGCTGGCGGTGGAGCAGATGCTGTCCAACCTCGTCGAGAATGCCGTCAAATATCTGAAGCCCGGCCGCCCCGGCCGCATCATCCTCTCGGCCGAGACGCATCGTGGCCGGATCGACGTCAAGGTGGCCGATAATGGCCGCGGCATCGATCCGCGCGATCACGACCGCATCTTCGATCTGTTCCGCCGCTCGGGCACGCAGGACCAGCCGGGCGAAGGCATCGGCCTCGCCCATGTCCGCGCGCTCGCCTACCGCATGGGCGGGCTTGTGGAATGCCAGAGCGCGCTCGGCGAGGGCGCGACCTTCACCCTGTCGCTCCCCGCCACCCCTCTCTCCAGTCAAGGATAACGCTTGTGAACGCCCAACAGCCGGTCAACATCGTCATGATTGAGGACGATGAAGGCCATGCCCGCCTCATCGAGAAGAATATCCGGCGCGCCGGCATCTCCAACGGCATCCGTCACTTCACCGATGGCACCAGCGCGCTCGACTATCTCTACACCGCGCCCGACGGCCCCGCGCTCAACGGTCCGGCGCTGGTGCTGCTCGATCTCAACCTGCCCGACATGTCGGGCACCGATATTCTCGCGCGCATCAAGGCCGAGGGCAATCCGCTCAAGCGCACGCCGGTGATCGTCCTCACCACCACCGACGACAAGGTCGAGATCCAGCGCTGCTACGATCTCGGCGCCAATGTCTACATCACCAAGCCGGTGGACTACGAGAATTTCGCCGTGGCGATCCGCCAGCTCGGCCTGTTCCTGTCGGTCATCCAGGTGCCGGAGGTCGAGCCCGAGGCATGAGCGCCGAACGGCGGATCCTCTATATCGACGATGACGCCGGCCTGTGCCGGCTGGCGACGCGCAGCCTGGCGCGGCGCGGCTATCGGGTCGACATCGCCACCGACGGCGCCACCGGCGTCGCGATGGCGGCGGCCGAGCGGTACGACGCGATCACGGTCGATCATTACATGCCGGGCATGGACGGCGTTGCGACGCTGGAGGCGCTGCGCGCCCAGCCGGAGCCCGCCCCCGTCGTCTATGTCACCGGCTCGGAGGAGAGCCGTGTCGCGGTCGCCGCGCTCAAGGCGGGCGCCGACGATTATGTGGTGAAGACGCTGGGCGAGGATTTCTTCGACCTGCTCGACACCGCGCTCAGCCAGGCGATCGACCGGCGCGCTCTGTCCCTCGCCAAGGCGGTGGCCGAGGCCGAGCTGCGCGAGAGCAATGCGCGGCTCGAGACGCTGCTCCGGGAAGTGAATCACCGCGTCGCCAATTCGCTGCAGCTGGTCTCGGCCTTCGTCCATCTGCAATCGGCCGCGCTCACCGATCAGGCCGCCAAGGAGGCGCTGACCGATACCCAGCGCCGGATCGAGGCGATCGCCAAGGTGCATCGCCGGCTCTACACGGGCAGCGCGCTCGATATGGTGGCGATGGACGATTATCTCCACGCGCTGGTGGAGGAGCTGGAACAGACCTGGTCGACGCCAAGCGCGCCGCGCCAGCTGAAGCTGGCGAGCGATCCGATCCGCATGACCACCGATCGCGCCGTGTCGCTCGGGGTTATCGTCAACGAGCTTGTCAGCAATGCCTGCAAATATGCCTATGCGGGCGGCAGCGGCGGCGAGGTGCGGATCGCGCTGCTGCGCGAGGGCGAGGCGCATTTCCGCCTCGTGGTGGAGGATGATGGCTGCGGCATGGCGCCGGGCGCGACGCCGCGCGGCACCGGCATCGGCACGCGCGTCATCGGCGCCATGGCCAAGAGCCTGCATGGCGAGCTGAGCATCGATCCCGGCCATAGCGGCGTCCGCGCGGTGCTCACCGCCGCGCTTTGACGGCCGCGCTCAGATCGGCAGCGCGGCGCGCGCGGCACTCGTCATATAGCTGTGCCAGGCGAAGATGGCGGCGGCGCCCCGGTGCGGCCGCCAGGCTTCGGCGAGCGCGCGCACGGCCTTCTCGCTCGGGCGCTCGGCCAGGCCCAGAAGCCGGCCCGTCTCGATCTGCACGGCGAGATCGCCCGCCGGCCAGATGTCCGGCCGCCCCTCGGCGAAGAGCAGATAGATTTCGGCCGACCAGCGCCCGATCCCCTTGATCCGCGTCAGCGCCGCGATCGCCGCCTCATCCTCCTCGGGGAGCGCGGCGAGATCCAGCGTGCCCTCCGCCACCAGTCCGGCCAGGCTGCGCGCATAGCCCGCCTTCTGCCGCGACAGCCCGGCGGCGCGCAGCGTCTCGTCCGAGGCGGCGAGCAGCGCGCGCGGATCGTCCACACTGCCCAGCGCCGCCGCCAGCCGGCCATGCACCGCGCGCGCCGAGGCGACGCTCACCTGCTGGCCGATGATGGTGCGCAACAAGGTGCCATAGCCGCGCGCCTGGATGCGGGGCGGCGGCACGCCGATCGCCGCGACCCGCGCGGCGATGCCGGGCTCGCGCGCCGCCAGCTCCGCCATGGCCGCTTCCAGCTGTTCGATGCTCAGCCCCATGCCGCTCCACGTTCCCCGCTTGTGCGCCGCGCGCGCTTTCCGCATAGCCCCGGGCGACCGGAACGTCATCCAAAGGATAGTCATGCCGAAGCTTATCATCGTCACCCGCGAAGGCGAGGAGAGCAGTGTCGACGGCCAGACCGGGCTGAGCGTGATGGAGGTGATCCGCGATCACGGCATCGACGAGCTGCTCGCCCTGTGCGGCGGCTGCTGTTCCTGCGCCACCTGCCATGTCTATGTCGACGAAGCCTATGCCGACCGGCTGCCGCCGATCAGCGCGGACGAGAGCGATCTGCTCGACAGTTCCGATCACCGCACCGCCGCCAGCCGCCTCTCCTGCCAGCTGCCCTTCGACGAGAGTCTCGACGGGATGCGCGTGACGATCGCGCCGGAGGAATGATCAGTCGCGCGGCGGCGCCGGCCGGGTCGCCGTCGCGTACAGCGCGATCGCCGCGGCGTTGGAGATGTTCAGGCTCTCCACGCGCGGGCTGATCGGCAGCTTGGCGAGGATGTCGCAATGCGCCTCGGTATTCTGGCGCATCCCCTCGCCTTCGGCGCCCAGCACGAGCGCCTGCTTGCCCGGCACCATCGCCTCGCCCAGCATGGCCTTGGCATGGCCGGTCAGGCCGATGCGCCAATAGCCGGCCTCCGCCATCTCATCGAGCGCGCGGGCGAGGTTCACCACCCGGATCCAGGGCACATTCTCCAGCGCGCCCGAGGCGGCGCGGGCGAGCGCGCCCGATTCCGGCGGCGCGTGGCGATCCTGGGTGACGATGCCGAGCCCGTCGAACGCCGCCGCCGAGCGCAGCACCGCGCCGACATTGTGCGGATCGGTGACCTGATCGAGCACGACGATCGGCCGCCGATCGGCCGGGTCCGCCGCCGTCTCGAACAGATCGGCGAGCCAGCGATCGGGCAGCGGATCCACCTCCAGCACCAGCCCCTGGTGCGGCGCGTCGGGCGGCACCAGCCGGCCGAGATCGGCGACATCGGCGTAGCTGACCGGCAGCAGCGAGGGCGCGAGCGCGAGCGCGGCGGCCGCCTCGCGCGTGGCCCAGAGCTTGCGGAGCGTCCGTTCGGGGTTGGCGAGTGCCGCCGTCACGGCGTGGCGTCCCCAGAGACGGACACGACCGGAGGCGGAGACGGAGGGGCGATGGCCTTTGCGCATGATCCGCGCGCTTTTCTACGTTGCCGCGTTGACAGGCAAGACCTCTTTCGCCACAGAGCCGCCTCGCCCCGGCGCGCGACGCTGGAAGGGTGGCCGAGTGGTTAAAGGCAGCAGACTGTAAATCTGCCCGTCTCTGACGTACGCTGGTTCGAATCCAGCCCCTTCCACCATTCACCGCGCCGGGGCGTTTCCAGTTGGGAAGGGGTGTGCGGAAGGTCCTGTCGGGCCGATGAGCACGCTTCCGGGGATCAGATCATCAGGGCTGGGCGCCAAGAGGGCGGACCTTCCTCCGATGGCTCTACACCGATATTTTTCTCAGCGCCGCGTTGATGCGTCCCTGCCAGCCCGGCCCCGTTGCCCGGAAGCGGGCGAGCGTGTCCTTGTCGATGCGGATCGTGATCCGCTCCTTGTCGGAGCCCGGCGGCCGGCCGATCGGCTTGGCCGTCTTTGGGAAAGCGGCGAGAATAGGCTCGGGCAGCTCGGCGGCGGGCCGCGAGCGGGCGAAATCCTCCTCGGTCCACTCGGGGTTGTCGTCGTCGAAGACGGGGGGCTTCTCAGAGGCCATAGCGGCGCATCTCCCTGGCGTGCGCTCGGCGGAGGCTGATCGCGCGAACCCGGCCGTTGCGATCGACGGCGGCGAGGCAATGGGCCACCCCGTCGATCAGGCCATAGAGGCGATAGCGGGGCTCATCGAAGCGGGCGCTGTCATCGATGAACCGTCGGCGCTCGTCCGCGCGCCTTCGCCTCATCGCCTCGAGGAAACACGCCCGCGCCCGGGTCGATGCGCTTCGCGCTAGGCGTCCGGGGCGGAGGCGCACAGCAGCACGGCGGCGGCGACGCCGGCCTGCCACAGATCCTGGCGCCCCGCGCGGCGGCCCGCCATGGCGAAGGCGAGCGCGGTAGCGGAGGCTGCCGGCTCCCCGCGTAGCGCACAGGCCATGGCCCGCGCCTCCTGGTCGATATCCGCTATGGTCCGCATCCAGCCTCTCCTGTCTTTTTTCAAAGGCTAGAAGGCGCGGCGGGTTCCCGCATCCGGCGCGTCGGCGGGGCGTGCCAGATCGGGCGGGCGGGCGCGAAAAGCCGGCCGCGCGCCCGGCGGCCACCGCACCCGTCCGGGGCGACAGCGAGGAGGCACAAGCGTGGTCGCTTGCAACTGTTCGCCAAGGACATCGCCCGCAAGACACGGGGCGGCGCCACCATTCCCAAGTCTTTCCCAAGCACAGCCAAGGTGTTACCTAGATGTAGCCGACGATCGGACGATTACGAATCGGCGGTTTATCGGGAGATCGTCATGCCTGCAGCGTCGATGCCAAGCCTCGCCTCGCTCGATCTCTACACCATCTACCAGCCCGACGACGGCACTTATCTGCTCTATGGCCAGCGGCTCGATGCGCAGGGCAATGCCATCGGCGCGCCGATCCTGGTGAGCGATCCGGGCTATACCGACAATGACGGCAATGTCGGTCAGGTGACGATCCTCAAGGATGGCGGCTTCGTCGTCTCCTATGATTCGCGCGATCCCTTCAGCCCGTTCGACGTCGTGACCACGGTCGTGCGCCACTATGACAGCAATGGCGCCACCGGCGGCCAGCTCGGCATTCTCGGCCCCTATACCTTCTACGACAATGTCATCCAGCAGCGGCAGCTGCTCGACAATGGCGGCTTCGCCATCCTCGCGACCGACATCCGGAGCGATATCGCTCCCGATGTGTCGATCAGCGATTCCACGCTGATCATCGGCACTCCGCATGGCGGGATCGTCCAGACGGAGGTCGCCTATTTCGAGACGGATGGGGGCACGCCGCTGCCCTCCTTGCTGCAAAGCCAGCCCGTGCTCAGCGTCGGCCCCGACGACAGCGTCATCGTCCGGTTCGATCGCGCCTATTCGCCGCCCAACCCCGATTTTCCGACCGACGATCCCACCGGCACCCAGCATTTCGAGTTCGTCTACGACGCGGAGGGCCGGCTGGAGAGCCAGCGCTTCGCCGATTTCGACGGCACCGTCACCACCACGCGCTACGATGCCTCGGGCCACGACCTGGAGACGCTGGTGCGGCACCCGGACGGCTCGATCTCCGACGATCTGTACGGCATCACCGGCCAGGCCTATGTCCACCAGGTCTCGTCCTACGACGCGAGCGGCCATCTCGTCTCGATGCAGCGCTATGCCGCGAACGGCACGCTGATCCTCGATCAGAGCGCCGACCGCACCGAGAGCTA
Organism: Sphingomonas morindae; assembly: GCF_023822065.1. Taxonomy (NCBI): domain Bacteria; kingdom Pseudomonadati; phylum Pseudomonadota; class Alphaproteobacteria; order Sphingomonadales; family Sphingomonadaceae; genus Sphingomonas; species Sphingomonas morindae. Next base: position 1,182,601 of record NZ_CP084930.1, read on the forward strand.
TGCGCCGGACGGATCGCATATCCTGTATCGCAGCGACGGCGCGCAAAGCATCATCGACAGCTATGACGCGGCGGGCACGCTGATCAGCGAGGATGTGCGCAACAGCGTCACCGGATCGCACGTCCGCGATCTCTATCAGCCCGGCCATGGCTATGTGTTCGAGGAGCAGAGCTTCTTCGCCGATGGCAGCCGCACGATCGACGATTATGACGGCGCCGGCAACGAGAAGACCGTCACCTATGACGCGACCGGCTTCGTCACCGGCCAGGTCCGCCGCGCCGCGAGCGGCGCCGTGTTCACCGAGACGCACGATCATCAGGGCGGCTTCACCGTCGACCAGAGCGACGCGTTCGGCCGGCCGATCGTCTCGATCGTCGGCGACACGCAGGGCAAGACCGTCATCACCACCCAATGGGACGGCCTCAACGACACGCCTCCGCGTCGCATGATCGAACATTGGTCGGGCGACATGGTGACGGACCGCGAGTTCATCACCCCCGAGTCCGACCGCGTCACCATCTATGCCGCCGGCGTCACCAAGGCGATCAATCCCGACACGCTGGTCGTCGGCTCGCCGCTCGGCGCCGGCACCTTCGTCTTCGGCGAGACGCTCGGCAAGGTGACGATCGCGGGATTTCTGGCCGGCGATGCGCCGAACCATGATGTGCTGGATCTGCGCGCGGCAGGCATCACCAGCCCGGAAGCGCTCCAGGGCCATATCGCCGCCGCCGGTGGCGATACGCTGATCACGCTCAGCCCGCACGACACCATCCTGCTCAGGGGCATTTCGGAGGCCGCGCTCACCAGCGCCGACTTCTTCTTCCACTAAGCGACGGCGCGCGGACGCCGTAAGCCGGGATCGGGGCCGATCAGGCCAGCGCCATCAGCTGCGCCGGGAAGGGCGCGGCGAGCGTCAGCGCCTCCTCGAGCGGGGCGCTGAGCCAGCGCGCCTCGTCCTCGTCGTGGAGCAGCACCGGCATCGCCTTGGGGTGGATGGGCGCGACCAGGCTGTTGGGCTCGGTGGTGAGGAAGGCGAAGACCGCGCCGCCTTCCGCCGGCCGCCACACCCCCGCGAAGCTGACGATCGGCCGCGACGGCACGCTGAACCAGTGGAGCGGGCGTTGGCCGACCGGACCGGGGCCATATTCGCTGAAGCTGGTGAAGGGCACGAGGCAGCGCCGCGCCGGGTTCTGCAACGCCGATCGCCAGAAGGGCGAGGCATAGTTGCGGACATTGGTGACGGGCTTCTCGATCCGCTTGCCCGAAGCGCCCGTCACCATGTGCGGAAAGCCCCAGCGCATCGCGTCCAGCCGGCGCGCGCCCTGCTCGGCGCGCACGACGAAGGCGCGTTTTTTCGGGAAAAGCTCGTCGGGCGGATAGCTTTCGTCAACGGGATAGGGGCTGATGATGCCGTAGCGCGACAGCAGCTCGGCTTCCTTGGCGCCCATGCGGTAGCGGTTGCACATCGGCGGCGGCGCGCGCGGTGTCCGGCGTCACGCCGCCGGGCGAGGCGCGGGCGGCCCCCGCCGGCGAGCGGTCGCGGGCGCACGCACCGGCGCGCCCGGCGGTCTCGAAACCAAAGCCGAGTCCGCCCGCGCCATTCACCTCCCCTTTTCTGTGCAGCGTTTTTTGGAGACTCTCCCGCATCCGCGGCCTCGTCAAGCGCCATCTCCAGGAGATGGTTGGTGAATCGCCGGCACTGCGCGCGGCGGGACGGCGGCTCGGGGCCGGCGGCGCGTAAGCATGCGATGGACATCGGGGCGCCCCTTAGCCCGACGGCCCCCGGCTATGCGCGCGTTGACTGTGGCGGGCCGCACGGCCGCGTCGGCCCAGGCGCGCGCGGACGATCAGCCGCAGGGGCCGATGGCGCGCACCCAGACATGATCCGCCCCATAAAGATCGCCGGTAATCTCGACCTGCTGGTCCATCAGGTGCAGCGGCACCGGATCCAGTTCCAGCCAGAGATCGCGGCCGGCGGCATCGTGCAGCGCGAAGGCCCCGGCCTTGGCGATGAACAGGCCGGTGCGGCGGCAGGGCGCCGGGTCGGACCGGCATGGCGCGGCGATTTGTTCCATCGACAACTCCCAGACGGTTCCGCCCCGGGGTCATCCCCTCCGAGCCGGAGAATAGCCGCGCGTCATGGGAATGCAATATTATTTTGGCTCAGGCACGTCGCACGTGATTTCCTTGCGCCATACCCGACACCTCGGATCGAACCGCCAAGCCGGCGACGAACTGATCGGTGCAGCGTACCCAGTCGAAGCGCTTGGCGGCGTGTGCTACGGCGCTGCGGTCCAGTTGGAGCGCCTGCTCGATCGCTTGGTCGAGATCGGCGTGGAGGATGCCGGTCACGCCGGGGTCAACCACTTCCAGCGGGCCGGCGACGGGAAAGGCGGCAACCGGCGTGCCACAGGCCATGGCTTCGGCCATCACCAGCCCGAACGTATCGGTAAGGCTGGGGAAGACGAGCAGGTCCGCGGCGCGGTACATGGCGGCCAGCGCCGCGCCGCGCAGCGCCCCCATGAAGCGCGCCTCGGGAAAACGCTGCGCCAGCGTCGGGCGCGCCGGCCCGTCCCCCACCACGATCTTCGTCCCCGGGCGATCCAGCGCCAGAAAGGCGGCGATATTCTTCTCCACCGCGACGCGCCCGACATAGAGGAGCAGCGGCCGGGGCAGATCCGCCAGCCCCTCCGGCCAGGGACCGTCCGGGCTGAACACGCTATTGTCCACCCCGCGCGACCAGCGATGCGTGCGGCTCAGGCCGCGCTTAGCCAGCTCCTCCGCCAGCGCCGCGCTGGCGACGAAGACGCGCTCGGCGGGCGCGTGGAAGCGGCGCACCGGCGGCCAGAACCAGTCGCTCGGCAGGCGCGTCCGCAAGGCCAGATAATCGGGAAAGCGCGTATGGAAGCTGGTGGTGAAGGGTTGGTCGTGCAACAGGCACCAGCGCCGCGCCGCCCAGCCGAGCGGGCCTTCGGTGGCGATGTGCACGGCATCGGGGCGGAAGCCGGCAAGCCGCTCGGCCAGCGCGCGGCCCGGCCGGATGGCGAGCCGGATCTCCGGATAGGTCGGACAGGGCACGCCGGGAAACTGGTCCGGGGTGATGGTCTCCACGGCCATGCCGCGGGCCCGCAACTGCGCCACCGTGGTGGTGAGGGTACGCACAACGCCATTGACCTGGGGCGCCCAGGCATCGCTGATCAGCGCGATCCTCACGCCGGGGCGAATTCGCCCTGTGCCACGATGCGCGGCGTGGACCGGTGCGTCAGCGCCTCCTTGCGGCGCTCCTCCGCCCAGTCGACGATCATCATGCGGCCATCGGCCTCTTCGACCAGCGCGGTGCAGCTCTCCACCCAGTCGCCGTCATTATAATAGGTGACGTCCCCGAACTGGCGGATCTCGGCGGAATGGATGTGCCCGCACACCACGCCGTCCACCCGCCGTTCGGCGGCGGCCTGGGCGACGACTTCCTCATAGCGCGAGATGAACTGGACCGCGTTCTTCACGCGCTTCTTCATATGCGCCGCGAGCGACCAATAGGGCAGGCCCAGCCGGCGGCGCACCCAGTTGACCGCGCCATTGCTCTTGAGGAGCAGCGTGTAGGCGGAGTCACCCAGAAAGGCGAGCCAGCGCGCATAGAGAACCACGCTGTCGAACTGGTCGCCATGCAGCACCAGCAGCCGGCGCCCATCGGCGGTGACGTGGATGTCCTCGGGCACAAGCTCGACGTCGCCGAAATGCAGGCCGATGAAATCGCGCAGCACTTCATCGTGATTGCCGGGCACATAGACGACGCGCGTGCCGTGCTTGGCCATTTTCAGGACGCAGCGCACCACATCATTGTGCGCGGCGGGCCAGAACCAGCCCTTGCGCAGCTGCCAGCCATCGATGATGTCGCCCACCAGATACAGCGTCTCGCATTCCATCGACTTGAGGAATTCGAGCAGCATCTCGGCGTTGCAGCCGGCGGTGCCGAGATGCACGTCGGAAATCCAGACGGTGCGGTAGCGCTGGCGGCCGTCGGCGGGCGCATCGCCCTCGCCGCCCTCGGTCATCCAGCTCGGCAGGACGGGACTGCGTCGGCTGGTGCGCGCGGGCGGCGCCCCCGGCGCACGCGCGACGATCGGCAGGTTGGGCAAGGATGCCATGTCCGCTCCCCAAGGCATGGGGCCGGCGACTCCGCCCCAGCCCGGCTTCTGCATAGACGTAAACCGCGATGGTTCGGTGAATAGTCGATGACGTTATGCTTACAGCCGCTTTCGACCTATGCCTGTCTCGAAAGTGAAACATGCAACTGTAAGAGATTGGCACTGGCGCTGATGTACCGCGCCCTTCGTGAGACGGGATGGTCATGGCCTTATCGATGAGCACCGCCAGTGTCGCCCAGGCTTATGGGCGGTGGGCACCAGTGTATGACTTTGTTTTCGGTCCAGTATTTCGGCGCGGCCGATCGGCCGCCATCCGCGCGGCGGAGCAGGTGGGTGGCCGCATCCTGGAAGTGGGCGTCGGCACGGGCATCTCGCTGCCCGATTATGCCGCCTCCAGCCGGCTCACCGGCGTCGACATATCCGAGCCCATGCTCGACAAGGCCCGCGCCCGGGTCGCGCGGCTAAGGCTGCGCAATGTCGAGGCGATTCGCGTCGGTGACGCGGAGGCGCTCGATTTCCCCGACGAGGCGTTCGATGTCGTCGTCGCGCAATATGTCGTCTCGGCGGTGCCGCATCCGCGCCGCGCGCTCGATGAATTCGCGCGCGTCTGCCGTACCGGCGGCGAAATCGTCATCACCACCCGCGTCGGTGCCGAAAAGGGGCTGCGCAAGGCCATCGAGAAGGGGCTGATGCCGGTCACCAGCCGGCTCGGCTTCCGCACCGATTTCCCGTTCGAACTTTACACCGAATGGGCGCTTACCCGGCCCGATGTCCGCCTCATCGAGCGGCGCCCGCTGCCGCCGCTCGGCCATTTCTCGCTCGTCCGCTTCACCAAGCTCGCCACACCCAAAGGGATCGCCTGATGCGCCGCCTGCACTTCGCCGCCGAGAGCGGCCAAGCGGGATTTCGCGCCCAGCTCGCCGAACAGCGCTGGGACGACCACCGCTTCTACCACCAGAGCCTGCTCAACCAGAGCCTGCACTTCGTCAGCGCCTGCACCTTCCTGATCGCCTATGTGCTGCTGTTCACCGATCCGGCCCTGGCCAGCCTGCTGGCCTGGGGGGTGGCGATGACGAGCCGACAGGCCGGGCATTTCTTCTTCGAGCCGAAGGGCTTCGACGAGAAGAACCAGGTCAGCCACGCCTATAAGGAAGAGGTAAAGGTCGGCTACAACCTGGCCCGCAAATATGTGCTGATGGGGGCCTGGGGCGCGGCGCCGCTGCTGCTGTGGCTCCAGCCGGATCTGTTCGGCATGATCCAGGCGCCGCACGATTTCGAGGGCTATCTCCGCCATGTCGGCATCGCCTGGCTGATGCTCGGCCTGCTCGCCATCGCGCTGCGTGTCGCGCAGCTCACGGTGGCGCGCGATTTCGAGACGGGGCTGGTCTGGGCGGTCAAGATCGTCACCGATCCCTTCAACGATTTCCGCCTCTATCGCAGCGCGCCCGCGCAGCTGGTGAAGGGGCGGCGCGCGGGCGATCAGCTCGCCGCCTGATCGACGCGGCGCGGCTAGCCGGCAGAGGGCCGAGGCCGCGCCGCGCCCTCGGCCCGGTCGCCGCTCAGCGGCCCAGCCGGGCGCGGATCGTTTCGCGCAGCACCTGCCGGCGCAGCATCGTGTTGGTGACGCCCGGCGCCTGCCACCACCAGCCATCGGCCTGCATCGCCACGCAGGCGGCGGTGAAGCGGCGCGCGATTTCCTCGAACAGCGCATCGTCGATATCGAGGCTGAAGATCAGCCGGCCGGTGCCCACCCAGCTCAGCGCCAGCCCCTCCGCGCGGAGATAATATTGCAGCATCCAATTGTAGCGCGAGGGCTGTGTGTAGAGCACGCTCCAGATGGTGACGAGCGCGGCGATCCGCACCGGCACGCCGGCCGCCGCGAGCCGGGCGTTGAGCGCCTCGGCGCGATCGGCCCAGCGCCTGTCCATATCCTGGTAGAGCGCCTTGACCTCCGCCGTTTTCAGCCGGCGCAGAAAGGCCGCCATCGCCGCCATCACATAGGGGTGCGCGTTGAAGGTACCGCGCGCGAAGCAGATATCGGCGGGCCGGTCCTCGCGGAAGCGGCGCATCAGCGCGGCGCGTCCGGCCAGCACGCCCACCGGCAGGCCGCCCCCCAGCGTCTTGCCCAAAGTCAGGAGATCGGGCGTCACGCCGAAATATTCGGCGGCGCCGCCGGGCGCGAGGCGGAAGCCGGTGAAGATCTCGTCGAGGATGAAGACGATCTTGTTGCGGCGGCAGGTCTCGGCGAGGCGCCGCAGCCACGCGCCATAGGCCTCGCGCTCGACGCCGGCGGCGCGGCTGCTGTCGATCAGCATATTGTCGCCCGGCGCGCCGCGATTGGGGTGCAGCGCCTGCAGCGGATTGACGATGACGCAGGCGATATCGCGGCGCCGCGCCAGCACCGCCAGCGTGCGTTCCGACTGGTCGGCCAGCGTCAGCGTATGGTCCGCCGGCACCGGATTGCCGATGCCCGGCTGCACATCGCCCCACCAGCCATTATAGGCGCCGCAGAAGCGCACCACCCGGCGGCGTCCGCTATGGTAGCGCGCCAGCCGCACCGCCTGCATCACGGCTTCCGTCCCGGACATGTGGAACGAGAATTCCTCCATCCCCGTCAGCGCCTTCAGGCGGGGCAGAACGGAGAGCAGCACGGGATGATAGGCGCCCAGCACGGCGCCCAGCGGCGCCGCCTCCGCCACCGCCTCGGCGATGCAGGCCTTGTACGCTTCGTGGCCGAGCAGATTGACGCCATAGCTGCCCGTGCAGTCGATCAGGCGATTGCCGTCGAGATCGGTGAGCCACGGCCCGTCGGACCGCTCCAGAAAGGCGCCCATCCCCAGCTTCGCGCGCACCAGCGGCGAGAATTGGAAGGGCACGCGGTAGCGGCTGGTGAATTGCAGGTCGGACAGGCTCTGGCGCGCCTCGGCGGTGCGCGCCAGCGTGATCGGAAAGCGCGCGGCATAGAGGGCGGCGAGCCGCTCGAAGCCGGCGCGGCGCTGCGCCGCGATCGCCTCGGGCGCGCCATCGGCGGCGAAGACGGTCGCCTCGTCATAGGCGTAGAAGGGGATCTGGCCGGCGATGCGCTTGGCCATGCGGACATGGCCGGCGAGCGACGGATGTTTGGCGCGCGACAGAGCGAGGCGGGTGCGCGCCTTGGCGGCGGTGGCGAGCGCGCCGGCACCGGCGGCGCCCGCGAGCAGGGCAGTGGAGAGCGTAGCCATGGCCTCTTCCACCGCAAAGAGGTGACGCGCGCATGACACTTCGCCGACAGCTGCTGCGCATCCTGCTGCAGGAGGATCTCAACTTCCTGCTGACCAACCGCCTGCCGCGCCGGTTCGCCACGCAGCTTGTGGGCCGGCTGGCGCGGATCGAGCATCCGCTGGTCAGCCGGCCGGCGATCGCCCTGTGGCGCTTTTTCTCAGGCGCCGATCTCAGCGACGCCGCCGCGCCGCGCTATGCCAGTCTGCGCGCGGCCTTTACCCGCGCGCTGCGGCCGGGCGCCCGCCCCTATCCGCGCGCGCCGGGGGTGATCGCCAGCCCGTGCGATGCGATCCTTGGCGCGCATGGCCGGATCGAGGCGGATCGGCTCTATCAGATCAAGGGCTTCCCCTATGATCTGGCGGAGCTGGTGCCCGATCCGCGGCAGCGGGCGCTGGTCGCCGGGGGCAGCTATGCGACGCTGCGGCTCACCGCCGCCATGTACCATCGCTTCCACGCCCCGGCGGATCTCCGCGTCACCGGCGTCACCTATATCTCGGGCGACTGCTGGAATGTGAACCCGATCGCGTTGAAGCGCGTGGAGCGGCTCTTCTGCCGCAACGAGCGCGCCGTGATCGAGGCGCGGCTCGCCGCCGGGCCGACGCTGCTGCTGGTGCCGGTCGCCGCCATTCTCGTCGCCGGCATCCGGCTCACCTTCCTCGATACGCGGGATCTGCTGCGCGTCGGCGGTCCGCGCCATGTCGCGTGCGATCAGCCGCTCGCGGCCGGCGCCGAGATGGGCTGGTTCGAACATGGCTCGACCATACTGGTGCTCGCGCCGCCGGGGCTCACGCTCGATCCCGCGCTGCGCGAGGGCATGACCCTGCGCGCCGGCACGCCGCTGCTCCGGGCCTAGCGCGCGGCGAGACGCCGGGCATTGGCGGTCGCCGTCTTGTGGACGGGCCGCCACCAGGCCGCCTGGCTCGCCAGACCCTGCTCGACCAGATCGAGCATGGTCATGCTTTCGTGCGAGTAGGTGCGTCCCATCGCGGCCCAGGCGGCGAGGCCGCCGCGCGTGAAGGCATCCAGCTTCTCGCTGCCCATCAGCAGCATTTCGCGCTGGTTGAGCCGCGACGGATCGGCAAGGCCGGCGCCCATCATCGCCAGCCGCGCACCGATCACGCTCTGCGCCGCGACGCTGGTTTCGGTCATCGTCCAGGCCAGCCGCCACCAGGCCATCCCAGCATCCATCCAGCGCAGCATCGTCATCGGCATCTCCATCGCGGCAACAACGCCTCAGCGCCCCGCCTGTTGCGCCGCGGCATCACCGCAGACGCTCACAAAAGCGTCTTGAGATGGTCACATCGTTGCAACGCCGAAACGGCACAGCGCGCCCCGGGGTCTGTCACGACTTTGGGGGAATATATGCACAGGGGTTTCTATCTTCTTACCACCGCCGTGGCGCTGGTGGCGACCACCCAGGCTTATGCCGGGACGAAGGGCGCCGATGCCGTGCCCGCCACGGACACGGTGCCCGCCGCCGATACGGCGCCTGCCGCCACCGATGTCGCGCCGGCCGCCGACACCGCCGACTCGGAGATCGTGGTGCTCGGCTTCGGCCGCAGCCGCCAGGTCCAGTCCGTGTCGCAGGCGGATATCGCGCGGCTCGTGCCCGGCACCAGCCCGCTCAAGGCGATCGAGAAGCTGCCCGGCGTCAATTTCCAAGCGGCCGATCCGTTCGGCGCCTATGAATGGGCGGTGCGCATCTCGCTGCGCGGCTTCAACCAGAACCAGCTCGGCTTCACGCTCGACGATGTGCCGCTCGGCGACATGAGCTACGGCAATGTCAACGGCCTCCATATCAGCCGCGCGATCATCTCCGAAAATGTCGCCTCCACCGAAGTGGCGCAGGGCGCGGGCGCGCTGGGCACGGCGTCCACCAGCAATCTCGGCGGCACCATCCAGTTCCACTCGCTGATGCCGAGCGACAAGTCCGGCATCTCGGTCTCGGGCACCTATGGCGCCGACACCACCGGCCGCGCCTATGTCCGCCTCGACAGCGGCGATCTCGGCGGCGGCCTGAAGGGCTATATCAGCTACGCCTATCTCCATGCCGACAAGTGGAAGGGCGCCGGCCCGCAGCGCCAGCACCAGGCGAACGCCAAGCTGATGAAGGATCTGGGCGACGCCGGCAGCATCACCGCCTTCGTCAACTTCTCGGACCGGCGCGAGACCGACTATCAGGATCTCAGCTACGACATCATCGCGCGGCGCGGCCTGCGCGACGATAACCTCACCGGCCAATATGCCCTCGCCAACCAGATCGCCAAGGCCTATCAGAACCAGACCGCGGCGGCGGCGGGCAAGCCCCTGCCCTGGCCGGGCGCGGGCACGACCTTCCCGGCCGGCTTCGGCACCGTCGACGATGCCTATTATGACGCCGGCGGCCTCCGCCGCGACTGGCTGACCGGCTTGACGCTGGACCAGCATCTCACCTCGGCGCTGAGCCTCAAGACCACCGGCTATTATCATAACAACAAGGGCCAGGGCTCCTGGATCACGCCCTATTCGGCCACGCCGCAGGGCGCTTTGGGGCAGGACGGCACCACCATCGCCAATCCGGGGCCGATGAGCTTCCGTACCACCGAATATTCGATCCATCGCGGCGGCGTGATCAGCGCGCTGACGCTGGAGACGGGGCCGAACACGCTGCAGGCCGGCGGCTGGCTCGAGGCGAACAGCTTCCGCCAGGCGCGCCGCCTCTACGGCATGGGCGATGGCGACACGCCGACCCGGGCCACGCTGAGCTTCCAGGAAAATCCGTATTTCACGTCCTGGTATGGTCAGTACAACACCACTACCTACCAATATCATGTGGAAGACACGCTGAAGCTGTTCGATGACCGGCTGACGCTGAACGGCGGCTGGAAGGGCGTAAAGGTCGTCAACCAGGCCAATATGCTCGTCCAGGGTGGCCTGGCTTCGGGGCAGATCAAGGCCAAGGACTGGTTCCAGCCCCAGGCCGGCCTCGTCTTCCGGCTCACCCCCCAGGCCGAGCTGTTCGCCGACTATACTGAGAATATGCGGGCCTTTGTCAGTTCCGCCACCTCGGGCCCCTTCGCCACCAGCCAGACCGGCTTCGACGGTATTCGCGGCGATCTCAAGCCCGAGCGGTCCAAGACGGTGGAAGGCGGCGTGCGCTATCGCAACGGCCGCTTCCAGGGATCGGCGGTCGGCTATTATGTCGATTTCACGAACCGCCTGCTCGCCTTCGCCAATGGCGTGGGCATTCTCGGCAAAGTGTCGACGCTCTACAATGTCGGCAGCGTGCGCACCTATGGCGCCGAGCTGACGGCCAATTACCGCATCCTGCCACCGCTCTCGCTGTTCGCCAGCTATTCCTACACCAACTCCACCTATCGCGACGACATCAACGCCGCCACCGTCGTGCCCACCAAGGGCAAGACCACGGTGGATACGCCCAAGCACATGGTGAAGGGCGAGATCGTGTATGATGACAATCGCTTCATGGCACGCATCGGCGCGGACTATATGTCCAAGCGCTTCTTCACCTATCTCAACGACCAGTCGGTGCCGGACCGGGTGCTGGTGGATGCCAGCATCGGCTATACCTTCCGCGAGGGCGGGGCGTTGAACGGGCTGAGCCTCATCGCCAGCGTCACCAACCTCACCGACAAGAAATATATCGCCACCGTCGGCTCCAACGGCTTCACCGCCAGCGGAGACAATCAGACGCTGCTGGCCGGCGCGCCGCGTCAGTGGTTCGTCACCGTGAAGAAGGCGTTCTGATCATGCGGGGCCTGTTCCGCTTCGCGCTGCCGGCGCTGCTCGCGCTTTCCGCGGCGGGACAGGCTTCGCCTGTCCTCATGATCTCGCTCGACGGGCTCCGGCCCGCCGACATCATCGAGGCCGAGGCCCGCGGTATCGCGGCGCCTCGGCTGCGGGCGCTGATGCGCGAGGGCGCCTATGCCGATGGGGTGGTGGGCGTGCTGCCCAGCCTCACCTATCCCAGCCATGTCACGCTGCTCACCGGCGTCGCGCCGGCGGTGCACGGCATCGCCAACAATCTCAGCTTCGATCCGCTCAACCACAACCAGATGGGCTGGACCTGGTACAGCCAGGACATCAAGGTGCCGACCTTGTGGCAGGCGGCGCATCGGGCGGGGCTGCGGACCGCCAATGTCCATTGGCCGGTTTCGGTCGGCGCCGAGGGCGTCGACTATAATTTGCCGCAGATCTGGCGCACGGGCGAGCCCGACGATCGCAAATTGCTGGCCGCGCTCGCCACGCCGGGGCTGCTGCCGCCGCTGGAAGCCGCGCTCGGCGCCTATCCGCTCGGCATCGACGAGAGCGTGGATGGCGATGCCGCCCGGGTGCGCTTCGCGGCGCGGCTGCTCGCCGAGCGCAAGCCGGACTTCATGACCGTGTATCTGGCCGGCATCGACCATGTCGAACATCATGACGGTCCGGATTCGGCGGCCGCCAAGGCCGCGATCGCGCGCACCGACGGGCTGGTCGGCGCGCTGATCGATGCGGCGCGCGCCGCGCGGCCCGATACCACCATCGTCATCGTCTCCGATCATGGCTTCGCGCCCGTGACGACCGACGTGAACCTGTTCGCGCCCTTCATCGCGGCCGGCCTCATCCAGATCGGGGCCGACGGCAAGCCGACCGACTGGCTGGCCGAGCCCTGGATCGCGGGCGGCACCGCCGCCATCCGGCTGAAGCACCCCGACGACGCGGCGCTGGTCGCGCGCGTGCGGGCGCTGCTCGAGACGATGCGCGCCACGCCCGCGCTCGGCATCGACCGCGTGCTCGACGCGGCGGAGATCCGCGCCGCCGGCGGCCCGGCGGAGGCGAGCTTCCTGATCGCGCTCAAGCCCGGCTATGAGACGGGCACCGATCCGGCGGCGCCACCGGCGCGCCCCTCGGTGCTGCGCGGCATGCATGGCTATAGCCCCGATCTGCCGGCGATGCGGGCGACGTTGATCGTCGCGGGCCCGGGCGTGCACCGCCATGGCGCGCTGGGCTTGGTGGACATGCGCGCCATTGCGCCCTCGGTGGCGCGCATCCTCGGCGCGCCAATGCCCGATGCCAAGATCGCGCCCGCCTTTTAGGCGAACCGGGCTTTGATCACGATCAAGACTCAAGTCACGGTATTGACTTAATTTTTTCAACCAGTCGCACGGCTTCGCTCGTTTCGCCGCCGCTGTCGGGCACATTGCCGCCGGAATGGCGCGATCGGCTTTACAGCGCCGCGCCGGGGCCGGACAGAAAACGCCCATGCGTTTCTATTTGGCCACCGGCTTTCTCTTCCCGCGCGATTTCCGACTGCGGCTCTTCCTCCTCTGCTTCCTCGGCACGCATCTGCCGCTCGTCACGCTGATCGGCTGGCAATTGGCGACGCACAGCTGGCGCTGGCCCCCGGTGCTGGCCGTGCTGATCGCCACCATGGCCGGCGCGCTGCTCGCTCTGTCGGGGGCGGGCGCGCTGCTCGCGCCGATCGATCACGCCACCGAGGCGCTGCTCGCCTTGCAGCGCGGCGAGCGCGTGACGCCGCTGCCGAGCGGCGGCGAGGATCAGATCGGCCGGCTGCTGACCAGCGTCACCGCCGCCGCCGCCGCGACGCGCCAGCAGATCACCCGCCTCGATGCCGCCGCGCATGACGATGCGCTCACCGGCCTGCGCAACCGGCGCGGCTTTCTGGAGCGGGTGACGCCCCAGCTCAGGCTGAGCGAGGAGGCCGCGCTGGCGCTGGTCGATCTCGATCATTTCAAGAAGATCAACGATCATTATGGCCATGGCGAGGGCGATCGCGTGCTCCAGGCCTTTGCCGGCCGGCTGCGCGCCGGGCTGCGGCGGCTCGATGTGGTGGCGCGCTGGGGGGGCGAGGAGTTCGCGATCTTCTTCCCCGGCACCCCAGCCGAGGAGGCGGCCTGCGTGGTCGAGCGGATCCGCCAGAGCCTGATCGACAATCCGCTGCAATCGCTGGAGGGGCGCCCCATCTCCTTCTCCAGCGGCGTCGCTTCGGTGCGCTTCGCGGTGGGCGATCCGATCGGCGATGCGCTGGGCCTCGCCGATGCCGCCCTCTATGCCGCCAAGCGCGGCGGCCGCGACCAGGTGCGCGTCGCGCCCGTCCAGCCTGGCGACGCCACCGCTTCCCCCGGCGCGTCCGGAGCGTTTAAGGGAGACAGCGAAAGCTCTGGAGGCTGAGACTATGAAGACACGTGCCGCCGTCGCCTTCGCGGCGAAACAGCCGCTGGAGATTGTCGAGCTGGATCTGGAAGGCCCGCGGCCGGGCGAGGTGCTGGTCGAGATCATGGCGACCGGCATCTGCCATACCGACGCCTATACGCTGGACGGGCTCGATTCGGAGGGGCTCTTCCCCTCGGTTCTCGGCCATGAGGGCGCGGGCATCGTGCGCGAGGTGGGCGCGGGCGTCACCTCGGTGGCGCCGGGCGATCACGTCATCCCGCTCTACACGCCCGAATGCCGCCAGTGCAAAAGCTGCCTCTCGGGCAAGACCAATCTCTGCACCGCAATCCGCGCCACCCAGGGCAAGGGGCTGATGCCCGACGGCACCACGCGCTTCCGCTACAAGGGCGCGCCCATCTTCCACTATATGGGCTGCTCCACCTTCTCCAATTTCACCGTGCTGCCCGAGATCGCGGTCGCCAAGATCCGCAAGGACGCACCCTTCCAGTCGAGCTGCTATATCGGCTGCGGCGTCACCACCGGAGTGGGCGCGGTGGTCAACACCGCCAAGGCCGAGCCGGGCGCCACCATCGTGGTGTTCGGACTGGGCGGAATCGGGCTGAACGTCATCCAGGGCGCACGGCTGGTCGGCGCGGGGGCGATCGTCGGGGTCGACATCAATCCCGATCGCGAGGCCTGGGGCCGGCAATTCGGCATGACCCACTTCATCGACGCGCGCGGCAAGGATCGCGCCGCGCTGATCGCCGAGATCGCGGCGCTCACCGATGGCGGCGCCGATTACAGCTTCGACTGCACGGGCAATACCGAGGTGATGCGGACCGCGCTGGAATGCTGCCATCGCGGCTGGGGTGAATCGATCATCATCGGCGTCGCCGAGGCGGGCAAGGAGATTGCCACCCGCCCCTTCCAGCTCGTCACCGGCCGCGTGTGGAAGGGCACGGCCTTTGGCGGCGCGCGCGGACGCACCGACGTGCCCAAGATCGTCGACTGGTATATGGACGGCAAGATCGCCATCGATCCGATGATCACCCATGTGCTCAGCTTGGACGAGATCAACCGCGGCTTCGATCTGATGCACGCCGGCGAGAGCATCCGCTCCGTCGTCGTCTACTGAGCCGCGCCATGTTCAGCCATGTCATGCTCGGCGCCGACGATCTCGACGCCGCCCGCGCCTTCTACGATGCCGCGCTGGGCGCGCTGGGGATCGCGCCGGGCCAGCTCGATGCACGCGGCCGGCTGGTCTATAGCAGCGGGAGCGTCCGCTTCCTCGTGACGCGGCCGATCGATGGCGCGCCCGCCCGCCCCGCCCATGGCGGCACGATCGGCTTCGCCGCCGCCTCGCCCGAGGCAGTACGCGGCTGGCACGCCGCCGGGCTGGCGGCGGGCGGCACCGCGATCGAGGATCCGCCCGGCATCCGCGAGGCGACGGAGAACCGGCGGCTCTATCTCGCCTATCTGCGCGATCCCGCCGGCAACAAGCTGTGCGCCGCGCATCGGCTGGCCTGATGATCGAGACGCTCTCCACCGCGCGCGCGCATGGCGGCACCCAGGGCCTGTACCGCCATGCCTCCACCGCCACCGGCACCGACATGGATTTCGCCGTCTATGTGCCCGATCATTCGCCGGGCGCGCGCCTGCCCGTCGTCACCTATCTGTCGGGCCTCACCTGCACCCCCGCCAATGTCGTCGAAAAGGGCGAGTATCGCGCCGCCTGCGCGGCGCTGGGGCTGATCTTCGTCGCGCCCGATACCAGCCCGCGCGGGCCGGGCGTGCCCGACGATCCTGCCGGCGCCTATGATTTCGGCCTGGGTGCGGGCTTCTATCTCGATGCGACCGAGGCCCCCTATCGCGGGCCCTATGCGATGCGCCGCTACATCGCCGAGGAATTGCCGGCGCTGATCGCCAGCGCCTTTCCCGCCGATGCGACGCGCCAGTCGATCATGGGCCATTCGATGGGCGGGCATGGCGCGCTCACCCTCGCGCTCGCCGCGCCGGGCCGATACCGCGCCGTCTCCGCCTTCGCGCCGATCGTCGCGCCCAGCCGCGTGCCCTGGGGCGAGAAGGCCTTTACCGGCTATCTCGGGCTCGATCGCGCCGCCTGGCGCCGGCACGATGCGGTGGCGATGATCGAGGATGGCGCGCGCCTGCCCGCGCTGCTGGTGGATCAGGGCGATGCCGATCCCTTCCTGGCCGAGCAGCTGCGGCCCGAGCTGCTGCGCCAGGCCTGCGCCGCGGCGGGGATCGATCTCACCCTGCGCCTGCAGCCGGGCTATGACCACAGCTATTATTTCATCTCGACCTTCATGCCCGATCATCTGCGCTGGCACGCCGCGCGGCTGGCGGATTGAGCGCCGGGCCGGCGGCGCGGGCGGGCGCCGCCGCCACCCTCAATCGAACAGCCCCTCCTGGCTGCCGGCGGGCGGCGGCAGGCCGAGATGCGTCCAGGCGCGTCCCGTCAGGCAGCGGCCCCGCGCGGTGCGCGCGAGCAGGCCGAGCTGGATGAGATAGGGCTCGATCACCTCCTCGATCGTGTCGCGCGGCTCGGCCAGCCCCGCCGCCAGCGTTTCCACGCCCACCGGGCCGCCCCGGTAGATGTCCGCGATCATGAGCAGATAGCGCCGGTCCATGGCATCAAGGCCGAGCGCGTCCACCTCGAGCCGGTTGAGCGCGGCGTCGGCGACGCGCGCGTCCACCAGCGGATCGCCCGCCATATGGGCGAAATCGCGCACCCGGCGCAGCAGCCGGCCGGCGATGCGCGGCGTCCCGCGCGATCGCCGCGCCACCTCGCGGGCGCCGTCGGGCGCGATCGGCAGCGCCAGCAGCCGCGCGGCGCGGCCTACCACGCGCTCCAGCTCGTCCACGGTGTAGAATTGCAGACGGACGGGAATGCCGAAGCGATCGCGCAGCGGCGTGGTGAGCAGGCCCTGGCGGGTGGTGGCGCCGATCAGCGTGAAGCGCGGCAGATCGATCCGGACCGAGCGCGCCGAGGGGCCCTCGCCGATCATCAGATCGAGCGCGCGATCCTCCATCGCGGGATAGAGCACTTCCTCCACCGCCGGCGCGAGCCGGTGGATCTCGTCGATGAAGAGGACATCGCCTTCCTCGAGATTGGTGAGGAGCGCGGCGAGATCGCCCGATTTGGCGATCACCGGGCCCGAGGTGGCGCGGAACCCCACGCCAAGCTCGCGCGCGACGATCTGGGCCAGCGTCGTCTTGCCGAGCCCCGGCGGGCCGAAGAACAGCACATGGTCCATCGCCTCGCCGCGCGCCTTGGCGGCGCCGATGAAGACGCGCAGATTTTCGCGCGCCGCCGCCTGGCCGACGAAATCGTCGAGCGTCTTGGGGCGCAGCGCGGCATCCACATCCTCGCCCAGCCGCTCGGGGCTGAGCAGCCGCTCGTCGCTCACGGCTGGCGAACCACCATCAGCGTCAGCGTCGGCGCGGGCGCGGCCGCCAGTTGCAGCGTGTACCGCCCCGGCGCGAGCGTGAAGTCCACGAGCTTGCGCACCGTGCCGCAGGCCGGGCCATGGGCGTGCGCGGTCGAGCGCAGCACCCGCCCGCGCCGCACCACATCGAGCCAGGCCGGCGCGCCCAATGCGATGCGGTAGCGGCCGGCGCGCGGTGCGGTGAAGGCGATCAGCCCGCCATAGCTGGGGGCGCCGCCCGCCTTGCCGGGCTTGGCGGCATAACGCAGCTTCTCGCTGGGGGCGAGCGCGAGCACGGCGGCGCGGCCGAGATCCAGCTCGGGCAGCGGCGCGGTGGCGAGATGATCCGCCGCCACCATCGGCATCGGCTTGGTCCAGGCGGCGAAGCCCGGCGGCGGCGGGCAGGCCGCGGCGGGCGGCCCTCGCAAGGGCGCGGCGGCGGGCGGCGCTGCGCCCGGCCCGGGCTGGGCGGCGGCCGGCGCAGCGAGAATCACTGCGAGCGGAAGCAGGCGAACGAGCATCACCTTGCTATGGCCCCGCCCGCCCGGCGCCGCAACCCGCTCGGAACCGGCCGCCCTCTTTGCCGGTTGGGCCGAAATTGCAGCAAGGAGCGCATCATGCCTAGCGATGCCGATATCAAGGCGCAGTTCTGGAAGGATCTGGGTGCCTCGCCCTTCATGATGCTCGGGCTGGACGGCGCGCGCGACGGCCATACCCAGCCAATGACCGCCAAGAGCGAGGGCGATACCGGCCCGCTCTGGTTCTTCACCACCAAGGACAATGGGCTGGTCGCCGCGCTCGAGCAGTCGCATCGCGCGATCGCCACCTATACCGGCAAGGGTCATGATCTCTTCGCCAGCATCCATGGCGAGCTGAGCGTCGATCGCGACGAGGCGGTGATCGACCGGCTGTGGGACAAGCATGTCGAGGCTTGGTTCGAGCATGGCCGCGCCGATCCCAAGCTCACCCTGCTCCGTCTTGACGTCGAGACCGCCGAGATCTGGGTCACGGGCTCGTCGATCGGGGCCTTTGTGTCGCGCCTGTTCGGCAAGGATCCCAAGCAGACCTATGCCGACAACATCGCCGAAGTGACGCTCTGAGGCCGGATCAGGCGCCGCCGGCGATCGGCGGCGTCGGCCGCAGCGCGCGCGTCGTGCCGATCGAGGCGGCGACGATGGCGAGGATGCCGAGCCATTGCACGCCCGCCAGCCGCTCGCCGAGCAGCGCCAGCCCGGCCAAGGCGGCGAGCGCGGGATCGAGGCTGGTGAGCGTGCCATAGGCGCGCGCCGGTAGCGCGGTGAGCGCGATCATCTCCAGCGAATAGGGCAGCGCGCTCGACAGCAGCGCGACGAGCAGGCCGAGCCCGAGCACCGCCGGATCGAGCAGCGTGCGGCCCGCCGAGGCGATGCCGATGGGCGCGCAGACCAAAGCCGCCACCAGCGTTCCCCAGGCGACGGCGTGCGCGCCGAGCGCGCCGCCCGCGCGCTGCCCGGCCAGGATATAGATGGCCCACAGCCCGCCCGCGCCGAGCGCGTAGAGCGCACCCGCGCGATCGACGCCGTGCGCCGCCTCGTGCCAGGGGAGGAGACAGGCGAGGCCGGCGAGCGCCAGCGCGATCCACAGCGCCTCCGCCGGCCGCCGGATCGATGCCGCCGCCACGCCGAGCGGCCCGACAAATTCGATCGCCACCGCCACGCCCAGCGGCACGGTGCGCAGCGCGCGATAGAAGAGCAGGTTCATCGTGCCGAGCGCGACGCCATAGACCAGCAGCGCCGGCCATGCGGCCCGCGGCGGAAGCCGGCGCCAGGGCCGCAGCACCAGCGCCAGCATCAGACCGCCCAGCAGGTTGCGCAGCGCCGTGGTGCCGTCCGCGCCGATCTGGCCGAACAGCTGCTTGGCGGTGGAGGCGCCGAGCTGGAAGCAGAGCATGGCGGCGAGCAGCGCGGCGATCGCCGCCCCCGCCCCGCCGCGCCGGATCATCAGCGCGCGGCTTTGCGCAAGGCCAAGCGCACCAGCGCGTCGAGCGTCGCGCCGGGGCCGAGTTCCTCCTCGGCGGCGGTCACCGCCGCCTGCGCCTCGGCCGGGCGGAAGCCGAGATTGGCGAGCGCGGAGGCGGCGTCCGCCGCGGCGCCGCCCCCCGCCGCCGCCCCGCCCGCGCCCGCGCCTGGCCCCACGGCCGCCAGCGCCGGCCCCGCCTTGTCCTTGAGTTCGGTGACGATGCGCAGCGCCAGCTTCGGCCCGACGCCATTGGCGCGCGCCACCATCGCCTTGTCGGCGGCGGCCACGGCGCGGCTCAGCTCGTCCGGGGCGAGCACCGAAAGGATCGCCAGCGCAACCCGCCCACCCACGCCCTGCACGCCGGTGAGCAGGCGAAACCAATCGCGCTCGGCGGCGGATCCGAAGCCGTACAGCGTCATCGCATCCTCGCGCACGTGCAGCTCGGTCAGCAGCCGCACCTCGCCGCCCGGCGCGCCGATCGCGGCCAGCGTCCGCCCCGACAGCTGCACCAGATAGCCGACGCCCTGCACGTCGACGACGGCATGATCGGCGCCCAGCTCGGCGAGGAGGCCGCTGAGCCGCGCGATCATGACGCGCGCCGCAGCAGCGCCCGCGCCGAGGCGAGATGATGCGCGTGGGTGATCGCCACCGCCAGCGCATCGGCCGCGTCGGCGCCGGCCAGCCGCACGCCCGGCAGCAGCCGCGCCACCATCGCCTGGATCTGCGCCTTGTCGGCGCCGCCGGTCCCGACCACCGCCTTCTTGACGATCGAGGGATGATATTCGCCCACCACCAGCTCGGCCTGCGCGGCGGCGAGCAGCACGACGCCGCGCGCCTGGCCGAGCTTGAGCGTGGATTGCGGATTGGAGTTGCCGAGCACCTCCTCCACCGCCGCCGAATCCGGCCGGTGCGCGCGGATCATTTCCACCAGCGCGCCGTGCAGCAGCGCCAGCCGCCGCGCCAGCGCCATGCCGGGCTCGGTGCGGATCTGGCCATTGCCGATATGGGCGAGGCGATTGCCCTCGGCGCGGATGATGCCCCAGCCGGTCGAGCCCAGCCCGGGATCAAGGCCGAGGATCAGCATGAAGGCCGGCCGGCGCGGGGCGGCCGCGGGCTCAGCCGACCTGCTCCATCACCGCATCGGGCACGTCGTAATTGCCCCAGACCGTCTGCACATCATCGTCATCGTCGAGCGCGTCGATGAGCTTGAGCAGTTGCTGCGCATCCTCGACGCTGGTCAGCGTAACCTGGGTCTGCGGCCGCCAGGCGAGCTTCACGCCCTCGGGCTCGCCGAGCTTGGCCTCGAGCGCCTTGGCCACTTCGTGCAGCGAATCGACCGCGGTCCAGATCTCGTGCCCATCCTCCGAGGAGGAGACATCCTCCGCGCCCGCCTCCAGCGCGGCCTCGAACACCGTGTCAGGATCGCCCGCCTTGGCCGGATAGTTAATCAGCCCGCGCCGGTCGAAGCCATGGCTGACCGCGCCGCTCGCGCCGAGATTGCCGCCATTCTTGGAGACGGCGGTGCGGACATTGGTGGCGGTGCGGTTGCGATTGTCGGTCAGCGTCTCGATGATGAGCGCGACGCCGCCGGGACCGAAGCCCTCGTACCGGACCTCCTCGAAATTATCCATTTCGTTGCCCGCCGCCTTCTCGATGGCGCGGCGGATATTGTCGTTGGGCATGGACTGCGCCCGCGCGGCGACGATCGCCGAGCGCAGCCGGGCGTTCATGTCCGGATCGGGCAGGCCGGCCTTGGCCGCGACGGTGATCTCGCGCGAGAGCTTGGAGAAGAGCGCCGAACGCTTCTTATCCTGTGCGCCCTTGCGGTACATGATGTTCTTGAACTTGGAATGGCCGGCCATCGCCGTTCTCGTCCTGTTTGTGCGCCTGAATCGGTCGCTTGCTCTACGGTCGCCGCGCGGCCGGCGCAACGGGCGGCCGCCGGGTGCCGACCCGCCGCCGCGCCGCGCCGCCCGGCTCAGCTCAGGCCCAGCGCCGCCTTATAGGTCTCGAGCAGCGCCTCGGCCTCGTCGCGCGCATTCTTCTCCATCTTCCGGAGCCGCACGATCTGGCGCATCGTCTTGGGGTCGTAGCCCTGCGACTTGGCCTCCAGATAGACGTCCTTGATGTCGTCCTGCATGCCCTTCTTCTCTTCCTCCAAGCGCTCGATGCGTTCGATGAAGAGGCGCAGCTGATCGGCTGCGACGTTGCCGTCACTCATGGGTGTCCCCGCTCCCGATTCGGATGGAGCGCGGGGATAGGGGAGGCGGGGCTCGGGCTCAAGCGGGCTGGTTGCGGCGCACGCTCTCCGCCATGCGCGCCAGCTGCTCGGGCGTGGCCTCGGCCTGGTGCCGCGCCTTCCACTCGTCATAGGGCATGCCGTAGATCGCGGTGCGCGCCGCCGCCTTGTCCAGCGTGCCCGCGGACGCCTCGGCCAGCCAGTCCGACAGGCAGTTGCGGCAGAAGCCGGCGAGCCCCATCAGATCGACATTCTGCGCGTCCGCGCGATGGCGCAGGTGCCGCACCAGGCGCCGGAAGGCGGCCGCCGCCACCCGATCGTCAACGGCTTCGATGTCCATGGATCACTCCTCGGTTGATCTATCGCTCCAACTGCCTAGAGGCAGTCGCTCGCAACCATGTAGGAGCCCGATCGGTCATGTCGATCAAGACGAGCGCACTCGAGCCGCGCCAGCGCAAGGTGCGCATCCTCGCGACGCTCGGGCCGGCCAGCCGGTCGCCCGAGATGATCGAAACCCTGTTCATCGCCGGCGCGGACGCCTTCCGCCTCAATATGAGCCATGGCGATCATGCCGATCATGCCGCCTCGGTGGTGGCGATCCGCGCGCTCGAGAAAAAATATAATCGGCCGACCACGATCCTGGCCGATCTCCAGGGGCCCAAGCTGCGCGTCGGCACCTTCGCCGAAGGGCTGGTGACGCTGCGCAAGGGCGAGACCTTCGTGCTCGACCGCGATCCCACGCCGGGCGATGCCGGGCGCGTGCACCTCCGCCACAAGGAAATCTACCAGGCGCTGCGGCCGGGCGAGCGGCTGCTGCTCGACGATGGCAAGCTGGTGCTGCGCGTCACCGAGTGCGACGACCAGCGGATCGAGACGATCGTCGAGGTCGGCGGCCCGCTCTCCAACCACAAGGGGCTCAACGTGCCCGACGTGGTGGTGCCGCTCGCCGCGCTCACCGAGAAGGACCGGCTCGATCTCGCCTTCGCGCTCGAACAGGGGGTGGATTGGATCGCGCTCTCCTTCGTGCAGCGGCCCGACGATCTCGCCGAGGCGCGCAAGCTGGTCGGCGGCCGCGCCGCGCTGCTCGCCAAGCTCGAAAAGCCGGCCGCGATCGATCGCCTCGAGGAGATCGTCGAGATGGCCGATGCGGTGATGGTGGCGCGCGGCGATCTCGGCGTCGAGCTGCCGCCCGAGAAGGTGCCGCCGATCCAGAAGCGCATCGTCGCCGCCGCGCGCACGCTCGGCCGGCCCGTGGTGGTCGCCACGCAGATGCTCGAATCGATGATCAAGGCGCCCACGCCGACCCGCGCCGAGGTGTCCGACGTCGCCACCGCCATCTATGACGGCGCCGACGCGATCATGCTCTCCGCCGAAAGCGCCGCCGGCGACTGGCCCGAGGAAGCGGTGGCGATGATGGACCGCATCGCCCGCACCGTGGAAAGCGATCCCGCCTATTTCGCGCGCGTCCACTTCACCGAGACGCGGCCGGACGCCACCACCGCCGATGCCATCGCCTCGGCGGCGGCGCGCATCGTCGATACCGTCTCGGCGGCGACGATCGTCTGCTACACCAGCTCCGGCGGCACCGTCCGGCGCGTCTCGCGCGAGCGGCCGCGCGTGCCGATGCTGGCGCTCACCCCCAAGCTGGAGACGGCGCGGCGGCTGGGCCTGGTGTGGGGCACCCATGCGGTGCACACGCGCGACATCGCCAGCTTCGAGGAGATGGTCGCCAAGGCGCGGCGGATGGCGCTGCGCGCGCGCGTGGCGAAGGGCGGCGATCCCGTGGTGCTGATGGCGGGCGTGCCCTTCGGCACGCCGGGCGCCACCAACGTCCTCCATGTCGTCCGCCTGCGCGGCGACGAGCTCAAGAACTACCACGCCGATTGAGCGCCGGCGCGCCCGGCTGCGGCCGGGCGCGCCGCGTAATCGCCCCGGGCGGCGCTTAGCGCGGCCTTAATCTTCGCCGGCTAGGCGTGCGGGCTTTGCACCAGCAGCGGGCGCCCGGCGGATGCGCATCGAACCCACCGCGCCGATCGGCGCCAGCCCCACGATCGCGCTGGACGCTCTGCTCACCCGCCGCGATCCCGCCCGCGCGCCGGTGGACGTGGTGATCGAGCAGCTGACCGAGACGGGCGCGACGCTCGCCACCGAGGCGCCGCTGCCCGAGCAGAGCCTGCTCAAGCTCCATATCGATCGGGTCGGCGTCCGGCTGGCGCAGGTGGTGGAAAGCCGCGCCCAGCGGATGACGATCGCCTTCGATCAGCCGCTGCCCGAGGCGGCGCTGGCCCGTGCCCGCGCGCTTCCGCGTCTCGCCAGCGTGGCGGTGCCGCAGCGCGCCGTGACCACGCCCGGCGCCCCCGCCGCGCCGGCGCCGCGCGGCCAGCCCGCCCCCGCCGCGTCGCCGGCTCCTGAAGCGTCGCCCGCCGCTCCACCGGTGCCGGCCCCGCAGGGTGGCGCGACCGGGCTGGTCCGCCAGCTCGGCACGCTGATCGCGGGGCTGACCGGCACGTCACCCGCCCCGGCGGCGCCCGGCCCCACCGCGAAAGCCGCCTCGCCGCGCGACGGAAGCCAGGCGGAGCCGGCGCCCGAATCGCCCGCGCCGGGCGCGCAGGCGGAGGCGCCGCTGCTCGCCTATGGACGCCCGGCCCGCGCCGCCGCGACGCCCTCCGCGCGATCATCGGCAGGCGCCCCGATCCCGGAGGCACCACCGCCGCCGCGCGCGCCGGGCACCGCGCTCGGACCCTATGGCCGTGTCTCCGCCGCGCGGCCCGATCCGGCGTCGCCCGCCGCCGCGGCGCCGCCCGCCCCCGCCGGACATGCCGCCGCCGCGAGGTCCGCCCCCCCGGCGCCCGAGGCGGGGATGACCGCACCGAGCGGGCTCGATCAGGCTTTCGCCGCGCCCGTGGCGACGCCCGCGCCCGATTCGGCGGCGCGCGCCGCCGATGTTCCGATGGGCGCCGCCTCGGGCGCGGGGCCGGCACAGCCCGGCCAGGTCGCTGCCCCGCCCGCGATGCCGCTGGCGGTGCCGCAGGACGCCCGCCGCAGCGACGGGCCCGAGCCGCCCGACGATCCCTCGCCGTACCGGCCGAGCGATCCGCCCGCGCCGAATTTTGCCTGGTGGATCCAGCCGCTGCTGCCGCTGATGCGCGGCGAGCGACCGGGCGCCGGCACGCTGCTGGTGCTCGGCGCCGTGATTCTGGTCGGCCTGGCCTGTCTGCTGCGCTAGCACGCGCCGGCGGAGCACGCAAAAAGGCCCGCGGGCCTTATGGCCGCGAGCCCTGATGCACAGGCCGGCATGCCGCGCGGGCGGACGCGCCGCCCGGCCGGATCAGCCCTGGCGCGCCTTGAAGCGGCGGTTGGTCTTGTTGATCACATAGGTGCGACCGCGCCGGCGGATCACCCGGTTATCGCGATGACGGCCCTTGAGCGACTTGAGCGAATTGCGAATCTTCATGGCGCGACGCCTATGCCTTGCTTGATGTGGCGCTCGCGCGCGCACGATTGGCTGGAAAAACGAGGCGTCCGCCTATGGGAGCCGGGCGCCTGAGTCAAGTCCGCCGCTCCGTTCATTTCGGGTGCAGCGTTTCCGCGCGATCGGACGTTCCCTATATATCGTATCGTGCAAGATCATGGCCGGGCTCCGCCTGGCCGGCCAGGGAGAGATCCGAAAGATGGTTCCGTTCCGCCGCGCCGCCCCGCTCGCTTCCGCCGCCGCGCTCGCCCTGGCGCTCGCCGGCTGCACCACCACCCCGCCCGTGGAGGTGACGCGCTTCCACCTCGCCGATCCGATCGCACGGGGCAGCTTCGTCGTCCAGCAGGGCGTGCCCGCCGGCCAGGCGGTGCCGCCCGGGCTGGGCGCGGACAGCCTGGAGCAATCGAGCTATAACCAGATCGTCGCGGGCGCGCTGCAGCGCACGGGCTTCACCCCCGCCGCGTCGATCGCCGATGCCGATCTGGTCGCGTCGGTGATCGTCGACCGCGGCACGCGCGAGGATCTCAGCGCGCGCCAGAGCGGCTTCAGCTTCGGCCTGGGCGGCTTTGGTGGTGGCGGCGGCTATCGCCATGGCGGCACCGCCGTGGGTGGCGGCCTGGGCGTCACGGTGCCGGTCGGCGGCAATCATCCGCGCTACATCATCGGCACGCGGCTGATGGTCCAGCTCAAGCGCCGGTCCGAGGGCACGGTGATCTGGGAAGGCCGCGCCCAGACCGAGGCGCGCGGCGCCGATCCCGCCTCGCAGCCGGACGCCGCGGTGGCCAAGCTCGCCAACGCCTTGTTCACGGGCTTTCCCGGAGAATCAGGACGCACTATCACGGTGAAATGACTATCCGCGTCTCGTCCGCCTTCGACAGTGGCAATATCCGGCTGACCTCGATCCTCGACGATCGGGTCGGCCTGGAGATCGTCCCCGATCATCAGTCCGACTTCTACCAATGGTTCCACTTCCGCGTGCTGGGCGTGCGCGGACGGCGGATCAGCTACGAGATCGGCAATGCCGGCGGCTCGGCCTATCCCGATGGATGGCCGGGCTACCAGGCCTGCTGGTCCGAGGATCGGGTGACCTGGCGGCGCGTGCCCGACACGCGCTACGAAGAGGGCGTGCTGCACTTCAGCCATGTCGCGGAGACGGACAGCATCTGGTTCGCCTATTTCGCGCCCTATTCGCTGGAGCGGCATCTGGATCTGGTCGCGCGGATCGGCGCCTGCCCGGGCGTCCGCGCCTATTCGCTCGGCCAGAGCCTGGACGGGCGGGAGATTGATTGCCTGACGCTGGGCGATGGCCCGGTGCGCGTCTGGCTCTATGGCCGCCAGCATCCCGGCGAGACCATGGCGGAATGGTGGATGGAGGGTGCGCTCGAGGCGCTGACCGATCCCGCCGATCCGATCGCGCGCGCGCTGCGGACCCGCGCCACCTTCCATATCGTGCCCAACATGAACCCGGACGGATCGGCGCGCGGACATCTGCGCACCAATGCCGCGGGCGTGAACCTCAACCGCGAATGGCATGCGCCCAGCGCCGAGCGCGCGCCCGAGGTGCTGGCGGTGCGCAACGCGATGGACCAGACCGGCGTGGATTTCGCCATGGACGTGCATGGCGACGAGGCGATCCCGCACGTCTTCCTGGCCGGGTTCGAGGGCATTCCCTCGCTGACCGAGCGCCAGACCGCGCTGTTCGCGCGCTACAGCGCCGCGCTGGTGCGGCGCACCCCCGATTTCCAGACGCGGCGGGGCTATGGCGTGGCGGGTGCCGGCAAGGCCAATCTCACCATGTCCACCAACCAGCTCGCCGAGCGCTTCGGCTGCGTCGCGATGACGCTCGAGATGCCGTTCAAGGACAATGACGATCTGCCCTCGCCCGAATTCGGCTGGTCGGCCGAGCGGTCCAAGCGGCTGGGCGCGGCCTGCCTCGCCGCCCTGTGGGACATGATCGGCGAGATCTGAGCGCCCGCCGCGCGCGGGCTACATCTCGCCCCGCGCGCGGCGAATGGCGAACCACTTGGCCACGTTCGCATTATGCTCCGCCAGCGTATCGGCGAAGACATGGCCGCCCTTGCCATTGGCGACGAAGTAGAGCGCCTTGCTGGGCGCGGGGTGCAGCACCGCCGCCAGCGAGGCGCGGCCGGGATTGCAGATCGGCCCCGCCGGCAGGCCGGCCATGGCATAGGTGTTATAGCCGTTGCGCGCGTGCAGCTCCGATTCGCGGATGCGACGGCCGAGCGGGCGGCCCTTGGTGATCGGGTAGATGACGGTGGGATCGGCCTGGAGCGGCATGCCCAGGCGCAGCCGGTTCGCGTAGACGGCGGCGACGGTGGTCCGCTCGGCCGCGATCGCGGTTTCCTTCTCCACGATCGAGGCCAGGATCAGCGCCTCGCGGGGGCTGGTGACGATCAGCCCCGGCGCCCGCGCCTGCCAGAGCCGCGCGAGCTGCGTGTCCATCGCCCGCGTCATGCGCGCCGCCACCGCGGCGCGGGTCTCGCCCGGCTGATAGGCATAGCTGTCGGGCAGCACGCTGCCTTCGGCGGGCGTCGGCGCGGGGCCGATCAGGCCGGCGGCGGCGGCGAGCTTGTCGTGCACCAGCACCGAGGGCATGCCTTCGGGCACGGTCAGCAGATGCAGCAGCGGCCGGCCATGCTGCAGCAGATCGAGGATGCGCGCCGGGCTCGCGCCGGCGGGGATGGCGAATTCGCCCGCGCGGATCGGATCGGACGATCCGAAGAGCCGGGCCAGGCGGCGGAACAGCTCGATCGAGGGGATCGCGCCCGCGCGGCGCAGTTCGCGCGCCGCCACCGCCAGCGTGGCGCCTTCGGGAATGGCGACGCTGGTCTGGCGCGGCAGCGGGCCCGGGCCCCGCCACAGCCAGGTGGCGCCGCCAAGCCCGATGGCGGCGACCGCCAGCACCAGGAGCAGGAGCCGGCGCATCGCCCCGCCTCAGACCGCGCGCATCACCAGGCTGGCGTTGGTTCCGCCAAAGCCGAAGCTGTTGTTCAGCACCGCCCGCACCGTCCGCTGCTTGGCCGTGTGCGGCACGAGATCGACCCCGAGACAGCTGTCGCTCGGATTGTCGAGGTTGAGCGTCGGCGGCACGATCTGGTCGCGCAGCGCGAGGATGCAGAAGATGCTCTCCACCGCCCCGGCGCCGCCCAGCAGATGGCCGATCGCGGATTTGGTGGACGACATGGACAGCCCGCCGATCGCGCTGCCGAACAGCCGCCGGACGGCGCCCAGCTCGAGTTCGTCGCCCAGCGGAGTCGAGGTGCCATGGGCGTTGATATAGTCGATATCCTCCAGCGCGAGGCCCGACTTCTTCAGCGCCATGCGCATCGAACGGAAGGCGCCATCGCCCTCGGGATGCGGCGCGGTGACGTGATAGGCGTCGCCCGACAGACCATAGCCGATCACCTCGGCGTAGATCTTGGCGCCGCGCGCCTTGGCATGCTCATATTCCTCGAGCACCACCACCCCCGCGCCCTCGCCCATGACGAAGCCGTCGCGATCCTTGTCATAGGGTCGGCTGGCCTTTTCGGGCGTGTCGTTGAAGCTGGTGGAAAGCGCGCGCGCCTGGGCGAAGCCGGCGATGCCGAGCGGACAGATCGCCCCCTCGGCGCCGCCCGCGAGCATGATGTCGGCATCGTCCATGGCGATCATGCGCGCGGCGTCGCCGATCGCGTGCGCGCCCGTGGAGCAGGCGGTGACGACCGCGTGATTGGGGCCCTTCAGCCCATATTTGATCGAGACCTGGCCCGAGATGAGGTTGATCAGCCGGCCATGGACGAAATGGGGCGAGACGCGGCGCGGCCCCTTCTCGTGCAGCACGATCGATTCGCTCTCGATGCCCGGCAGGCCGCCAATGCCCGAGCCGATCGACAGGCCCGCGCGCTCGCGCGTTTCGTCGGCCATGTCGAGCAGCCCGGCATCCTCAAGCGCCTGGCCGGCGGCATCGATGCCATAGACGATGAACGGATCGACCTGGCGCTGCACCTTGTGATCCACGCGCTTGCCGGCGTCGAAGCCATAGGGATGATCGGCCGGCTTCACCTCGCAGGCGACCTGGCAGGCCATGGCCGAGGCATCGAAGCGGGTGATGCGGCCGGCGCCCGATTTGGCGGCGATGATGTTCGCCCAGGCGGTCTCGACATCCGCGCCGAGCGGCGTGACCAGCCCCAGACCCGTGACGACTACACGGCGCATGCGCAAATCCTCTCGTCTCTCATGCGCCCGGCGGCCCTGACGGGGCTGAAGCCCCGGCGCCGGCGCGCGGCCACCCCATGTGGGATCGCCGGCTCAAAAAGAAAACGGCCCCCGGCACCGGCTGACCGGGGCGGGGGCCGCATGTCCGACCGACGGGCGGTCGGCTCAGCCCTTGTGGCTGTCGATATAGGTGATCGCGTCCTTCACGGTCGTGATCTTCTCGGCGGCGTCGTCGGGGATCTCGACCCCGAACTCCTCCTCGAACGCCATAACCAGCTCGACGATGTCGAGGCTGTCGGCGCCGAGATCGTCGATGAAGCTGGCTTCCTCCGTCACCTTCTCGGCTTCGACGCCGAGATGCTCAACGACGATCTTCTTAACGCGCTCGGCGGTCTCGCTCATGGTCTTCCCTTCGACCTTTTAGGGCTAGTACTGTCGCCGCCCTAGACGCGACCGTCGGGGCGCGCAAGGGGGACCAAGGGTCCGGCGCCGCCAGGGGAGCCCCCCGCGCGGCCTGCCGCAGCTTATGGTCAGATCATCGCCATTCCGCCGTTCACATGCAAGGTCTGGCCGGTCACATAGCCCGCCTCGCGCGCGGCGAGATAGGTGACGGCGGCGGCGATATCATGCCCGCTGCCCAGCGCGCCCGCCGGAATGCGGCCGAGAATGGCGGTGCGCTGCGGCTCCGACAGGGCATCCGTCATCGCCGAGGCGATGAAGCCGGGGGCGACGCAATTGACCGTGATATGGCGGCTCGCCAGTTCCTGCGCCAGCGCCTTGGACATGCCGATCAGCCCCGCCTTGGACGCGGCATAATTGGCCTGGCCCGGATTGCCGGTGACGCCGACCACCGACGTGATCGAGATGATGCGCCCGAAGCGCTGCTTCATCATCGGCTTGGCGGCGGCCCGGATGAGCCTGAAGGCGGCCTCCAGATTGACCCGGATCACCTGCTCCCACTCCTCGTCCTTCATGCGCATGGCGAGATTGTCCCGCGTCACGCCGGCATTGTTGACGAGAATGTCCAGCCGGCCGCCCAGCGCCTCCACCGCGCGCGGCACCAGCCCGTCCACGGCGGCGGTGTCGGACAGATCGCACGCCAGCGGCACGGGATCGCCGGGCAGGCCGGCGGCGAGCGCGCGCAGCTTCTCCTCGCTCGTGCCGGACACGGCCACCCGCGCCCCCTGCGCCGCCAGCGTCGCGGCGATCGCCGAGCCGATGCCGCCGCTCGCGCCGGTCACCAGCGCGGTCATGCCGTTGAGGTCGAACATGTCAGTCTCCGTCAGAGCGTCTTTGCGAAAGCCTCGATATCGGCCATGGTGACGAGCGAGATCGCGCCTGCCTCGGGGGCGATCCGCTTCACCATCGGCCCCAGCACCTTGCCGCCGAACTCGACAAATTCGGCGACGCCGGCCTCGGCCATCGCGGCGACGCTCTCGCGCCAGCGCACCGTGCCCGTCACCTGATCCACCAGCAAGGTGCGGATGGCGGCGGGATCGGCCACCGGCGCGGCGGTGACATTGGCGAAGACGGGCACCAGCGGCGCGCGCAGATCGGCGCGCGCCAGCGCCTGGTCCATCACCCGCGCCGCCGGCTCCATCAGCGCGCAATGGAAGGGCGCCGAGACGGGCAGCAGCATGGCGCGCTTGCCGCCGCGCACCTTGGCCAGCTCCACCGCGCGCTCCACCGCCGCCTTCGCCCCGGAAATCACCACCTGGCCGGGCGCATTGTCGTTGGCGGCCTCGCACACCTCATGCTCGGCGGCATCGGCCGCGATCTGGCGGGCGGCCTCGAAATCGAGCCCGAGCAGGGCCGCCATCGCGCCCTGCCCGACCGGCACCGCCGCCTGCATCGCGGCACCCCGGGTGCGCAGCAGCCGCGCCGTCTCGGCAAGGCCGAGCGCGCCCGCGGCGCACAGCGCGCTATATTCGCCGAGGCTGTGGCCCGCGACATAGGCGGCCGCGTCGACCAGCTTCACCCCGCCCTCGCGCTCCAGCACGCGCAGCGTGGCGATGGCGTTGGCCATGATCGCCGGCTGGGCATTTTCGGTGAGCATCAGCGCGTCGGCCGGGCCTTCCGCCATCAGCCGGAAGAGATTCTGGCCGAGCGCCTCGTCGACCTCCTGAAACGTCTCGCGCGCCGCCGCGCTGGCCGAGGCGAGCGCCTGGCCCATGCCGACCGACTGGCTGCCCTGGCCGGGAAAGATGAAGGCCCGCATGATCCTCTCCTGCTGATCAGGCGCGCCGCGATAGGGGTGTGACGGAAACAAGGCAAGCCGGGTTGCCGCCGCCCGTCGGGGCCGCGGCGCGGGCGCGGCGTCGCTCCGCGGCGGCCGATCGCTTGCCAGCGCGGCGGCTTTCCGCTAGGGGCCGCCGATCCGGGGTGATGGACGCCGAGTCCGTCGCCCCGGCGTTTTTTGGAAGACAGCCGGAGGGGCATGGCGATGGGCGCCATGCCAGCGATCGGCCAACATGGAAGGACAAGGCCACATGGCTCTCTACGAGCATGTGTTCCTCGCGCGCCAGGATCTGGCGCAGGCGCAGGTCGACCAGCTTGCCCAGACCGCGACCGAGATCGTCGAGTCGCTGGGCGGCAAGATCGTCAAGACGGAGACCTGGGGTCTCCGCAGCCTCGCCTATCGCATCGCGAAGAACCGCAAGGCGCATTATGTGCTCCTCGAGATCGACGGCCCCGCTGCCGCCATCGCCGAGCTGGAGCGCCAGATCGCGATCAACGAGGACGTGATCCGCTACATGACCGTGCGCGTCGATGCGCATGAGCAGGGCCCGTCGGCGATGATGCGCCGCAACGAGCGCGACCGCCGCGGCCGCCGCGAGCGTGACGATGCGGAGCGCCCCGAGCGCGCCGACCGTCCCGAGCGCGCCGCCTGAGCCCTGAGGAGAGACAAGAATGGCCCGCCCCTTCTTCCGCCGCCGCAAGAGCTGCCCCTTCTCCGCGAAGGACGCGCCGCGGATCGATTACAAGGATGTCCGTCTGCTGCAGGGCTTCGTGTCCGAGCGCGGCAAGATCGTGCCCAGCCGCATCACCGCGGTGTCGGCCAAGAAGCAGCGTGAGCTTGCCCGCGAGATCAAGCGCGCGCGGCATCTCGGCCTGCTCCCCTATGTCGTGAAGTAAGGAGACGCCCCGATGGAAGTGATCCTGCTGGAGCGCGTCGAGAAGCTCGGCGGCATCGGCGATGTCGTCACGGTGAAGAACGGCTATGCCCGTAACTTCCTGCTGCCGAACAACAAGGCGCTGCGTGCCAACGAAGCCAACCGCAAGGTGTTCGAGGCCAATCGCGCCGTGATCGAGGCCGACAACGCCAAGAAGCGCGCCACCGCCGAGACCGAGGCGAAGGAGATCGACGGCAAGACCGTGACGCTCATCCGCCAGGCCTCCAACACCGGCCAGCTTTATGGTTCGGTGTCGGCCCGCGATCTCGCCGAGCTGCTGGCCGCCGACGGCGCCCATGTCAGCAAGTCGCAGATCGTGCTCGACCGCGCGATCAAGTCGATCGGCCTGCACGAGGTGCGCGTCGTGCTGCACCCCGAAGTGTCGACGATGATCAAGGTCAACGTCGCCCGCTCGCCCGAGGAAGCCGATCTCCAGGCCCAGGGCGTGGATGTCATGGCCGAGATGTTCGAGCGTGACGAAGCCGGCTTCACCGAGGACTATGATCCCAACGCCGAGCCGGGCGCCACCGCCGACGCCGAGCGCGAGGAGCCGGCGGAGGGCTAAGCCCGCCGCCGCCTGCTTCGGCGCACAGAAAAGGCCGCCCGCAGCGCTTGCGGGCGGCCTTTTTCATGGGCGCCTGCCCGGGCGGCCGCCGCGCGGCCCCGCCCGGGCGGGGGCGGCTCAGTCGGCGAAGGGATCGCGCACCAGGATCGTGTCCTCGCGCTCCGGGCTGGTGGAGACCAGCGCCACCGGGCAGCGGATCAGCTCCTCGACGCGGCGGATATATTTGATCGCGGCGGCGGGCAGATCCGCCCAGCTGCGCGCGCCCTGGGTCGATTCGCTCCAGCCCGGCACGCGCTCGTAGATCGGCTCGGCCGCCATCTGGTCGCTGGCATGGGGCGGCAGATAATCCACCACCGTGCCGCCGAGCCGATAGCCGGTGCAGATGAGGATCTCGTCCAGCCCGTCGAGCACGTCGAGCTTGGTCAGCGCGATGCCGGTGATGCCCGAGACCGCCGCCGCCTGCCGCACCAGCACCGCGTCGAACCAGCCGCAGCGCCGCTTGCGGCCGGTGACGGTGCCGAACTCGTGGCCGCGCGTGCCCAGCCGCTCGCCGATCGCATTGTCCTGCTCGGTCGGAAAGGGCCCGGAGCCGACCCGCGTGGTATAGGCCTTGACGATGCCGAGCACATAGCCCGCCGCCGCCGGCCCCAGCCCCGATCCGCCCGCCGCCGTGCCGGCGATGGTGTTGGACGAGGTGACGAACGGATAGGTGCCGTGGTCCACGTCCAGCAGCACGCCCTGCGCGCCCTCGAACAGGATGCGGCGGCCCTGGCGCTTGGCGTCGTCGAGCGTGCGCCAGACGGGCGCGGCGAAGGGCAGCACCAAGGGCGCGATCTCGCGCAGATCGGCCAGCAGCCGCGCGCGATCGATCGGCGGCTCGCCGAAACCGGCGCGCAGCGCGTCATGATGGGCGGTAAGCCGCGCGATCTGCGGCTCGAGGCTGTCGAGATGGGCGAGATCGCACACGCGGATCGCGCGCCGGCCCACCTTGTCCTCATAGGCCGGCCCGATGCCGCGCCGGGTCGTGCCGATCTTGCCGGCGCCGCTCGCATCCTCGCGCAGACCGTCGAGATCGCGGTGGAAGGGCAGGATTAGCGGACAGGTCTCGGCGATGCGCAGCGTATCGGGCGTGATGGTGACACCCTGCGCGGTGAGCTTGGCGATCTCGTCGCGCAGATGCCACGGATCGAGCACCACGCCATTGCCGATCACCGACAGGGTGCCGCGCACGATGCCCGAGGGCAGCAGGCTGAGCTTGTACACGCTCTCGCCCACCACCAGCGTGTGGCCGGCATTATGGCCGCCCTGGAAGCGCACCACCACCTCGGCGCGCTCGGCGAGCCAATCGACGATCTTGCCCTTGCCCTCGTCGCCCCACTGGGCGCCGACTACGGTGACATTGGCCATTATCTGCCTTCCGTTACGGGAGAAAGGGCGCCATTCGCCCAAATGAAGGCGCAGCCGAGCCGCGCCGCATCGTCCTGGGCGGAGAGCGCCGCCACCGTCGCATAGCCCTGGCCGTGCAGCCTGTCCGCCGCCGCCGCGTCATAGCCCTCGGCAAGGAACACCTTGGGCCGGGCGGACGGGGCGAGGCCGGCGGCCACCAGCGGATCGAGATAGAGGGAGAAGCCGGTCGCCGGCTCCTCATGCCCATCGGGATGCAGGATCGTGTAGCTGCCGCCGCGCCCGATCTCGCCGCGCGCGCCCTCCACGAACAGCGAGAAGCCGATCCAGCTCTGATATTCGAAGCCGTGCCGCTCGGTCGGATCCAGCGTGATGCGGGCGCGATCGCCGATGGCGGCGACGATCGCGCGCACGCCGGCCAGCCGCGAGGCGAGCACCGCGCCGCGATCGAGCCCTGCCAGCCGCGCCAGCGCCGCGTCCACCGGGCCGGCCGCCTCGATCAGCGGGAGATAGGCCTCGGCGCCCAGCGCGGCGAGCGCGCCGGCATCCTTGCCGTCCAGCTCGGCGATCACCGCGTCCAGCCGCTCGGCCGGGAGCGGCAAGGGCCCGGCCGCGAGCGTCGGCACCAGATCGGGCAGCGTGATATCGACCGTGAAGCCGCCCGCGCCCGCCAGAGTGAGCGCATCGAGCGCGACGCGGATCGCCTCGATCGCGGCCGCGACGCTGTCGCTGCCCACCAGCTCGCATCCGGCCTGGCACATTTCCCGCTCGGGCCGCAGCTGCGTGCCGCGCACCTTGAGCACCTGGCCGGCATAGCAGAGGCGCAGCGGACGCGGCGCATGCGCCAGCCGGGTGGCGGCGATGCGCCCGACCTGGGCGGTGATATCCGGCCGCAGCGCCAGCGTGCGCTGCGAGATCGGATCCATCATCCGCAGCAGATCGGTCGGCCGCGAGGATTTCAGGCCGCGCGCGATGGTCGTCTCGAACTCGGCGAGCGGCGGCTCGACCCGGGCATAGCCGTTCATCTCCGCCGCCCACAGCACGGCGCCGCGGACACGGCCAAGGGCCTCGGCCTCGGGCGGCAGGCGGTCGCGCAGGCCTTCCGGCAAAAGGGCGGGATTTGTCATGACCGTGGCGTCTTAGCGGCTAATCCTCGGGACGCCAGTGGCGCCGTGCGGCGACCGCCCCGAACCCGCTTGGGTGCGGGGCGGCCGACCCGCCCGCTCAGCCGAAGCGGAGCGCGTGCACGGTGCGCACGCCCGGAAGCGCGCGCAGATCGGCGAGCAGCGCCTCGTCCACCGCCGTATCCACCGAGAGCAGCAGCACCGCCTCGCCCCCGGCGGCGCGGCGGCCGAGATGGAAGGTGCCGATATTCACCCCGGCCTGGCCCAGCGTGGTGCCGAGCCGCCCGATAAAGCCGGGCGCGTCCTCGTTGACGATATAGAGCATCGGACCGGCGAGATCGGCTTCCACCTTGATGCCGAAAATCTCGACCAGCCGCGGCGCGCCGTTGCCGAACAGCGTGCCGGCGACGCTGCGCGGCCCCTCGGCCGTCTCGGCGCTCACGCGCACCAAAGTGTGGTAATCGCCTTCGCGGTCATGGCGCACCTCGCGCACGTCGAGCCCGCGCTCGCGCGCCAGCGTCGGCGCGTTCACCATGTTCACCGTATCGGAATAGACGCGCATCAGCCCGGCCAGCACCGCGCCGGTGATCGGCTTCTGGTTGAGCTCGGCGGCGGCGCCTTCCACCTCGATCGCCACGCCGCGGATCGCGTCGCCCGCCAGCTGGCCCAGCAGCGAGCCGAGCCGCTCCGCCAGCGCCATATAGGGCTTCAGCTTGGGCGCTTCCTCGGCCGAGAGGCTGGGCATGTTGAGCGCGTTGGTGACGCCCCCCGCGATCAGGAAATCGGCCATCTGCTCGGCGACCTGGATCGCGACATTGACCTGCGCCTCGGTGGTGGAGGCGCCCAGATGCGGGGTGGAGATGAAGTTGGGCGTGCCGAACAGCGGCGAGGCCTTGGCCGGCTCCTCGACGAACACGTCGAGCGCGGCGCCGCCGATATGGCCGGAGTCCAGCCCCTCCTTGAGCGCCACCTCGTCCACCAGCCCGCCGCGCGCGCAATTGATGATGCGCACGCCCTTCTTGGCCTTGGCCAGCGCCTCGCGGCTGAGGATGTTGCGCGTCTGGTCGGTCAGCGGCGTGTGCAGCGTGATGAAATCGGCGCGGGCGAGCAGCTGGTCCAGCTCCACCTTCTCCACGCCCAGCTCCAGCGCGCGCTCGGCGGTGAGGAAAGGATCATAGGCGATCACCTTCATCTTCAGGCCCAGCGCGCGATCGGCCACGATCGAGCCGATATTGCCCGCGCCGATCAGGCCCAGCGTCTTGGCGGTCAGCTCCACGCCCATGAAGCGGTTCTTCTCCCACTTGCCGGCCTGGGTGGAGGCATCGGCCTCGGGCAGCTGGCGGGCGAGCGCGAACATCAGCGCGATGGCATGCTCGGCGGTGGTGATGGAGTTGCCGAAGGGCGTGTTCATCACCACGACGCCGGCGGCCGAGGCGGCCGGGATATCGACATTGTCGACGCCGATGCCGGCGCGCCCCACCACCTTGAGATTGGTCGCGGCGGCGAGCACCTCCTTGGTCACCTTGGTGGCCGAGCGGATGGCGAGGCCATCATAGCCGCCGATGATGGCGATCAGCTCGTCCTTGGTCTTGCCGGTAATCTCATCGACCTCGATCCCGCGTTCGCGGAAGATCTGCGCGGCCTTGGGATCCATCTTATCGGAAATCAGCACCTTGGGCATGATCATTCTCTCATTCTGCGTCGCGCCCGCCGCCCGCCCCACAGGGCGCGGCGCGGCGGCGCGGTGATCGGCAAAGGGGGGGCGGCGCGCGACCGGGCTCAGCCGGCGCGCGCCTGCTCGAAGGCCCAGTCGAGCCAGGGGCCGAGCGCCTCGATATCGGCGGTCTCCACCGTCGCGCCGCACCAGATGCGCAGCCCGGCCGGGGCATCGCGGTAGGAGCCGAGATCATAGGCGGCCTCTTCCGCCTCCAGCGCCGCCACCATCTTCTTTTCGAGCGCGGCGAGCGCGGCATCATCGAGCCCGGCCACCGCCTCGCCCGCGAATTTGAGGCAGACGCTAGTGTTGGACCGCACCGCCGGATCGGCGACGAGATGATCGAGCCAGGGCCGCTCCGCGACGAGCGCGTCGAGCGCGGCGGCGTTGGCGTCGGCGCGCGCGATCAGCGCGGAGAGGCCGCCAAGCTGCAGCGCCCATTCGAGCGACCAGATATAATCCTCGACCGCGAGCATGGACGGCGTGTTGATCGTCTCGCCCTTGAAAATGCCCTCGGACAGCTTGCCCTTGGCGGTGAGGCGGAAGATCTTGGGCAGCGGCCAGGCCGGCGTATAGCTTTCGAGCCGCTCGACCGCGCGCGGGCCGAGGATGATGACGCCGTGCGCGCCCTCCGAGCCGAGCGCCTTCTGCCAGGAGAAGGTGACGACATCGAGCTTTTCGATCGGCACCGCCTGGGCGAAGCAGGCCGAGGTCGCGTCGCACAGCAGCAGGCCCTGGCGATCCTCGCGGATCCACGCATCATCGGGCACGCGCACGCCGGAAGTGGTGCCGTTCCAGGTGAAGACCACGTCCTGATCCTGATCGACCTGCGCCAGATCGGGCAGCGCGCCATAGGGCGCCCGGATCACCGTGGGATCGAGCTTGAGCTGCTTGACCGCGTCGGTCACCCAGCCCTCGCCGAAGCTTTCCCAGGCGAGCGTGGTGACCGGCCGCGCGCCAAGCAGCGACCACATCGCCATTTCGAAGGCGCCGGTGTCGGAGCCGGGCACGATCCCGATCCGGTGCGTGTCGGGCACCTGCAGGATCTTGCGGGTCAGCTCGATGGCATGGGCGAGCCGGCTCTTGCCGAGCTTGGAGCGATGCGAGCGGCCGAGCGAGGCATGGGGCAGCTGCCCCGCCTCCCAGCCCGGCGGCTTGGCACAGGGGCCGGAGGAAAAATGCGGGCGCGCCGGCTTGGGCGCGGCGGGACGGGTAGCGGACGCAGTGGTGGCGTCGGGACGCAACAGATCAGTCATGCAAACTCTCCTCGCAGAGAGCACGCGCCGCGTTGGGACGGCGTGGCCCGCCGACGGCTTTAAAGCGCGCCGGCGGCGAGTCAAGCGTCCCTCAGCCGAGCGCCTCGGCCTGTTCGGCAAGCTCGAGCCAGCGCAGCTCGGCCGCCTCCTTGCGCGTCCGCGCCGCTTCGATCGCCTGCATCAGCTGATCGAACTTCTTCGGATTGCGGGTGAAGAGATCGGGATCCGCGAGCGCCGCCTCATCCCGCGCGATCGCCGCCGCCAACGCCTCGATCTCGGCCGGGAGCAGATCCAGATCGCGCTGGTCCTTGTAGCTGAGCTTCGCCTTTTTGGGCGGCGGCGGCGCCTGCTCGCCCCGTGGCGCGGCGGCCTTGCGCGCCTCGGGCCGGGCGGCGCGGCGCTTGGCCCAATCGTCATAGCCGCCCGCGACGATATCCACCGCGCCCGACCCGTCGAGGCCGAGCGTCACCGTGACGGTGCGATCCAGGAAATCGCGATCATGGCTGACGAGCAGCACCGTGCCGTCATAAGCGGCGATCACCTCCTGCAGCAGGTCCAGCGTCTCCATGTCGAGATCGTTGGTCGGCTCGTCGAGCACCAGCAGGTTGGAGGCGCGGGCGAACTCGCGCGCCAGCAACAGGCGCGACCGCTCCCCGCCCGAGAGCGCGTCCACCCGCGCCTCGGCCACCGCCGGATCGAAGAGGAATTCCTTCAGATAGCCGGCGACATGCTTCTTGGTGCCGAGCACGTCGATCCAGTCGCCGCCATCGGCGAGGATCTCGCGGACGGTCCGCCCCGGCGCCAGCAATTTGCGCTGCTGATCGATGACGATGCCGTTCAGCGTTTTGGCGAGCCGCACCTTGCCCTCGTCGGGCGCGATCTCGCCCGTGAGCAGCCGCAGCAGCGTCGTCTTGCCCGCGCCATTGGCGCCGACGATGCCGATCCGGTCGCCGCGCTGGATGCGCAGCGTGAAATCGCGGATCACCGTGCGCGCGCCATAGCGTTTGGCGACATGCTCGGCCTCGATCACCGTCTTGGAGCGCACCTCGTCGGTGGCGATGGCGAGCTTGGCGCCGCCCTGCGGCCCGATCATCGCCGCGCGCTGCGCGCGCATCTCGACGAGCTTGGCGAGCCGGCCCTGGTTGCGGCGGCGGCGCGCGGTGACGCCGCGCTGCAGCCAATGCTCCTCGAGCTTGAGCTTGGCATCGAGCCGCTGCGCGTTGCGCTCCTCCTCGGCATAGACCTGCTCGGTCCAGGCCTCGAAGCCGCCATAGCCGATCTCGGCGCGGCGGATCCCACCCCGGTCCAGCCACAGCGTCTGGCGGGTAAGCCGCGTCAGGAAGGTGCGGTCGTGGCTGATCACCACAAAGGCGCCGGCGAAGCGGTTGAGCCAGCCTTCCAGCCAGTCGATTGCGGCGAGATCGAGATGGTTGGTGGGCTCGTCGAGCAGCAGCACCTGCGGCTCCTGCGCCAGCGCGCGGGCGATCGCGGCGCGACGCCGCTCGCCGCCGCTCGCCGTGGCCGATTCGCGCGAGAGATCGAGCCCGATCTGGTCGGCGATCGCCTCCACCGCATGGCGCGGCGGCGCCTCCGCGCCGGCCAGCGCCCACTCGATCAGCGTGGCGTGTCCGGTGAGATCGGGCTCCTGCTCGAGCAGCACCACCCGCGTGCCGGGCACGATGGTGCGGCGCCCCTCGTCCGCCTCGATATGCCCGGCCAGCGCCTTGAGCAGCGTCGTCTTGCCGGCGCCGTTGCGCCCGATCAGCGCGAGCCGGTCGCGTTCGCCGACGCGCACGTCGAGATGACGGAACAGCCAGCCCGATCCTTGGATCAGGCCGAGATCTTCGAAAGCAAGGATAGGCGCGGCCATAACGGCGCGGAGCTAGGCCATGTGCCGCGCTTTGGGTAGCCCCCGCGCGCGCGCCTTTCGGCACGGGCCGGCTAGTGCGGCGGCGCCACACCGCCCCCGCAAAGCGCCGCACAGCGCCATTCACGGCCTGTTCAAAGCCGGAACGCTATGCCACGCAGAGTGACGATGAAGCCAGCTATCGCTTTGATTATAGGGCTTATGATCGCGGCGCCGGTGGAGGCTGGCCCGCGCCGGCCCTTCGATCAGGACCGCGCGCGCGAGGATGTGCGCGCGGGCGGCCGGCCGCTGCGCGAAATCCAGAACGAGTGGCGGCAGAGCATGCCGGGCTATGATTTCCTCGGCTCGGACTATGATCCCGATGCCGGCCGCTACCGGCTGAAGTTCATGCGCGGCAACGCGGTCGATTGGGTCGATGTCGATGGCCGCACCGGCCGCGAGGTCGGGCGCGCGCCGCGCCGCTGATCGTTTCGCCGGCGCAGCGCCGCCCGCAACCCTGTCGTATCTTGCCCGTTCATCTCCGCCGCGCCACATGAGGGCGAACAGGAAGGAAGAACGCGATGCGCATTCTCGTCGTCGAGGACGAACCCACGCTCGGCCGCCAGCTGCGCGCCACGCTGGAGGGCGCGGGCTATGCGGTGGATCTCGCCACCGATGGCGAGGATGGCCATTATCTCGGCGCCAACGAAAGCTATGACGCGGTCATTCTCGACCTCGGCCTGCCCGAGATCGACGGGCTCACCGTGCTCGACCGCTGGCGCAAGGACGGGCGCGACATGCCCGTGCTGGTGCTGACCGCGCGCGACAGCTGGTCCGACAAGGTGGCGGGCCTGGATGCCGGGGCCGACGATTATCTCGCCAAGCCCTTCCAGACCGAGGAACTGATCGCGCGGCTGCGCGCGCTGATCCGGCGCGCCTCGGGCAATGCCTCGTCCGAGCTTATCGCCGGCGATGTGCGGCTCGATACCCGCTCGGGCAAGGTGACACGCGCGGGCGAGCCGGTGAAGCTGACTGCGCAGGAATATAAGCTGCTTTCCTATCTGATGCACCACAAGGGCAAGGTGGTAAGCCGGACCGAGCTGATCGAGCATATCTACGATCAGGATTTCGATCGCGACTCCAACACGATCGAGGTTTTCGTCACGCGCATCCGCAAGAAGCTCGGCGCCGATATCATCACCACCGTGCGCGGCCTGGGCTATAGCCTTGAAGAGCCCGACACCGTCGCCTGAGCGGCTCGTCGCCGCCGAGGCGCGGCGCGATCCCTGGTTCCGCGTGCCGCTCAACATTCTGCGCACGCTTTTCTTCCTGCGTCCGCGCGGGGTGGAATGGTCGGACGAGGCCCGCACCAAGACGACCGGCTCGCTCACCCGCCGCATGATCGGCATCGCCGGGCTGTGGATCGCGCTGCTGCTCGCCGGCGGCGGCTTCGCGCTCGATCGCGTGCTGACCAACGCGATCACCAACAATTTCGACGCCTCGCTGGATTATGTGCTGCGCGCCATGATCGTCCAGTCCGAGATCGGTCCGGATGGCGAGGTTCGGTTCAACCGGCCGCTCGCCGACCAGCGCTTCCTGGAGCCCTATTCCGGCGTCTATTGGCAGATCACGGGCAAGGGCCATGATCCCTTCCCGTCGCGCTCGCTCTGGGACCAGACGCTCGCCGTCGACCAGACGCACAGCTATCCCGATGTCCACGCCTATGACAGCCACCAGTTCAAGGGCGAGCCGCTGCGCGTGCTGGAGCGTGACATCACCCTGCCCGGCTCGCGCACCGTCTGGCGCTTCCAGGTGGCGGCGACGCGCAGCACGCTCGACGCGCAGATCGCGGTGCTGCGCAAGACGATGATCCGCAGCTTCGCGATCCTCGCCTTGGGGCTGATGCTGATGTCGGCCCTGCAGACCATCTATGGCCTGTGGCCGCTGCGGCGCGTGCGGCTGGCGATGGCGGCGGTGCGGTCGGGCCGCGCGGCGCGGGTGGATGTGAAGGTGCCGCTGGAGATCCGCCCGCTGGTGGAGGAGCTCAACGATCTGCTCGCGCACAATGAGCGCCAGGCCGAGGAGGCGCGCACCCATGCCGGCAACCTCGCCCATGCGCTCAAAACGCCTTTGACGGTGATGATGAACGAGGTGACGGCGGGCAGCCCCGACCTGCCCGCGACCGTGATCCGCGAGGCGCGTGCGATGCGGCGCCATGTCGATCACCATCTCGCGCGCGCCCGCGCCGTCGGCCGGCGCGGCTCGGCGCAGAGCCGCGCGCCGGTCTGGCCGTCGCTCGAGGCGGTGAGCCATGCGGTCGACCGGCTCTTCCCCGAAGCGGTGATCGATCTGGATGGCGAGCGCGCGGCGGTGGTCCGCGTGGAACGCCAGGATCTCGACGAGATGCTCGGCAATTTGCTGGAAAATGCCGCCAAATATGGCGGCGGCCGGATCTTCGTCACGGTCGCGCGGCGCGACGACTGGGTCGATGTGCTGATCGAGGATGACGGCCGCGGCATTCCGGAGGCGGCGCGGGAGAAAATCTTCGAGCGGGGCGCGCGGCTGGATACGGGCAAGCCCGGCACCGGGCTCGGCCTCGCCATCGTGCGCGACGTCGCCGAAATCTATGGCGGCACCGTCACGCTGGAGGAGAGCGAGGATCTGGGCGGCCTGCTGGTGCGGCTCAGCCTGCCCGCCGCCGCGTGAAAAAGGGGCCCGGCCTCGCGCCGGGCCCCGCCTCACTCAGCGGTGATGGCCGTAATAGCCGTGGTAGCGATTGTCGCGATGGTGCCGCCAGGCGCGCTGACGCTCCCAGCGGGCGCGCGCATAACCGCGATGATGGCCGCGATGATCGTCCCGCCAGCCATGATGATGGCCGCGATCCCACCGCTCCGCCGAGGCCGGCGCGGCAAGGCCGATCAGACTGGCGGCGGCGCCGGCGACGATGAG
Source organism: Sphingomonas morindae (assembly GCF_023822065.1). NCBI lineage: Bacteria > Pseudomonadati > Pseudomonadota > Alphaproteobacteria > Sphingomonadales > Sphingomonadaceae > Sphingomonas > Sphingomonas morindae. The sequence goes on from NZ_CP084930.1 coordinate 1,225,561, forward strand.
GCTCAATTTGGCAATACGCATGATCCACTCCTGACCCAAACCCCGGGATGACTGGGGTTATGGTCCCAACGCCCTGAACTTGATCTGAGTCGCTTGTTCACCTCGAGGAAAGCGCAGCGGCTTGGATAAAAAAAAACCGGGCGGTGTCGCCACCGCCCGGCTCCGATCCTGCTGGCTGTCGCGCTCAGCGCCAGCCATGGTGCCAGCCATGATAGCCCCAGCCCGGCCGGCCATAATAATAATGGGGCCGATAATAGGGCCGCCCATAATAGCCGCCGACCACCACCGGCGGCGGCGCGTAATAGCCGCCATAATAGGCCGGGTAATAGCCATAGGCGGGATAGGCCGGATAGGCATAGCCGGGCGTGCCGATCCCGACGGACACGAAGGTCCGGGCGGATGCGGGGCTCGCGACCAGCGCCGATCCGGCGAGGGCGGCGGCGCCGGCGAGGGCGACAAGGGCGAAACGACTCATGGCCACCTCCTGCGAAACTGTTGCTATGTGGCTGCTTCTAGGGCCTTTCTGCTGAACGGAGGCTGAGGGCGCCGTTCACCGGGCGGCAAGCGCTGGCGCGGCTTTTTCGGTCACGCGCCAGATCGCGCCGCCCGCATCGTCGGCCACCAGCAGGCCGCCCCCGCGATCCACCGCCACCCCCACCGGACGGCCCCGCGCCTCGCCATCGGGCGTCAGGAAGCCGGTGAGCAGGTCGACCGGCGTCTCGGCGGCGGGCCGGGCGCCGTCGAAGCGGACGAAGACGACGCGATAGCCGGATGGCGGGTTGCGGTTCCACGAGCCGTGCTGGCCGATGATCATGCCATGGGCGAAACGCGGCCCGAGCCGCGCCCCATCGGCGGCGACGAGGCCGAGCGAGGCGGTGTGCGCGCCAAGCGCATAATCGGGCGCGATCGCGCCGGCGGCCTCGGGCGGGGCCGGCGCCTTGACGCGCCGATCGACATGGCTGGCCCAGAAGCGCCAGGGCCAGCCATAAAAGCCGCCGTCGCGCACCGAAGTGAGATAATCGGGCACGATATCGCCGCCCAGCTCGTCCCGCTCGTTCACCACGGTCCAGAGCCGCCCATCGGGGCCGAACGCCATGCCACTGGGGTTGCGCAGCCCGCTGGCGAACAGGCGATGGCGGCCGGTGCGCCAGTCGATCGCCCAGATCGCCGCACGCCCGGCCTCCGCCGCCATGCCGCGCTCGGCGATGTTGGAATTGGAGCCGACGGTGGCGAACAGCGTGCGGCCGTCGGGCGCGAACAGGATGGTCTTGGTCCAGTGATGGTTGATCCGCCCCGCCGGCAACACGACGATGCGCTGCCCCGGCGCGGCGATGCGCGTGTCGCCGGCCCGATAGGGAAAGGCGCGGATCGCATCGGTATCGGCGACATAGAGCCGGCCGTCCGGCCCCAGCGCCATGCCGAAGGGGCTGTTGAGCCCGGTGAGCAGCACATGGCGTGTTTCCGCCACGCCATCGCCGTCCGCGTCGCGCAGGAGGGTGATGCGATTGGCGCTGGGCGAGGCGCCGCCCGCGCGCTTCATGAAGAGCTTCTGGAAAAAGCCGCGCAGGCCGGGCGAATCGTCCGGCTTGGGCGGCGCGTTGCTCTCGGCCGCGAGCACATCGCCATTGGGCAGCACCAGCAGCCAGCGCGGATGATCGAGGCCGCGCGCGAAGGCGGTGACGGCAAGCCCCGGCGCGGGCGTGGGCGCGCCATCGCGGCCCCAGCCGACGATCCTGGCCACCTTCACCGTGGGCAGGAGCCCCTCATGCTCGTCCGGCAGCGCCGGCGCGGGCCCCTGGCCGGCGGTGATATCCAGCCGCGCATTGCGCCCGCACCCGGCGAGCAGCAGCACCAGGCACAGGGCATAGGCTCGCGTGCGCATCATTCACCTCCGCCCCCGGAAAGCGGCCGAGGATCGGACCGGTTCCGCCCCTCGCGCGCTGGCGACTCGGGCCTCACCCATATTTGTGGTGAAACTGGTCGTCATCCATCAGCAGATAGAAAATGCCCTCGATCAGCGCCGCGCCAAGCGGCACCAAAGTCCAGCACAGCAGCAGATAGGCCAGCCCCCAGCCGACGCGGCGCAGATAGAATTTGTGCGCGCCAAGCCCGCCCAGGGTGAAGGCCAGCGCCACGGCCAGGGCGCGGCTACGGGGGAGCGGCGAGTCGGGCGCGGCCTGTGTCCAGGGCCCGGCCGCAGCAAAGAAGCGACAGAGGCCGGAGGGCCATGGCGTTTTGCGCGTTGTTCCACGCGGAAACGGACTATCGCTCATCGCTCGACCCCCGCAGATCGGGAGAGGGCATGCCGGCTCAGCCCGTCTTTACTGGTTCTTGTCGATCCAGGCGGGCGTGTTCATTACACCCGCGTGACATGAACCTGCCCCTCGTCCCGCAACAAGAGTGGCGGCCGACGGCGGAAGGATCAATTGCGCGGAGCGAAGCGGCGCGCGGTCAGCCGCGGCGTTCCAGTTCGTCCATCTCGTCCTGGGGCGGGTGGAGGCGCAGCCGCGTGACGCGCCGCTGATCGCCGTCGGTCACCTCGAGCCGCCACCCGCTCTCGTGCGCCAGCACATCGCCCACCTGGGGAATCCTCTCGGCGATCAGCGCGGCGAGGCCGCCCAGCGTGTCGACCGGCTCGTCGGTCTCGGCGAGGCGCGGGTCGATCTGCTCGGCCACGTCCTCCAGCTCGGCGCGGGCGTCGGCGTCCCACTGGCCGTCCTCGAGCGGCACCAGCAGCCGCGCGGGCGCCTCGTCATGCTCGTCCTCGATGTCGCCGACGATCTCCTCGACCAGATCCTCGATCGTCACCAGCCCGTCGGTGCCCGAATATTCGTCGACGACGATGGCGAGATGGGTGCGCGTCGCGCGCATCTCGGCGAGCAGATCGAGCACGCCCATCGCATCGGGCACGTAGCGCGGCTGGCGGATCAGCGCCGTGATCGAGTCCGGGCGCGGCGCGGTGCCGGCCAGAATGGCGAACACATCCTTGATGTGGATCATGCCCGTCACGGTGTCGAGCGTCTCGCGATAGACGGGCAACCGCGAATGGCCCGCCTCGGCGAACAGCGCGACCAGCGCCTCGAAGCTGGCGCCCTCCTCGATGGCGATGATGTCGCCGCGCGGCACCGCCACGTCCCGCACCCGGCGATCGCCGAAATCGAGGAGATTCTGGAGCATGATCCGCTCCACCGGCGAAAGGTCGCGGGCGTTGGCGGGATCGTCCTGATGCTCCTCGATCGCCTCGAAGATCTGGTCGCGCAGCGTCGGTTCGGCATCCTCGCCGAACAGAAGGTGGCGCAAGCCCGACCACAGGCCCCCGCTCTGCGCGGGGCTTCTACTGGAATCGTCAGGCATGACGGTGGTTAACAGGCCCTTGTGTTTGCATGATCCATGTAGCGGGGGAGGCCCCGCCGAGTCGAGCGCGATCAGCCCTCGTCGATCGGATAGGGATCGGCGATGCCCAGGGCCGCGAGCGCCTCGCGCTCCGCCTGCTCCATCTCCTCCGCATCGGCGTCGGTCATATGGTCGTAGCCGAGCAGATGGAAGGTGCCGTGCACGACGAGATGCGTCGCATGAGCGGCGATGCTGACGCCCTTTTCGGCGGCCTCGGCGGCGCACACGCCCTGAGCGAGCACGATATCGCCGAGCAGCAATTCGCCATCGTCGCTATTCTCGTCCACCACGTCGAGCAGGTCTTCCTGCACCATCGGGAAGGACAGGACGTTGGTAGGCTTGTCCTTGTCCCGATACGCCCGGTTGAGCGCGTGCACCTCGGCGTCGGACGTGAACTTCACCGACACCTCGACGCGCATCGGCCGGGTGAGCAGCGCCGCCTCGGGCGAATGGCCGATCGCCGCGCGCACCGCGCGATCCGCCAGCGCCGCCCAATCCTCCGCGTCGCCCCAGCCGTCCATGTCCGTTTCCACCACGATCATGCGCGCGACCCCCTATTCATCCTTGCCCTCATAGGCCTCGACGATGCGGCCCACCACCGGGTGGCGGACGACATCGGCGGCGCCGAAGCGCACCATCGATATGCCCTTCACCCCCTCCAGCCGCGTCACGGCATCGGCGAGGCCCGATTTGCCGATATCGGGCAGATCGATCTGGCGGGGATCGCCGCACACCACCATGCGGCTGTTCATGCCGAACCGGGTGAGGAACATCTTCATCTGCGCGGGCGTGGTATTCTGCGCCTCGTCGAGGATGATGAAGGCATCGGAGAGGGTGCGGCCGCGCATGAAGGCGATCGGCGCGATCTCGATCTCGCCGCTGGTGATGCGCCGCTCGACCTGCTCGGTGGGCAGCATGTCGTACAAGGCGTCGTAGAGCGGCCGGAGATAGGGATCGACCTTCTCCTTCATGTCGCCCGGCAGAAAGCCCAGCCGCTCGCCCGCCTCGACCGCCGGACGCGAGAGGATCAGGCGATCCACCGAGCCCTGGATCAGCTGCTGCACCGCCTGCGCCACCGCCAGATAGGTCTTGCCCGTGCCCGCCGGTCCGAGCGCGAAGACGATATCGTCGCGGCCCAGCGCCTCCATATAGCGGATCTGCGTGGCGGAGCGGGGAACGATCGTCTTCTTGCGGGTGCGGATCATCACCGCCGGCGGCTGGCTCATATCGGCGCGGACGATGCCGTCGAGCGTCGGCTGGTCCGACATGGCGATCACCGCGTCGACCGCGCCGCTGTCGATATCCTGGCCCTGCACGATGCGGTTGTAGAGGCCGGTCAGGACATCGCGGGCGCGCGCGGTCGCCTCGGCCTGGCCCTCGATGATCAGCCGGTTCCCCCGCGCCGATATATAGACGCCGAGCCGGCTCTCGATCGAGATCAGGTTGCGGTCATATTCGCCGAACAAACGGCCGAGCAGCTGGGGCTTGTCGAACAGCACCTCGAGGCGGGCGCGGTCGCCGGCCTGCGCGGGAACGGGCTTACGGCTCATTCGAACCTTTCTGGGCCAGAGTCTGGAACACCAAGGTGGGACGGGACGCGATCAAAAGCTAGTCGCCTCGTGGAGAAAGCGCGTTGCCGCAGGCCGGATCAGCGATGCGCCAGGAGAATTGTTGCGGCGCCCGCCAGACAGAGCGCGGCGCCGGCGCCGTCCCAGCGGTCCGGCCGCACGCCGTCCGCCAGCCACAGCCAGGCGAGCGCGACGATGATGTAGATCCCGCCATAGGCGGCGAAGGCGCGCCCCGCCGCCGCCGTGTCGATGCGCGTCAGCAGCCAGGCGAACAGCAGCAGCGCGGCCAGGCCGGGCACCAGCCACAGCGGCGAGCGGCCCTGCCGCGCCCAGGCCCACATCGCCGAACAGCCTGCGATCTCCGCGATCGCGGCCAGTGCGTAGATGAGCAGGCTCAGGCGTCGGCCCCGGCGGCGAAGGTGTCGCAGCGGGCGGGATCGCCGGTGTCGAGCCCCTTCTTCAGCCACGCCATGCGCTGCGCCGCGCTGCCATGGGTGAAGCTGTCCGGCACCACCCGGCCCTGCGCCTGTTGCTGCAGCACATCGTCGCCGATCGCATGCGCCGCGCGCAGCCCCTCCTCGACATCGCCCGGCTCGATCCGATCGCGGTTGTTCGCCGCCCACACGCCGGCATAGCAATCCGCCTGCAGCTCCACCCGCACCTGCAGCGCATTGGCGGCCTTGGCGTCGAGCTGCTGCTGCTGCGCCGTCACGCGCGGCAGCAGGCCGAGCAGATCCTGCACATGATGGCCCACTTCGTGCGCCACCACATAGGCCTGGGCGAAATCGCCCGGCGCGCCGAAGCGGGTCTTGAGCTCGTCATAGAAGCTGGTGTCGAGATACACGCTCTTGTCGGTGGGGCAGTAGAAGGGCCCCATCGCCGATTGCGCCGCGCCGCAGCCCGACGAATCGCTGTTGCGATAGAAGACGAGCGTCGTCGGCCGATAGCTTTGGCCCTGCGCCGCGAACAGCTTGCCCCATGTATCCTCGGTCGAGGCGAGCACCTGGCAGGAGAAACGCTGCGCCGGGCCCGCCGCGCAGGCCTGCGCCGCGCCTTGGCGCGTGGCGGGCCGATCCGGCAGCGCCTGCTGGCCGCCGCCCATCAGCGCGAGCGGATTGCCGCCGAACAGGATCGCGGCGCCCACCACGAGCAGCACGCCGACCAGGCCGAAGCGCGAGCCGACCAGGCTGAGCAGCAGGCCGAACATGCCGCCGCCACCACCGCCCAGCCCGACGCCGCCGCCGCTGCCCTCGCCATCGTCGCGCACATTGTCGCTGCTGCGGTAATCGTCGAGGCGCATCGCGATCGTCTCCCTTGGCCGAGACGAGAATGCGCCGATCGATGCGCGGTTGCAAAGCATGTCGTCCAGGCGCCATGGATCGCGGCGCGACTCGCACGATCCAAGGAGGGCTGCATGTTCCTGAAAGGCAAGACCGCGCTGGTGACGGGGTCGACCTCGGGCATCGGCCTTGCCGTGGCCGGCGCGCTCGCCGATGCCGGCGCGGCGGTGATGATCAACGGCTTCGGCGAGGACGGGGCAATCGCTCAAGCCTGCGCCGATCTTGCCCGCCGCTCGGGCGCCGGCGCGCTGCACGACGGCGCCGACATGGCCGATGCCGCGGCGATCGAGGCGATGGTGGCGCGCTGCGCCGATACGCTCGGCGCGCCCGATATCGTCGTCGCCAATGCCGGCATCCAGCATGTCGCCCCGGTCGATGCCTTTCCGCCCGACATGTGGGACAAGGTGATCGCGATCAATCTCAGCGCGCCCTTCCACCTGATGCGCGCCGCGCTGCCGGCGATGAAGGCGCGTGGCTGGGGGCGGATCATCTCCACCGCGTCCGCCCATTCGCTCGTCGCCTCGCCTTACAAATCGGCCTATGTCGCCGCCAAGCACGGCCTGGCCGGGCTCACCAAGACCGCCGCGCTGGAAACCGCGCGGCACGGCGTCACGGTCAACTGCATCTCGCCCGGCTATGTCTGGACGCCGCTCGTCGAAAAGCAGATCCCCGATACGATGGCGGCGCGCGGCCTCACCCGCGAGCAGGTGATGCAGGATGTGCTGCTCGCCAGCCAGCCCACCAAGGCCTTTGTCACGGTCGAGCAGGTCGCCGCGATCGCGCTCTTCCTGTGCCGCGACGAGGCGGCGCAGGTGACCGGCGCCAATTGGTCGGTGGATGGCGGCTGGACCGCCGCCTGAGGCGCCCTATGATGATCGCCCCCGCCCAGGAGACCCGATGCGCCGTGCACTTCTGACGAGCCTGGCGCTGATCGCGCTGACCGGCGGCTGCGCGCGCAGCAAGATCTGCGCGCCCGTGGTCGCCGCGCCGGATCGCGCCGCCACGCTCGCCCCCGGCGCCGCCGTGCCCGACTGGCGCGACGCCATCACCGATCCCGATCACATCAAGCTGCGCGGGCTGCGCAGCAGCTTCCTGGCGGGCCTGCAACAGGCGCGCGCCAGCGGCGCTTCGGCCGCGCTGGATGCGGATACCGCGCTGTTCGATCCGGATCAGAGCCAGGACAGCGACGGCATCCGGCCGGGCGCCTATCGCTGCACCACGATCAGCCTGGGCAGCCGCCTGTCCGGCCGCCCCGCCTATGTCGCCGATGCGCCCCGCGCCTGCACCATCACCGCCGAAGGCGCGCTGCTGCGGCTCAGCGAGGGCGAGGGCCGGCAGCGGCTGACCGGGCGCCTCTATCCCGATGCGCCCTCCCGCGATGTGTTTCTCGGCACGCTGGCGCTCGAGGATGAGGCGAGCGCGCCGCGTTATGGCCGCGATGCGGACCGGAACGCGATCGGCGCGCTGGAGCGGATCGGCCCCGATCGCTGGCGGCTGGCGCTGCCCCGGCCGGGCTGGGAAGCGGTGATCCTGCTGATCGAGATCCGCCCGGCCTGAACGAGGCGCGGGCGCGCCTTCAGGCGGCGCCGCTCAGATGCTGGTAGAGGATCGCCGCGCCGATCGCGATCAGCGCCACCCCGCCCAGCACCTCGGCCCAGCGGCCCAGCCACACGCCCATGGTTCGGCCCACCAGCACCCCCGCCGTGGCCACCACCGTCGTCACGCCGCCGATCACCAGGCAGGCGGTGAGGATATCGATGTGCAGCACCGCCAGGCTGACACCCACCGCCATGGCATCGATGCTGGTGGCGAGCGCGGTGAGCGCGAGCCGCACGGGGCTGTTCGCCCGCCCGGCCGGCTCGGCCTCCGCCTCGGCGGGCGCGTTGCGCAGCGCGGCGAGCAGCATGTGCGCGCCCACGGCGGCGAGCAGCCCGAACGCCACCCAATGATCCACCGCGGCGATCCAGCCGGCGAGCAGCAGCCCCAGCGCCCAGCCGATCGCCGGGGTGAGGGCCTCGAAAAAGCCGAACACCGCGCCGACGCGCACCGCCGTGGCGAAGCGCCGGCCCGCGCCGTCCGCGCCGCGACACACGGCGGCCGCGAACGCATCCACCGACAGGCCGAGGCCGAGCGCGCCCAGCGTCACCAATCCCACCATGTTCAAAAACCCCCGGGGCCGCACGAACGAACGACGCCACCGCTCTGGCCACGGGGAACGGCGCGTCGTCGGTCTTGCGCGGGCGGATCGATCCGCCGCCTTCGCCACGGCCGCGGGGGCCGAGCATGTTGACGAAGGCCCCGCACGATCGGTGCGCGGGTGGCTACTCCCCAAGGACGAGGGGCCTATAGCGCCGCCGCCGGCGCCGATCAACCGCCGCTATTTGGCGATCTTGTCGATCTTGTCCTGAAGGCTGGCGAGCTGGGCCTTGAGCTTCTCGAGTTCATCGTCCTTGGCGGGAACGGGCGCGGGCGCCGCCGCCTCGCCCGGCTTGCCGGCCTTGAACGCACCCGCCGCCGCCTCGAACATTTCCATGTTCCGGCGCGCCAGCTCGGCGAAGGGGCCGCCGGCGAAGGCGCCTTCCATGGCCGATCGGAATTGCTGCTGGTTGCGGCGGAAGGCCTCCATCGAGGCTTCCAGATATTGCGGCACCATCGACTGCATGGAATCGCCGTAGAGCGCGATCAGCTGGCGCAGGAAGCTTACCGGCAGCATCGTCTGCCCGCGCGTTTCCTCGTCCATGATGATCTGCGTCAGCACCGCATGCGTGATATCGTCGTCGCTCCGAGCGTCGAGCACCTTGAACTCGCGGCCCTCGCGCGTCATCGCGGCGAGGTGATCGAGCGTGATGTAGCTCGAAGTCTCGGTATTATAGAGCCGCCTGTTGGCGTACTTCTTGATGATGACGACGTCGGATGCGGAACCAGCCTTCGCCATGACAACCCCTCTCTCTCCGCCTTATCCGGCGTCCCTCCGCTCGAGCCTAGCACCAGAGCATGATGCACCGCAACACAAGCCAAGGCCGCTCCCGCTTTTTCTCGATTTGCTGCGCAGCGAGACCGAGGGCGATCCGGCGCGGCGCGCGGCGGCGCTGGCGGGGCTGGCCGCCTATCAGCGTGCCCCCCGCCCGGAGCGGCCCCCGCCGCCGCCGACCCTGGCGCGCCACGGACGCGCCCGGCTGCTCGATTATGGCGGCGACGGGCCGCCGCTGCTGATCGTGCCCTCGCTCATCAACGGGCCGGAGATCCTCGATCTCCTGCCCGATCTCTCGATGCTCCGCTGGCTGGCCGGCCAGGGCGTGCGGCCGCTGCTGCTGGATTGGGGAAGCCCGAGCGCCGACGAGCGGGGGCTCGGCATCGCCGGCCATGTCGAGACGCTGCTGCTGCCTTTGCTGCGCGGTCTCGGCGAGCCGGTGCTGCTTGCCGGCTATTGCTTGGGAGGCACCATGGCGCTCGCCGCCGCCTGCCGTCACCCGGTGCGCGCGCTCGCGCTGATCGCGGCGCCATGGCGTTTCGCGGGCTTTCCCGAGGTCGCGCGGACCGGGATCGCCGAGCTGTGGAGCCAGGCCGGGCCGCTGGTCGAGCGGCTCGGCCTGCTCCCGCTCGAGGTGCTGCAGAGCGGCTTCTGGCGGCTCGATTCGCGCCGCACCATCGCCAAGTTCGAAGCGTTCGGCGCGGCCCCGCCCGATGGCCTACGCACCGCGCGCTTCGTGGCGATGGAGGATTGGGCCAATGGCGGCCCGCCGCTGACCGAGGCCGCCGGTCGCGATCTCGCCGAAACCCTGTTCGCCGCCGATGCGCCCGGTCACGGCGCGTGGATGGTGGGCGGCGCGCCGGTGACGCCCGCCACGCTCGCCTGCCCCGTGCTCGACATCGTGTCCACGACCGATCGGATCGTGCCCGCCGCCAGCGCCGCCGGCCTCGGCACGCGCATTACGCTCGATCTCGGCCATGTCGGGATGATCGTGGGCGGCCAGGCGCGCGCGCGGCTGTGGCAGCCGCTCGCGCGCTGGCTGGTCGATCAGGCCCAGAGCAGCGCGCGGTAGCGATCGAAGCAGCGCGCCCCGCAGCGCAGGCGGATCAGCGCGCCTTCGGCCATGGCGACGGCGCGGCGCGGGTCCTCCGCCACCGCCGGGCGGATCGCCTCGCGGTTCCAATCCTCGCTATGCTTCACGTCGAGCACGGCGTGGAGATCGAAATAGCGACGCTCCTTCTCGCTCAGGCCGATCCGCTTGAGCCCCTTGGCCACCAGCGCCGAGCGGCCCGGCGCGGTCAGCTCGATCACGCCGAGCGCGCCGACCGAGTGCCACGCATAGCGCCGGCTGGTGGCCATGGCGGTCATGGCGTTGGCGAGCGCCAGGCTCTCCCATACCGTGGTGTCGATCGCCGGCGTCACCGCCAGCGTCTCGACCAGCGCATCCAGCATCGGGCCGTGCATGCCGCGCGGATTGCCGCGCCCCATCTCGTCCCAATAATTGCGCGCCAATTCGAGCTTGGGCCCGGTCGGCAGCTTGACCTGGGTCATCGCCACCAGATCGTCAAAGCCCGCCTCGCCGGCGGCCTCCTGCTCGAAGAACCAGCGCAGCTGGTCGCGATCGGCCTGCTCGGCCAGCCAGGGGAAGAGCGGATCGCCCTGGCCGGGGCCATTCTGCTTCAGCGCTTCGAACCAGGCGATGAAGCCCTCGGCATCGGTCGGCACGGCGGCGGCCTCCGCCGCCACCTCGGCGCGCAGCTCCTCCAGAAAGCCGCCCTCGAGCCGCAGCATGCGCTGGTCGCGGTCGAGCGTCTGCCGCCAATCGGCTTCGCCAAGGCCCGGCTCCAGCCGCTCCCGGTTCCAATGGGCGAGGCCGCGCTGGAAACTGTCCGTCAAGAATTGCGAGCGCGTGGACGTGGCCACGCCATGCTCGAGCCTGGTCGCCATGGGATCCTGTCCGTAGATTGTTCAGGCCCCGTCAACGGCAGGCGAAAGAGTCGGGTTCCTCGGCGACTGATATGGATCAATCCGGATGCTTAACGGATCGGCCCCTCGGCGCGCCCGTTAACAAACTGATCTACATAGGGATTACCGCTGTCGTAGAGGCGGTCCCGCGGGCCGTGCCAGACGATCCGGCCATTGTAGAGCATGGCCACGCGGTTCGCGATCTTGCGCGCGGACACCATGTCGTGCGTGATCGTCAGCGCGGTGATGCCCAGATCCTGGGTGAGGCTGACGATCAGATCGTTGATCACGTCGGAGCGGATGGGATCGAGCCCGGTGGTCGGCTCGTCGAAGAAGATGATCTCGGGGCGCGGCGCGATCGCGCGCGCCAGCGCCACGCGCTTCTGCATGCCGCCCGACAGTTCGTTCGGCCTGAGATCGAGGATATCGGCGCCGAGCCCCACCCGCTCCAGCGTCGCCGCCGCCAGCCGGCGCATGCGTTGCGGCTCGCGGCGCTTCCCCTGGGTCAGGCCGAAGGTGACGTTGCGCCACACCGGCAGCGAATCGAACAGCGCGCCGCCCTGGAAGAGCATGCCGAACTTGGCGCGCACCTTCTCGATCTCGCGCGGGCGCGCGCCCACAATCTCCTGGCCATCGACCTCGATCGAGCCGCTGTCGGGCCGCATCAGGCCGAGGATGCACTTGAGCGTCACCGATTTGCCCGTGCCCGATCCGCCGATGATGGCGACCGATTCCCCCGGCTCGATGGAGAGGTTGACGCCGTCGAGCACGCGCTTCTCGCCGAACGCCTTGCGGACCTCGCAGAGCTTGATCTTCGGCCCCGTCATCCGCCGAACGCCGCGAGCGTGATGAGGAGATCGGTGAACAGGATGAGGATGAAGGCCGATACCACCGCGTCGGTGGTGGCGCGGCCGACCCCGGCGGCGCCGCCGCCCGTGCGCAGGCCATTGTAGCAGCCCATCAGCGCGATGATGAAGCCGAACGTCGCCGCCTTCACCACGGACATGATGATGTCCTGCGCTTCCAGATATTTGCGCGTGGTATCCAGATAGGAGCCGGCGTTGAAATCGAGCTTGTAGATGGCGAGCAGATAGCCGCCCATGATGCCGATGGCATTGGCCACCAGCACCATCAGCGGCAGCGCCAGCGTGGCGGCGAACAGCCGCGGCGCGATCAGGTAGCGGAAGCGGTCGGTCCGCAGCGTCGCCATCGCGTCGAGCTGCTCGGTCACGCACATGGTGCCAAGCTCGGCCGCCATCGCCGAGGAGACGCGCCCCGCCACCATCAGCCCCACCAGCACCGGCCCCAATTCGCGGACGATGCCGAACACCACCACCGCCGGCACCGTGGATTCGGCATCGAAGCGCGAGCCGCCGGTATAGATTTGCTGCGCCAGCGCCGAGCCGGTGAAGATCGCGGTGAGCCCCACCACCGGCAGCGAATACCAGCCGATCGCCAGCAGCTGGGCGATGAACTGTGCCGGATAATAAGGCGGGGTCAGCGCGCGCAGCACGGTGGTGACGGCGAAGCGGGTGACCCGGCCGACCATGGCCAGCAGAGCCAATATCAGGCGGCCAATCGCGGCGAAGGCGACGAGGATCGAGGCGAGGAGGCCGGATTGCATGTCTGCCGGCCGCTTTAGCGGGGCGCGGGGCGAAACAGCAATCCCTATTGCGCATCAGATCCTAGGGGCGTCCTCGTCGAGATCGACGCCGCGCGTCTCGGGCAGGAACAGGATGGTGACGATCAGCGCCATCAGCACCACCGCCATGGTGTACCAGAGGCCGGCATAGGGCGTGCCGGCGCGCGCCACGATATATTGGCTGATGAACGGCAGAAAGCCGCCGAAATAGCCGGTTCCGACATGATAGGGGATGGAGGCCGAGGTGTAGCGCACGCGCGCCGGGAACAGCTCGGGCAGCAGCGCCGCGACGGGGCCATAGGTCATGCCCGAGAGCATGCCGAGCAGCACGATGCCGAGCAGCATCACCGCCGCCGATTTCAGGCTGGGCCGCACCTTGGCGATCGACCAGCCGCCCCGGGTGAGCGCCGCGTCAAGGCCGGCCGCGCTGCGGTCCGCCACCGGCACCCCGCCCACCGTCACCGCCACGCCCGGGGTGCGGGCCTTGGTGTACATCACGCCGCGCCCGGCGAGATGATCCAGGATGCGCGCGCATTCGGTCGGCTGGCCGCGCAGCGCGAAGGGATGATAGTGGCAGTTGGGGCCGGACACGATCACCGGCGCGCGCCGCGCCGCCTCCTTCATCGCCGGGTTCGCCGCCGAGGCCATCATGTGGAAGAGCGGGAAGAGCAGCAGCAGCGTCAGCCCATAGCCCGCTACCAGAAAGGGCTTGCGGCCGTAGCGATCGGACAGGCGGCCGAACAGCAGGAACCAGCCCAGGCTGATCACCGCGCCGATCCCCACCAGCCCGCGCGCCCAGCCATCGTCCAGCCGCTGCGCGCTCTGGAGGAAATAGAGCGCCCCGAACTGGCTGGTGTACCAGACGACGGTGAGCCCGGCGGCGACGCCGAACAGCACCACCAGCATCCGGCGCACATTGGCGCCATCGGCGAAGCTATCGCGCAGCGGATTGTGCGACACCCGGCCGCTCGCGCGCATCGCGCGGAAGATCGGCGTCTCCTGCATCCGCAGCCGCATCCACAGCGACACCGCGAGCAGCAGCAGCGAAAGCAGGAAGGGCAGGCGCCAGCCCCATTGCTCCCAGGCACCCGCCGGAACCGCCGCCTGCACCGCCAGCGTCACCACCAGGCTCAGCAGAAAGCCGCCGATCACGCTCGTCTGGATGAAGCTGGTGTAGAAGCCGCGCCGGTCGGCCGGGGCATGTTCCGCCACATACAGCGCCGCGCCGCCATATTCGCCGCCGATCGCCAGCCCCTGGATGACGCGCAGCAGCACCAGCAGCGCCGGCGCGGCATTGCCCAACTCGGCGAAGGTGGGCACCAGCCCGACCGCCGCCGTCGCCAGCCCCATCATCGTCACGGTGAAGAGGAAGGTATATTTGCGGCCCAGCCGATCGCCGAAATAGCCGAACAGCACCGCGCCCAGCGGCCGCATGCCGAAGCCGACTCCGAACGAGGCCAGCACCAGCAGGAACTGCGCCGTCTCGCTGCCGCCGGGGAAGAACAGCCGGCCGATCAGCGGCGCCATCGTGCCGAACAGGAAGAAATCATACCATTCGAATACGGTGCCGATGGAAGAGGCGGCGATCACCAGACGCGCCCGGGCCACGCCCACCGACCGTTCCGGCCGCACCACATTGCTCATCGGCCACTCCCCTGCTGCACTGCATTCCTAGTCGCAGGCCGGCGGCAGAGGAAGCGCGCCGTTTGCCAATAGCGCCGCCGCGCCCTATCGCGCCACCATGGCCGACGCTTCCCCCCTCCCCGCGCCGCCCGCGACGTTGCTCGACGGCGCCGCGCTGTTCCTCGATTTCGACGGCACGCTGGTGGCGCTGAGCGCGCGGCCGGAGTCGATCCGGGTCTCGCCCGAAACCCGCGCGCTGCTGCCCGCCCTGGCGCGCGCGCTGGATGGCCGCGTGGCGGTGGTGAGCGGGCGCCCGGCGCTGGATATCCTCGCCCATCTCGGCATCGATCCGGCCTCGCCCGGCTTCGCCGTGGCGGGAAGCCATGGACTCGAGACGATCTGGCCCGATGGCCGGCACGATCGGCCCGCGCGCAGCCCCGCGCTGGATCGCGCGCTCGCCCGCTTCGAGGCCGAGGCGGCGGCGATGCCGGGCGTGGTGGTGGAAGCCAAGCCGCTCGGCGTCAGCCTCCATTATCGCCAGGCGCCGGCCTATCAGGCGGCGTGCGAGGCGCTGGGCGCGGAGATGGCGGCGGGCACCGATCTCGAGATCCAGCACGGCAAGATGGTGTGCGAGCTGAAGATGCACGGCGCCGACAAGGGCGATGCCGTGCGCCGGCTGGCCGCGGTGGCGCCGCTGGCCGGCGCGCGGCCGGTGTTCGTCGGCGATGATCTCACCGACGAGGCCGGCTTCCGCGCGGCGACGGCGCTCGGCGGGGCGGGCGTGCTGGTCGGCGCGCGCGCCCCCACCGCCGCCGCCTATGCGCTGGCCGATGTCGACGCGGTGCACCGTTGGCTCGGCACGCTCGCCGGAACGGACTGAGTGCGACGCAACCGATCCTCGGGCCTATTGTTGTACGCCATATGAACAGAACGGAGCCGGGTCCGCCCTGTCGGCCGGAGCGCTTATGAGTCGCCTTATCGTTATCTCCAATCGCGTGTCCGCGCCCAAGGGCGAGGCGGGCGCGCAGGGCGGCCTTGCGGTCGCCTTCGCCGCCGCGCTGCGCGAGAATCGCGGCATCTGGTTCGGCTGGTCGGGCGATCGCACCGACCAGTTCACCGGCCAGATCAACTTCAACCGCACCAATGGCGTCACCACCGCCACGATCGACCTCGAAGATCAGGATATCGAGGAATATTACAACGGCTACGCCAACCGCACGCTGTGGCCGCTCTTCCACTACCGGATCGATCTCGCCGAGTTCGAGCGCGGCTTCGCCGACGGCTATCAGCGCGTCAACGAGCGCTTCGCCGAGACCATCCGGCCGCTGATCGAGCCGCATGATCTGATCTGGGTGCAGGATTATCACCTCATCCCGCTCGGCCAGGAGCTGCGCGCGCGCGGGCTCGAGAACCGGATGGGCTTCTTCCTGCACATCCCCTGGCCGCCGCGCCGGCTGCTCAGCTCGCTGCCGCATGCGGTGGAGCTGGTGCGCACGCTGTTCGCCTATGATGTCATCGGCTTCCACACCGAGGAATGGCTCGAGGCGTTCCGCGACTATGTCACCGGCGAGCTGGGCGGCCAGGTGGAGGGCGATCTCATCACGCTCGACGATCGCTGCGTGAAGGCGATCGCCTGCCCGATCGGCATCGACGCCAAGGAGTTCATCCAGGCCTCGGGCAGCCCGGCGGCGCGCCTCGCCTATCGCCGGATGAAGGATTCGGCCGATGGCCGCGACATGATCGTCGGCGTCGACCGGCTCGATTATTCCAAGGGCCTGGAGGAACGCTTCGCCGGCTATGAGCGCTTCCTCGCCAGCCACGAGGAAAGCCGCAAGGAAGTCTTCCTGCTGCAGATCGCGCCGCCGTCGCGGGGCGATGTCGAAACCTATCAGCGGATCCGGCTCGCGCTCGAGGGCATGGCCGGCCGCATCAACGGTGCCTATGCCGATCTCGACTGGGTGCCGATCCGCTACGTCAATCAGGGCTTTCCGCGCCCCGTTCTGGCCGGCGTGTACCGCGCCGCGCGGATCGCGCTGGTGACGCCGCTGCGCGACGGCATGAACCTCGTCGCCAAGGAATATGTCGCCGCGCAGGATCCCGAGGATCCGGGCGTGCTGATCCTGTCGCGCTTCGCCGGCGCCGCGCTGCAGATGCCCGAGGCGGTGCTGGTGAACCCCTATTCGGCCGAGGAAGTGTCCGACGCCATCGCCACCGCGCTCTCCATGCCGCTGCACGAGCGCAAGCAGCGGTGGCGCGCGCTGATGGACGGGGTGGAGCGCGAGGATGTGATCTGGTGGCGCAAGCGCTTCACCGATGCGCTGATGGCGCCCGGTCAGACGCTCGACGAGGCCGAGCCCGATGACGAGGAGGATGACGTGCCGGCCGGCTCCGACGCCGGCTGAAGCGTCACCAGCTCGCGCGTGCGCGGCAGCGCCTCGGGCATGTCGCGGGCGATGAAGGCGGTCATCGCCTCGCGCACATTGCAGCGCAGATCGAAGGCGCGGCCGGCATTGGCGGCGCTCACGAGGCAGCGCAGCTCCAGATAGGTGGGGAAGCTGTCCGTCACCTGCAGCCCGCACACCCGCCCGTCCCACAGGGGATCGGCCGAGACGATCTCGGTGAGCTTGGCGCGCAGCCGCGGCACGTCGGCGGTGCGGTCGACATGGAGGAAGGCGGTGCCGAGCAGCTCGCTCGAACTGCGCGTCCAGTTCTGGAAATTCTCCTCCAGGAACTTGGACACGGGCACCACCAGCCGGCGCTGGTCCCAGATGTTGATCACGACATAGGTCAGGCGGATCTCCTCGATCCGGCCCCATTCGCCGTCGACGATCACCACATCGTCGATGCGGATCGGTTCGGTGAAGGCCATCTGGATGCCGGCGATCACATTCTTGAGCGCGGGCTGCGCCGCCGCGCCGACCGCGAGCGCGCCGATGCCCGCCGAGGCGGCGAGCGTCACGCCCACCGCGCGCACCGCCGGGATCGACATCAGCATCAGGCACAGCGTGCCGATCAGCACCAGGAACAGGCCGATCCGGTACAGGATGCCCACGCGCGTGCGCCGCCGCCGTGCCAGCAGATTGTCGGCGACGCTGATGTCCGTGCGCAGCTGGACGATCTCGTTGGCGGCCGAGAGCGCGGTCGCCAGCATCCAGCCCGTCACCGCCGGCGCCGTCAGCCCGGCCAGGAAGCTCCACCAGCCATTGCCCTGCGGGCCGAGATCCATGAAGGGCTTGACGATCGACAGGCCGATCAGCGCAAACAGCCAGCGCGTGGGATTGCGGAAGCGCGCGATGACGATGTCGTCGCTCTGCGAGGCGGTGCGCGCGGCGGCGCGGCGCAGCAGGAACACCGCCGCGCGATGGATCAGCCCGGTGACGAGGATCGCCGCCAGCGCGATCAGGATATAGCGGAGCCAGATGCTCGCTTCGGCGCCGATGTGCGGCAGCCAGGTGCGGGGATCGGTGATGGCCAGTCTCCGTGCCGGGGGATCGCCTCAGCGAACGGAACGGAGGCCGATCCGTTCCGCAGTGCAGCACAATCCAGATCAGTCCGGCTGCCAGCCGCCGCCCAGCGACAGAAAGACCGCGATCTGCCGGTCCACCAGCGTCGCGTCCGATGCCGCCAGCGCGGATTCGGCGGTGGCGAGGTTGGATTGCGCGCTCAGCACGTTCAGGAAATCGGTCCGGCCGAAGCGGAACAGCCGGTTGGCCTGGGCGGCGGCGGTGGCGGCATCGTCGCGCGCCCGGCTGAGCGCGCGGTTGCGATCGATCTCGCGGGCATAGGCGTTGAGCGCGGTCTCGACATCCTGCAGCGCGGTCAGCACCGTGCCGTCGAACTGGGCGGCGGCGGCATCGGCAGCCGCGCCGGCCTCGGCGATCCGCGCGCGCACCCCGATCCGGTTGGGAAAGCTCCACGAGACGAGCGGCCCCAGGCTGCCCGTCAGGCTGGCGGCCGAGCCGATCGTCGACACCGGCCCCGCCACCGCCAGCGAGCCGCCCAGGCTGATCTGCGGATAGAGTTGCGCGCTCTCCACCCCGATCGCGGCGGTCGCCGCCGCGAGGCTGCGCTCGGCCTGGCGGATATCGGGGCGGCGGCGAAGCAGCGCCGCGCCATCGCCGATCGGCAGCGGCCGGTGCAGGATCGGCGGCGTGGCGCAGGCTTCCACCACGCGCGGATAGGCGGCGGCGGGGCGGCCCATCAGCGCCGCCAGCGCATAGAGCGAGGCCTGGCGGCTGGCGAGAATGGCGGGGATCTGCGCCGCGCTCTGATCCACCGCCGCCTGCGCGCGGGTGACATCGAAGGCGGTGTTGCGGCCGCCGCGGAACAGGCGCGTGATGGCGTTCAGCGTGTCGCGCTGCACGCCGAGCACGCGCTCCGCCGCCGCGAGCGTGCGGTTGGCCGAACAGGCGGCGGCATAGTTGCGCGCCACCGCCGCCGCCACCGCCACGCGCACCTGATCGCGCGCCGCCTGGCTCGCCTCCGCGTCCGCCCGCGCCGCCTCGATCCCGCGCCGGATCCCGCCGGCCAGATCGAGCGGATAGCTCAGCGCGCCGCCGAGCGAATAGGCGATGTCGTCGCCCAGCCGGCTGCCCGCCGCCGTGTGGGTGAAGGTGGCGCCGCCGGACAGGCTGGTACCCACGGTGCGCGCCGCCTCCGCCTCGCGGATCACCGCCCCGGCGCGGCGCAGATTGGCCTCGGCGGCGCGCAGATCGGTGTTGGCCGAGAGCGCCTCGCCGATAAAGCCGTCGAGCCGGGGATCGGCATAGAGGCGCCACCAATGGTCCGGCAGATCGGCCGGGACAAAGGCCGGCTCGGCGGCGTTGGCGAAGGCGCCCTGCGCCGCCGGCGCGTTGACCAGCGCGCGTTCGGGCAGATGATAGTCCGGGCCGGCGGTGCAGCCGGCGGCGGCGAGCAGCGCCAGCAGGACCAGCCGGCGCATCAGCGCGCCCCGCGCGGCAGGATCGTCACCGTCGCCGTCCGACCCGGGATCAGCCGCATATCGGCCGGCATGCGATCGACATGGATGCGCACCGGAATGCGCTGCGCCAGCCGCACCCAGCTGAAGGTGGGCTGCACCGCCGGCAGCTGGTTCTCGGTGGTGCTGCGCTGATCGTCGGCGATGCCGCCGGCGATGCTCTGGACATGGCCGTAAAGCAGGCGCGGATCGCCCATCAGCTTGATCCGCGCGGCATCGCCAACCGCGACATGGGCGAGCTTGGTCTCCTCCAGATAGGCCTCGACGCGCAGCGAATCGAAATCGATCAGCGCCAGCGCCTGCGCGCCGGCGGCGACATAATCCCCCGGATGGAGATCGAGATTGGTCACCATGCCGTTGACGCTGGCGCGCACCGCCGTGCGGCCGACGTTCAGCGCCGCCGTCGCCCGCGCCGCCTTGGCCTGGGCGAGCGTGGCGCGCGCCGTCTCCACCGCCGCGACATTCTGCTCGTGCGTTTCGGTCGCCACCAGATCGCCGAGCGCGAGATCGCGCCGCGCCACGCGCTGCGCCTGGGTCAGCGTGGCGGCGGCGCTGGCGATGTTCGCCTCGGACTGGGCGAGCGCATCATTGTAGCGCGGCAGGTCCACCGTGTAGAGGAGCTGGCCCTTGCGCACCGGCTGATTGTCGCGCACCGCCACCGAGGTCACCAGCCCGCCGACATCCGAGGCGACGCGCACCACATCGGCGCGGACATGGCCGTCGCGCGTCCAGGGTTCGGTCTCGTACCGCTTCCACAGCCACAGCGCCACGAGCACGGCGGCGAGGACGAGCAGCAGGGTGACGGCCCAACGGCCAAGCGCGGCGGCGACACGGGTCATAGCGGCAGTCCCAAGGGCGCGGACAGCGCCACCAGGGCGCCGAGCAGGAGGATGAAGAGCGTCAGGTCGACCAGCGGCCGATAGGCGACGAAGCGGTAGAGGCCGCTCACCGCCAGCAGCCGCGCGAGCAGGCCGGTGAGCACCAGCGCCGCCAGCGCCAGCAGCAGCAGCGTCGGCAGATAGACGCCGCCGATCGACACCTCGCCGATCATGCCGCGGCCTCGTAGCGCGGGGCTTCGGGGAAGAGGTTGCGGCGCAGGCTGGTGAGCAAGGTCAGGCCGGTGCGCCGGCGGGCGGGTTCGGGATCGGTCGCGAACAGCGCCAGCGCGGCATCCACCTCGCCCAGCAGCGCCGGCGGCGGCGCCTCGGGCGCCGCCGGGCGCAGCGTGCAGAAATGGCCCGCCACCCGGTCGAGCATGGCGCGGAGCTGGCGCCGCTCGGCATCGGGCGCGGTCGCGGCGAGCCGGTCCAGCTCGCCCGCCACGAAGCCGATGCGCATATCGGTGAGCACATCCATCAGCGGCAGCCGGATCTCCTCGCGCCGCTGCGCCAGGCGCGGCATCAAAAGCCCGATCCGGTCGAGCATCCGCGCCGACCAGAGCTGCGCATCGGGCGCCCGCCCCCGCGCCCGCCGCGCGACATCGCGCCAGCTGGCGCGCAGCAGCCGGCCGATGCTGGTGTCGGCGCCGATCGTCTGGAACAGCCCCACCGTCACCACCGCGAAGCCGGTGCCGATCAGCTGCGCCACGGCGCCATTGGCGAAGGTCGCGAAATCGCCGCTATAGCTGGCGTTGAGCCCGACGGTGTTGAGCAGCCCCAGCAGCGTGCCAAGCGTGAACAGGGTGAGCGGCGGCCGCGCCAGCATGGAGCCGAGGATCAGCAGCACCGGCGCCAGCGCCGCCGCCACGGTGACGAAGCTGGTGGCGCGCGGCAGCACCGCATAGGCATAGACCAGCGCCAGCCCGATCCCCGCCGCCGAGCCGAGCAGGAAGGTGAAGATCACCGGGCCGGGATCGTCGACATTGCCGAACAGCGCGCAGCACACGCCCGCGATCAGCACCGCGCCCGCGCCGTCGGTCCAGGCGGTGCCGATCCAGAAGGTGCAGGCGAGTAGCATCGTCGCCAGCGTGCCGAGCCCGGCGCGCACCGCGAGACCGCGGTCGCGATGCAGGCCGCGCGCGCCCGCCTGGTGCAGCAGCGCCGCCACGCGCGGCGTGATCGGGCGTGGGCCGGGCGCGCGGAGCTGATCGCGCAGCGCCCGCCCGTCGCGGTGGAGCGCCACCAGATCGCCGAGGCGGCTCAGCAGGTTGAGGAGCAGCATATCGCGCCAGGCGGTGGCGCCGTCGATGGTCGCGGGCTCCAGCGCGGCGGCATCGGCGATCAGCGTGGCGGCCACCGCCTCGCGGTCGGGCTGGCCCAGCCCGGTCTCGAGCCAGGCGGCGGTGCGCGTCACCAGCGCCGCCACCGGCGCGGGCAGGCCGCCCGGGCAGAGCGCGAGTTCGGCCAGCCGATCCTCCACCGTCGTCGCCAGCGGCAGGAGCAGCGTGAACTGGTCGAGCAGCGCGCGCACGGTGCGCGTGCGCGGCAGCAGCCGCGCCGTGTCGAACGGCAGATGGATGGAAAGCTGGTAGAGTTCGGACAATTCCAGCGCCAGCCGGCGCCGCTCCAGATCCAGCGTCTGCTCGCGCGCGCCGCGCAGCGCATCGCGCGACCAGCGCTCGGCATCGGCCAGCATCGCGTCGACCTTGTCGAGCAGCCGCGCCGAAACCGAGCGCGGCAGCACCACGCCATGGATCAGGCTGCCGCACAAAATGCCGATGGTGATCTCCTGCACGCGCAGCACCGCCACCGTGAAGATGCCGCCGGCCGCGTCGACCGCCGGAAAGCCGATGATGCTGGCGGTGTATCCGGCGAGCAGGAAGGTATAGGCGCGCGGCGTGCGATCCAGCAGCGAGACATAGAGGCACAGCGCCAGCCACAGGCCGAGCGCGAAGCTGAGCACCGCCGGCGCGTTGACGAAGCTCGGCACCAGCACCACCGCCGCCGCCGCGCCCAGCGCCGTGCCGACGAGACGGAACACCGCCTTGGAAAGCACCGCGCCGGCCAGCGGCTGGGCGACGATATAGGAAGTGGTCACCGCCCAATAGGGCCGCGTCAGCCCGATCCGCAGCGCGATGTAATAGGCCAGCATCGCCGCGATGAAGCATTTGACCGAAAAGAGCGCGGCCTCGCCGTCGGCGAAGCGGATCATCGCCCCGCCCGCCCTGTGGCGAGGAGGCGGCCGGGCGCTGTCGATGCGGGCGGATCGGCCATGCCAACCCCTTCCCGCATCACGGCAGCCCGGTCAATTCCAACGACAAAATTTAGTTGTCTTTGAAAACCTGTTTGCGCGCATAGAGGCCGAAGCCGGCGATCACGCAATAGCAGAGCGCGGGCAGCGTCAGCGCGATCTGGAGCCCGGCGAGGTCGGCGACATGGCCGGTCAGCGGCGGGATGATCGCGCCGCCGACGATGGCGGTCGCCAGCACGCCCGATCCCTCCGCCGCGCGGGCGCCGAGCCCGGCGCTCGCCAGGCTGAAGATGGCCGGGAACATGATCGAATTGCACAGGCCGATCGCGAGCAGCGACCAGGCCGAGACCGCGCCCGCCGTGTTGGCCGAGACGAGGATCAGCACGATCGCGCCCAGCGCGAAGCCCGCCAGCACCTTGCCCGGCGCGGCGAGGCGCAGCAGCAGCGATCCGACAAAGCGGCCGATCAGCGCCCCGCCCCAGTAGAAGGGCACATGCTTGCCCGCGCTCTCCGCATCCAGGCCGAGCGTGCTCGCCTGCTCCAGATAGCTGACGATCAGCGATCCGATCGCCACCTCGGCGCCGACATAGAGGAAGATGCAGAGCGCGCCGAAGGCGAAGCGCGGCTGGCGCAGCAGCGTGAAGGCGTGGAACATCGAGCCGGTCTGGTCCTGCGCCTCGCGCAGCCGGTTGCGCCGCATCCACACCACCGCCGCCACCAGCGCCAGCGCGACCGCGAGGCCGAGATAGGTGTGCACCACCGTGCGGCTCTCGGCGACGCGATAGGCCGCCAGCGCCGCGCCCTGCAGATCCGCCGCCTTCACCTTGGCGAGCGAGCCGAGGATCACGATCGATCCGATATAGGGGAAGAGCGTGGTGCCGAGCGAGTTGAAGGCCTGGGCGAAGGTCAGCCGGCTGGAGGCGGTGGCGGGCGGGCCGAGCAGCGAGATCAGCGGATTGGCCACCACCTGGACGATGGTGATGCCGGCCGCGAGCACGAACAGCGCGCCGAGGAACACGCCGAACGTGCCCATCGCCGAGGCCGGCACGAACAACAGGCAGCCGACCATCATCACCAGCAGGCCGATCGCCGCCGTGCGCATATAGCCGGCCTTGCGGACGATCGCCGCACCCGGGATGGAGAAGAGGAAATAGGCCGCGAAAAAGGCCGATTGCACCAGCAGCGCCTGGGCGTAGCTGAGCGTGAACAGCTCCTTCAGCTTGGGAATGATGACATCGTTGAGGCTGGTGATGCCCCCGAAGATGAAGAAGAGCGCGAACACGAACAGCCGCAGATCGGGTGCGTCGACGCCCTGATCGCCCGCTCCCACGCCCGCCCGCGCGCCATCGGCCGCGGTCGATCCCGACACCTGCATCCTCTTGATCCTTTCCCGCGCCGGCAGCGCCGTCGTCCGGCCACTCCCACCGGCCGTGGGGGCTAGCGGCTCGGCCCGGCATATGCAAACCCCCCCAAGGTCATCGATCAGCTCCGCAGGAGCAGCTGCGCCGCCGCCCGGGCGGCATCGGGGAGGCCGTAGAGATCGAAGGCCAGGATGATCGCGGCGCACAGCCAGCCCGCGCCCAGCAGCAGCCGCCCCGGCCGCCCCGCGCCCAGCCGGCGGCGCCCCACCAGATGCAGCAGCGGCAGCATGGCGAAAGGCAGCTGAAGCGCCAGCACCACCTGGCTGAGGATCAGCAGATCATTGACGCTGCCCTCGCCGCGCCAGGCGATCAGCGCCACCGCCGGCACGATCGCGCACAGGCGGGTGACGAGCCGGCGCTGCCAGGGCGAGACGCGGAAGCGCGTCAGCCCCTCCATCACCACCTGGCCCGCGAGCGTGCCGGTGATCGTGCTCGACTGGCCCGAGGCGAGCAGCGCGACCGCGAAGAGCGTGCTCGCCAGCGCGGTGCCGACCAGCGGCGCGAAGGTGAGATAGGCGACGCGGATCCAGTCGGTATCGGGTCCGAAGGCGTAGTAGCGGCCGTCCAC
Organism: Sphingomonas morindae; assembly: GCF_023822065.1. NCBI lineage: Bacteria > Pseudomonadati > Pseudomonadota > Alphaproteobacteria > Sphingomonadales > Sphingomonadaceae > Sphingomonas > Sphingomonas morindae. The sequence goes on from NZ_CP084930.1 coordinate 1,250,159, forward strand.
CAGCGCCCCCGGCCGGCCGTGGAAGACGATCGCCGCCAGCACCAGGATCGCCGCGTTGACGAAGAAGGCGAGCAGCAGCGCCACCACCGTATCCAGCGCGGTGAAGCGGATCGCGGCGCGGCGCGCCTCGGCGTCCGCGCGGCCGCGCCGGCTCTGCACCAGCGCCGAATGGAGGTAGAGATTGTGCGGCATCACCGTCGCGCCGACGATGCCGACCGCGATCGTCGCCATGCCCGGCCGTGCCAGTCCGGGATGGAGCAGCGCGCCGCCAATCTCGCCGAAATCCGGGCGCGTGCCCGGCAGCACGAACAATTCCAGCACATAGCAGCCGGCGATGGTCAGCACGAGCACCGCCACCACCGCCTCGATCGTGCGCATGCCATAGCGTTGCAGGCCGAGCAGCAGCAGCACGTCGGCGCCGGTGATCGCCACCGCGCCCAGCATCGGCAGATGGAAGAGCAGGCTCAGCGCCACCGCGCTTCCCAGCACCTCGGCCAGATCGCACGCGATGATCGCCAGCTCCGCGAGCAGCCAATAGGGCAGCCGCACCCAGCCGGGATAGGTTTCCGCCACCGCCTGCGCGAGATCGCGGCCCGAGGCGAGGCCCAGCCGCGCCGCGAGCAGCTGCAGCACCACCGCCATCAGGCTCGCCAGCGCCACCACCCAGAGCAGATCGTAGCGGAACAGCGCGCCGGCGGCGAGATCGGTGCCCCAATTGCCGGGGTCCATATAGCCGACGCCGATCAGCAGGCCGGGGCCGAGATAGGCGCCCAGCCGCCCCCATCCCGCGCGCGGCACGCGCACCGATCCATGCAGACCGGCAAGCGACCGGTCCGGTTCGTCCAACGGGGGTGTGAGGGCCGTCATCTCGGGCCGAAAGCCTCGCCGCTTTGCTTGGTTCCGCGATCCATATCATGGCATGGGGAACCCCGGTGGCGCACCGCTCGTACTGCCGCGATGCGGCGGATCGCGCACATCTCCGATCTCCATTTCGGCGCCGACGATCCGGCGGTGGTGCAGGCGCTGGGCGACTGGCTGATCGCCGCCGCGCCCGATCTCGTCGTCGTCTCGGGCGATCTCAGCCAGCGCGCGCGCCGCGCCCAGTTCGCCGCCGCCGATGCCTTTGTCCGCCGGCTCGAGGCGGCCGGCCTCGCCTTGCTGGTGGTGCCCGGCAACCATGATGTGCCGCTCCACGCGCCGCTCGCGCGGCTGTTCTGGCCGCTGCGCCGCTATCGCCGCCTGTTCGGCGCGCGGCCGCGCTTCTACGCCGATGCGGAGGTGGCGGTGCTCGGACTCAGCTCCGCCCATGGCCTGACCGTGAAGGATGGCCGCCTCACCCGCCGCCAGATCGCGCGGATCGAGCGCTGCCTCGCCGACAGCCCGCGCGAGGCGACGCGCATCCTCGTCACCCATCATCCGCTGGTGCCGTTGCCGCGCCGGGCGGGCGAGCAGGATCCGGCGTTGCGCGGCGCCGAGCGCGCGCTCGCGGCGGTGCGGCGCGCCGATGTGCACATCATCCTCGCCGGCCACCACCATGCCCATACGGTGGTGCTGGCCGGCCCCGATCTGCCGATCGATCCGGCGCTGATGGTGGTGCAGGCGGGCACCGCCACCTCGGTACGCCGGCGCGGCACGCCCAACAGCGTCAACCTCCTCCACATCGATGGCCCGTCCACGCTGGTGGAGGAATGGACATCGACCGGCGCGGAATTTACCTGCGCGCGCCGGCTGCGCTTCGAGCGCCGCGGCGCGACGGGCTGGCACCCCGCCTGACCGGCGCCGGATCGGTCTCGACGATCGTCGTCACCGTCGTCACCGTGGTCGGGCTGACGGTGAGGGTGCGGGGCTGGCCGGGGCCGCCGCCGCTGCTCGCGATCACCTGGCCGGGCAGGATGCGCGTCTCCACCTCGCGATTGCCGCTGCGATAGCGGGTGACGCTGGGCGCCACCGGCGCGGGTAGCGGCTGGCTCGCCAGCACCAGGCCGGTGGCGTCGATCAGCACCGCATCGCCGCCATAGCGCATCCAGCGCCCGCCCGCCGCCGGCGCGGCGAGGCCGCGCGCGGACCAGTCGGTCAGGTCGTAGGATGGCGCGAGCCAGGGCCCCGCGAGCCGGCCGCCCACCTCCGGCCGCACGGCCGTCGCCGGCGCCGAGACCGCCGAGCCGATCGGCACGGGCGCCGAAGCCGGGGCGGCGACGCCGACGCCCGTGCCCGTGCCCGTGCCGGACCCGGCCTGCCAGCCCGATGCGGTCCAGCCGCCGGGCTGCGCCGCGAGGCCCTCCTGCGCGCCCGCTTGGGGCAGCTGGCTGGCGATCAGCCCCATCAGCAGCAGCATCGGCGCCATTGCCCTTGTCCTTCTTCCCCGCCGGCCCGATGCCGGCACGCCGCCTTTGCCGCGCCGCGCGCCGCGCCGCCAGCCGCCGCGCGCGCCGATCGTGCCATTCAGAGATGCCTGGGCCTTGTGCGTGCGCCGCCGATTGCCCAGCTAGGCGGTTTGCCAGGGAGATGACCGGTGAGCGTGGCCTTTCGGCGCGAGAATGACGATGAACATCTCGAACCCCGGTTCGAGCTGCCGCTGCCCGCCGGTCCCAATCTCGTCACCCCGCGCGGGCACGCGCTGATCGCCGCGCGCGTCGCCGAGCTGGAACAGGCGCCCGAGGCGGAGGACAGCGACGCCCGCGACACGCGCACCCGCGCGCTCCGCTATTGGCGCACCCGCCTCGCCACGGCGCAGCGCGCGCCCCGCCCCGAAGGCGATGCGGTGGCGATCGGCACGCAAGTGCGCTTCCGCCTGCAGGGCCGCGAGCGCACGCTCATCGTCACCGGCCATGACGAAGCGGATGGCGATGCCACGCGCATCGGCTTTTCCGCGCCGCTGGCGCGCGCGCTGCTCGGCGGCATGGCGGGCGACCGCGCGGGCTTTGGCGGTCGCGACGAGGCGATCGAGATCATGGACGTGGCCATCGCCGAGACGGAGTGGCGCGAGCCGCAAACGGGCTGAGCATGGACGGCCGCCGCCCGCCATGGCAGAGCGCGGCGCGGCCGGAGCGCGGCGCAAGGAAGCACGGGGAGTGGCGATGACGCAGGGTTTCGGCCTGTTCGGCGCGGGCGGACGCATGGGGCTCGCCATCGCCGCCGCCGCGCGCGAGGCGGGGCAGCCGCTGGCCGGCGGCCTCGGCCGCACCGGGGCTGTTTTCGGACCCTTTGAGGACGCCGCCGCGCTCGCCGGCGCCGCCGCCGCGCTGATCGACTTTTCCACGCCCGAGGCGCTCGAGGGCCATCTCGACGCCGCCATCGCCGCGGGCACGCCGATGCTGATCGGCACCACCGGGCTCGGCGCCGCGCACCAGCGCCTGATCGATCGGGCCGCCGAGCGCATCGCCCTGCTCCCCGCCGCCAACACCGCGCTGGGCGTCACCGTGCTCGCGGCGCTGGTGGAGCAGGCAGCGCGGCTGCTCGGACCCGAATGGGATTGCGAGATCCTCGACATGCACCACCGGCACAAGCGCGACGCGCCATCGGGCACGGCGCTGCTGCTCGGCGCGGCGGTGCATCGCGGGCGCGGCGCGGGCGAGGCGGCGGGGCGGGATCGGCTCGATCGCATGGCCGGCGGCCCGCGCGAGGCGGGCGACATCTATTATGCGGCGCTGCGCGGCGGCTCGGTCGCCGGTGACCATCTGCTGGTCTTCGCCGGCGAGGGCGAGCGGATCGAGCTTGGCCATCGCGCCGAAAGCCGCGCCATCTTCGCGCGCGGCGCGCTACGGGCGGCGCGCTGGCTGGCCGAGGGCCGCGCGCCGGGGCGCTACACCATGAACCATGTGCTGGGGCTGGCGTGACGCGCGCGCAGATCTTCGAATTCTACCGCCGCCTCGCCGAAGCCGATCCCGCGCCCGAAACCGAGCTGGCCTGGACCAATCCCTATACGCTTCTGGTGGCGGTGGCGCTGTCCGCCCAGGCCACCGACGCCGGCGTCAACAAGGCGACGCGCGCGCTGTTCGAGCGCGTGGACAGCCCCGCCGCCATGCTCGCGCTCGGCGAGGAGGGGCTGAAGGCGCATATCAAGACCATCGGCCTCTTCAACACCAAGGCCAAGAATGTCATCGCCGCCGCGCGCATCCTGGTGGAGCAGCATGGCGGCGTGGTGCCCCGCGATCGCGCGGCGCTGGAAGCGCTGCCGGGCGTCGGCCGCAAGACCGCCAATGTCGTGCTCAACATCGCCTTTGGCGAGGAGACGATCGCGGTGGACACGCATATCTTCCGCGTCGCCAACCGCACCGGGCTGGCGCCGGGCAAGGATGTCCGCGCGGTGGAGGACAGGCTGGTGCGCGTGACGCCGGCGCCGTTCCGGGCGCATGCGCACCATTGGCTCATCCTGCATGGCCGCTATGTCTGCAAGGCGCGGCGGCCCGAATGCTGGCGCTGCCCCGTGGCCGATCTCTGCCGCTTCAAGCCCAAGACCCCGGCGCCCCCCGCCGCCGGCTGATCCCTCCCCTATCGGCGTGCCCGGCGGCGACGGCGGGGCGGCGGCCGCAGCGCGGGGCCGGCGCCGCTGCCCGGCGGGGTGGCCCGCGCGCGCCGCGCGGCGGCGAGGCCGATCACAAGATTGCCGATGCTCGTCACCAGCGCCGCCGCGCCCGTCAGCAGCGGCCCATCCACGGTAAGCATGATGCGACTCCTTACGCTACGGCTCGTATTGTTCTCTTTCTGTTCCGTGTAGGACAGCGTTTTTTCGTACCCGAGCACACGCGGCGCGGATCCGCGCGTTGGGCCGGGAGGCGGTTGCTCCGTGATCGGATTTATCTTAGCAATGCCGCGACCAAGGGAGGAGTGCCATGGGCCGGATCAGGCTCGCCATGATCGGGCTCGGCAAGATCGCGCGCGACCAGCATGTGCCGGCCCTTGCCGGAGACGAACGCTTCGCGCTCGTCGCCACCGTCGATCCCCGCGAGGGGCTGGGCGACGTGCCGCACTTCAAGGATTTCGACGCGCTCGTCGCGTCCGGCGTGGCGGTGGATGCCGTCACGCTCTGCACCCCGCCCCAGGCGCGCGCGACGCTGGCCGCCGCCGCCATCGCGCAGGGCTGGCACGTCTTTCTCGAAAAGCCGCCGGCCGCCACCTTGGCCGGCCTCGCGGTGCTGGATGCCGCCGCCGAAGCCGCCGGCGTCACGCTCTTCGCGGCCTGGCATTCGCGCGAGGCGCCGATGGTCGCGGCGGCGCGGGAGTGGCTCGCCACCCGCCCGCTGGCTTCGGCGGAGATCGTCTGGCGCGAGGATGTGCGGCGCTGGCACCCGGGCCAGGCCTGGCTCTGGGCGCCCGGCGGCCTCGGGGTCTTCGATCCCGGCATCAACGCCTTTTCGATCCTGACCGACATTCTGCCCGCGCCGATCCTGGTGACGCAGGCGCGGCTCGCTTTGCCCGAAAATGCGCATGCGCCGATCGCGGCGCAGTTGACCCTGCAAAGCGGCGGCGCGCGCCTGTCCGTCGATCTCGATTTTCTGCAACAGGGGCCGCAAAGCTGGGACATGCGCTTCACCACCACCGGCGGCGAGACGCTGACGCTCGGCGCCGGCGGCGGCACGCTGCGCCGGGGCGACGGCCCCGAGGAGCGCGCGCCGGAGCGCGAATATGCGCGGCTCTACGATCGCTTCGCCACTCTCATCGCGGCCGGCGCGCGCGATGCCGATGGCGCCCCGCTGCGGATCGTGGCGGATGCGCTGCTGATCGCCGAGCAGGTGCGGGTGGAGCCTTTCCTGCCATGATCGCCGCGCCGAGGAGAGGCTGATGCGCTACACCATCGTCGGCGATTGGGGCACCAGCCGCCTTCGCCTGTTCCGGCTCGAGGCCGGCGCGGTGACCGACCGGCGCGACGGCCCCGGCATCGCCGCTCTGCCCGATACGCCCGAGGCCGTGCTGCGCGCGGCGATCGCGCCGTGGCGCGACGATGGGCCGCCCGCCAGCATCAGCCTGTGCGGCATGATCGGATCGCGCAATGGCTGGCGCGACGTGCCCTATGTCGCGTGCCCCGCCGATGCCGCCGCCTGGGCGGCCGGCGCGGCGCGGCTGGATTTCGATGGCAGCGAGGTGGCGATCATGCCCGGCCTCGCCTGCGCCGACGCGCGCGGCGTGCCCGATGTGATGCGCGGCGAGGAAACGCAGATCTTCGGCGCCATGGCGCTCGATCCCGCGCTTGGCCGCGGTCGGCATCGCATCGCTCTGCCCGGCACCCATGGCAAATGGGCCGAGGTGGAGGATGGCGCGGTGCGCGGCTTCCGCACCTATCTCACGGGCGAATTGTTCGCGCTGCTGCGCGATCATTCCACCCTCGCCCGCGCCGGCGCCGGGCCGGCCGAAGCGCCCGACGAGGCCGTCGCGGCGGAACGCGCGGGCTTCGCCGCCGGGCTTGCCGAGGCCGAGGCGACGCCGCTCGCGGGCGCGCTGTTCCAGACGCGCAGCCGCCAGTTGCGCGAGGCGCGCAGCCAGGCCTGGGCGCTGGGCTTTCTGTCGGGGCTGGTGATCGGCGCCGAGGTGGCCGCCGCCACCGCCGAGCCGCAGGCGGGCGCGGTGATGCTGATCGGCGATCCGGCGCTTGCCGGCCGCTATGCGGAGGCGCTGGCGCGGCGCGGCCTCGCCACCCATCTAGGCGATGGCGATGCCTGTGCCCGCGCCGGGCTCGCGCTTTGGGAGAGTTTGACATGACGATGGACGATCTGCTGGCCAATGGCGCTCCGCCCATCGTCGCCATTCTGCGCGGCATCACCCCCGACGACGTGGAGGCGGTGGGCGAGGCGCTGGTGCGCGCGGGCATCACGCTGATCGAGGTGCCGTTCAACTCGCCCGATCCGGCCGAGAGCATCCGCCGCCTGCAGCTCCGCTTCGGCGGCAAGGCGCTGATCGGCGGCGGCACGGTGCTGACCACCGCCGCCGTCGCCGAGCTCGCCGCCACCGGCGGCAAGCTGATGGTCACGCCCAACACCAATCCGGACGTCATCGCGGCGGGCGTCGCGGCCGGGCTCGAGCCCATGCCGGGCTTCGTCACCCCGAGCGAGGCCTTTCAGGCGATCGCGGCGGGCGCGCGGCGGCTCAAGCTCTTCCCGGCGGTGGCGCTGGGCCCGGCCTATCTGAAGGCGGTGGCCGATGTCCTGCCGAAGACGGTGCGGCTCTGGGCGGTGGGCGGCACCGGCGCGGACAATATCGGCCAATGGCTGAAGGCGGGCGCGGAAGGGATCGGCGTCGGCGGCGCGCTTTACAAGCCGGGCGACACGCCCGCTTTGGTCGCGGAACGGGCGGCGGCCTTGGTCGCGGCGTGGCGCGCGCGCTGATCGCCGGTCAGCGCAGCAGGCCGATCGTCAGCCACACCAGCGCCGCGATCGCCAGCGGCGCCGCGATGAGGCCGAGCACCACCGACAGCATGACCCCGGCGATCGCGCGCTGATCCGGCCGCAGCATCAGCCCGCGCCGGCGCCGTTTCGGCTCTTCGGGGGGCGTCCATCCGATCGGGTCAAAAGCCATCGACCAATCCTCTCTCCCGACCTGCCTTAAAGGCCGGGGGCAATCGGGGTTCCACGGCGGCGACAGGAAACGCGATGCCGTGCCTCGCGTTGGTGGGGGATGATCGAAACCGATCCCGGCCGGCGCCTTGTCGCCGATGTGCGCGAAACGGCGCGCCGCCACCGCCTCGCCTGGGGCGAGCTGGTGCCCGACGCCACCACCATCAACGCCGCCGCCGAGGGCCGCGAGGAAGAGGCCTATCAGGAAATGGCCGCCGCCAAGCGCCGCCTGCGCGATCATATCTGCGACACCTACGGCATCAGCGCGGCGGAGCTATGCGCCTTGGCGAGCCTGTGACGATTTGCACCATTTTGGTGCAACCATTTGAGAATTCGCTCGTTTTAGCAGATGGTCGGTACCCGGGCGGGGCTCCGACCGGAGGGCGAATCATGAATTCCGAGCGGCCAATCTTCTTCTCCGCCGCCGAACCGGCGGCCACTGCCGCCGTGCAGGCGGACGGCACGTGCCTGGAACAGCTGCGTCAGCGCCATCAAGAGCGCGTCGCCAAGCGCCGACAGATCGCGGATCTGTGCGAAAAGGCGATCATTCGGCACTGAAAGCGACCCTATTTGGTCAAAACGGAAGCGGTTCGGGCCCGTCCCGGGCCGCTTTTGCATATTGACTGCGGAAAAAGCCGGCGCACGGCGGACGCGTCCCGCGCCATTGGCCGGATCACGCCGCGGATGGCGGTAGAACCATCCGTACAAAGCAGCATCTTAGCGACAGATGCTGGTGCCCAGGAAAGGACTCGAACCTTCACGGCCTTGCGGCCACTGGCACCTGAAGCCAGCGCGTCTACCAATTCCGCCACCTGGGCAGGTGCTCGGGAAGCGCGCCGATAGCCGCCATGCGCGCGACCTGTCAACGCAAAACGAAGCCGGGGCGCAAATGGGCGGCGCCGCTTGTCTTCGGCGGCGCGGGAAGGCAAGGCTGCGGCGAGCTTTGTCCGATCGAGAACGAGGAAATGGTGCCATGGCGCAACTGGTCACGCTGATCGGCGGCAGCGGCTTTATCGGCCGCTATGTCGCCCAGGCGCTGCTGCGGGCGGATGCGCGGGTGCGCATTGTCTCGCGCAATCCGCATCGTGCTTTCTATCTCCGGCCGCAGGGCAATCTCGGCCAGCTGCAATTCATCGCGGGCGATCTCACCAAGCCCGATACGATCGCCCGCGCCGTGCGCGAGAGCGATGCGGTGGTGAACCTGGTCGGCGTGCTGTCGGGGCCGTTCGAGCGGGTCCATGTCGATGGCGCGCGCACCGTCGCCGAGGCGGCGCATGCCGCGGGCGCGCGCGCGCTCGTCCATGTCTCGGCGATCGGCGCCGATTCCGCCTCGCCTTCGGCCTATGGCCGCACCAAGGCGGCGGGCGAGGCGGCGGTGGCCCACGCCTTTCCCGGCGCCACCATCATCCGGCCTTCGCTGGTGTTCGGTCCCGAGGATGCGCTCACCAACCGCTTCGCGCGCATGATGCAGCTGAGCCCGGTGGTGCCGGTGCTCGCCGGGGCGACGCGCTTCCAGCCGGTCTTCGCGGGCGATCTCGGCCGGGCGATCGCCGCCGCCGCCTCGGATCCGGGCCGCCACGCCGGCAGGACCTATGAGATTGGCGGCCCCGCCACGCTCAGCATGGCCGAACTCAACCGCCTGATCGCGCGCATCATTGGCCGCAAGACCCATTTCGTGGAGCTGCCCGACGGCATGGGCGCGGGCCTCGCCAAGCTCGGCTTCCTGCCGGGGGCGCCGCTCACCCAGGATCAGTGGCAGATGCTTTCGCAGGATAATGTGCCCGCGCCTGGCGCCGAGGGGCTCGCCGCCTTCGGCCTCGACGCGACCCCGCTCGAAGCCGTGGCGGAAGGCTGGCTGGTGAAATATCGCCGGCTCGGCCGCTTCGGCGCGCAGCGCAAGACCGCCTGATCCTCCTCTTCCGCGCAAAGGTGCCGCCGGCATGATGATCCTTCAACCCATCCTGCTCGGCATCGTCGAGGGGGTGACCGAATTCCTTCCTGTTTCGTCCACCGGCCATCTCATCCTGGCGGGGGCGCTGCTCGGCTATGACGACAGCCGCTGGGCCACGTTCGACATCGTGATCCAGCTGGGCGCGATCCTGGCGATCGTGGTGCTCTACTGGCGCACCTTCTGGGCGGTGCTGATGGGGCTGGCCAAGCGCAGCCCCGGCGCCTGGCGCTTCGTGCGCAACATCCTCCTCGCCTTCCTGCCGGCGGCGGTGATCGGGCTCGCGCTGCACAAGAAGATCGAGGCGCTGCTGACCAAGCCGATCCTCGTCTGCTGGGCGCTGATCCTGGGCGGCATCGCGATCCTGCTGATCGAGCGGCTGGTCAAGCCCGGGCGGATGCATGGCGTGGCGGACGTGCCCGCGGGCACCACGCTCGGCATCGGCTTTATCCAATGCCTCGCGATGATCCCGGGCGTGAGCCGCTCGGGCGCCACCATCCTCGGCGCGCTCTCGCTGGGCGTGGAGCGACGCACGGCGGCGGAGTTCAGCTTCTTCCTCGCCATCCCCACCATGCTCGGCGCGACCGTGCTCGAACTGGCCAAGGGCGGCGTGTCGGTGGGCGGCGAGGGCGGCGTCGGCTGGCCCGAGATCGCGATCGGCTTCTTCGTCTCCTTCATCGTGGCGCTGGTCGTGGTGCGCGCCTTTGTCGGCTTTGTCTCGCGGCACGGCTTCGCGCCTTTTGCCTGGTACCGGATCATCGCCGGCGCCGCCGCTTTGGCCTGGCTGATGCGATAGGTCCGGAATTGGACTAATAATCGTTCTCAGACCGTGTCGGACGATGAAAATGGTATCACGTGCGGCGTAATGAGGAAGCGCTGCTGACCTAAGCCGCTTTCATTGCGTGACTCGCGGGCGAAGACATGCTTTTCCATCGTCGACGGAGGATCGACGATGGCCGACAGCCCCATGCTCAAATTCGTGAATACCGGTCAGGCCTATCCCGAGAAGCGGGCGGCACCGGCGCGGATCGAGGATTTCGCGGAGATCGCGCGTGGCTTCGCCGCCGCCAAGGCGGAGGAGCAGGCGGGCCGATGCTCGCAATGCGGCGTGCCCTATTGCGCCACCCATTGCCCGCTGCACAACCATATCCCCGATTGGCTGCGCCTCACCGCCGAGGGGCGGCTGCGCGAAGCCTATGAGCTGTCGACCGCCACCTCGACCATGCCCGAGATTTGCGGCCGCATCTGCCCGCAGGACCGGCTGTGCGAGGGCAATTGCGTCATCGAGTTTTCTGGCCATGGCGCGGTCACCATCGGCTCGATCGAGAAGTTCATCACCGATACCGCCTGGGAACAGGGCTGGGTGGAGCCGGTGCGGCCGGTGCGGGATCGCTCGGGCCAGTCGGTCGGCATCATCGGCGCAGGCCCCGCCGGCCTCACCGCCGCCGAATATCTGCGCGGCCATGGCTATGACGTGCACGTCTATGACCGGCACGATCGCGCCGGCGGCCTGCTCGTCTATGGCATTCCCGGCTTCAAGCTGGAGAAGGAGATCGTCACGCGGCGCTACCAGCGCCTGGCGGACAGCGGCATCCACTTCCATCTCGGCGCCGATATCGGCGGCGCCCTGCCGTTCGAGACGCTGCGTGCGCGCCACGATGCGCTGCTCGTCGCCACCGGCGTCTATAAGGCCCGCGCCATCCGCGCCCCGGGCGTGGGCCAGCCGGGCATCGTCAAGGCGCTGGACTATCTGATCGCCTCCAACCGCAAGGGGCTGGGCGACGCGGTGCCGGCATGGGACGATGGCACGCTCAACGCGGCGGGCAAGAAGGTGGTGGTGATCGGCGGCGGCGATACCGCGATGGATTGCGTGCGCACCGCCGTCCGCCAGGGCGCCACCTCGGTCCAGTGCCTCTACCGCCGCGATCGCGCCAACATGCCCGGGTCGCAGCGCGAGGTGGCCAATGCCGAGGAAGAAGGCGTGGAGTTCGTCTGGCTGTCCGCGCCCGACGCCTTTGATGGCGAGGCGGGCGTGCGCGCGGTCCGCGCGTCGCGCATGCGGCTCGGCGCCGCCGATGCCTCGGGCCGACGCGCGCCCGAGATCGATCCGGGCAGCGACTTCCGGCTCGACGCCGATCTGGTGATCCAGGCGCTGGGCTTCGATCCGGAGGATCTGCCCCAGCTGTTCGCCACGCCCGAGCTTTCGGTGACGCGCTGGGGAACGCTGCGCGTCGATCACCGCACCATGCAGACCTCGCTGCCGGGCGTCTTCGCCGCCGGCGATATCGTGCGCGGCGCCTCGCTGGTGGTGTGGGCGGTGCGCGATGGGCGCGACGTGGCCGAGCGGATGCACACCTGGCTCAAGGACAAGGCCAAGGCCAAGGCGGCGCCCGCCGCGGCGGTGGCGGCGTGATCGGCGGCGCGCGCGCCCTTCCCGCCGGTCTGGCGGCGCTGCTGCTGGCGGTGGCGCCGGCAGGTGCCCAGCCCGTGCCCACTCAGCCCGCCTCCGCCCAGCCTGACGCCGAGACGCTCGCCGCCGCGCGTGCGCTGATCGCGGCCACGGACGTGCGGGGCCAGATGCGGCAGATCATGCCGCGCCTCGCCGGGCCGATGCTGGACATGATCCACCAGCGCTACGGCGCCACCATGCCGGCGGCGCTCCGCAGCCAGCTGGATGCCGCCACCACGCGCTTCATCGGCAGCATCGACACCGCCTTCACCCCGGCGATGCTGGACGCGATCGCCGCCGTCTATGCCCGCCACATGAGCGCCGCCGATCTGCGTCGCGTCGCCGCGCTGATGGCCGATCCCGCCATGGCGCGGTTTCGCGCGGCGACGCCGGCGATCGCCGCCGAGACGGTGCCGATCACGATCGCCGCGATGCGCCCGCAACAGACCGCCTTCCAGGCCGAAGTCGCGCAGATCCTGCGCGATTGGGCCGCCAGCCATCCCGAGGAGGCCCGCACGCCCGCGCCCGGCGTCGCGCGCCCAGGAGAGAAGAAGTGACCGACTTTCCCACCCCCGAGCATCGCCGGCTTGCCGAACAGGGCATGTACCGGCCGGACTATGAAGGCGATGCCTGCGGCGTCGGCCTCGTCGCCGCGGTCGATGGCCAGCCGTCGCGCCGCGTCGTCGCCGCCGCGATCGACGCGCTGAAGGCGGTGTGGCATCGCGGCGCCGTGGATGCCGATGGCAAGACCGGCGACGGCGCCGGCATCCATGTCGAGCTGCCGGTCAGCTTCTTCGACGACGCGATCGAGAATGGCGGCCACAAGCCCGGTCCGGGCCGGCTCGCCGTGGGCATGATGTTCCTGCCGCGCACCGATCTCAGCGCGCAGGAGACCTGCCGCTCGATCGTGGAGAGCGAGATCATCGATTTCGGCTACACCATCTATGGCTGGCGCCAGGTGCCGGTGGATGTGGCGGTGATCGGCGACAAGGCGATGCTGACGCGCCCCGAGATCGAGCAGATCATGATCCAGGGCCCCCGCCCCGAGGCGCAGGACGCGGCCGAGTTCGAGAAGAATCTCTATCTCATCCGCCGCCGCATCGAGCGGCGTGTGATCGAGGCACAGATCCAGGGCTTCTACGTCTGCTCGCTCTCGTGCCGCTCGATCATCTACAAGGGGCTGTTCCTCGCCGAGGAATTGTCGGTCTTCTATCCCGATCTGCAGGACGATCGCTTCGTCAGCCGCTTCGCCATCTTCCACCAGCGCTATTCCACCAACACCTTCCCGCAATGGTGGCTGGCCCAGCCGTTCCGCACGCTCGCGCACAATGGCGAGATCAACACCATCCGCGGCAACCGGAACTGGATGAAGAGCCACGAGATCAAGATGGCGGCGATCGCCTTTGGCGAGCATTCGGAAGATATCAAGCCGCTGATCCCGGCGGGCGCGTCCGATACGGCGGCGCTGGACGCGGTGTTCGAGGCGATCTGCCGCGCGGGGCGCGACGCGCCCACCGCCAAGCTGATGCTGGTGCCCGAGGCCTGGCAGAACGCCACCGATCTGCCCCAGCCGCATCGCGACATGTACGCCTATTACGCCTCGGTGATGGAGCCGTGGGACGGGCCGGCCGCGCTGGCGATGACCGACGGCCGCTGGGTGGTCGCCGGGGTCGATCGCAACGCGCTGCGGCCGCTGCGCACCACGCTCACCGCCGACAATCTGCTCATCGTCGGCTCGGAGACGGGCATGGTGGTGGTGCCGGAATCGACGGTGATCGCCAAGGGCCGGATCGGCCCGGGCCAGATGATCGCGGTCGATATGGACGAAGGCCGGCTGTTCGACGATGGCGAGCTGAAGGACCGCCTCGCCGCGGCCCATCCCTTCGGCGAGTACATCAAAGACTTCAAGGCATTGTCCGATCTCCCCGTGCCCGAGGGCGCGGGCTTTCCCGATTATGGCCGCGCCGAGCTGATCCGCCGCCAGGTCGCCGCCGGGCAGACGCTGGAGGATATGGAGCTGATCCTCGCGCCCTGCGTGGAGGATGCCAAGGAGGCGATCGGCTCGATGGGCGACGATACGCCGCTCGCCGTCATCTCCGACAAGCCGCGCGTCATCAGCCAGTTCTTCCGGCAGAATTTCAGCCAGGTGACGAACCCGCCGATCGATTCGCTGCGCGAGACGCGGGTGATGAGCCTCGCCACGCGCTTCGGCAATCTCGGGAACATCCTCGATGCCGAGGCGCCCCAGCCCAATATCCTGGTGCTGCCCTCGCCGGTGCTGACCGCGCCCGAATGGGCGACGCTGAAGGCGCATTTCGGCGCCACCTCGGCCGAGATCGACTGCACCTTCCCCGCCGAGGGCGGCGCCGACGCGCTCAAGACCGCGATCGCCGAGATCCGCCGCAAGGCCGAGCAGGCGGTGCGCGAGGGCCGGTCCGAGCTGTTCCTCACCGACGAGGCGGTGGATGGCGAGCGCGTCGCCATCCAGATGGTGATCGCCGCCGCCGCGGTGCACACCCATCTCGTGCGCAAGGGGCTGCGCTCCTACGCCTCGATCAACGTGCGCTCGTCGGAATGCCTCGACACGCATTATTTCGCGGTGCTGATCGGCGTGGGCGCGACCACGGTGAACGCCTATCTCGCCGAGGCCGCGATCGCCGATCGCCAGGCGCGCGGCCTGTTCGGCACGCGCAGCCTCGACGAGTGCATCGCCCGCTACCGCAAGGCGATCGACGACGGGCTGCTGAAGATCATGGCCAAGATGGGGATCGCGGTGATCTCCTCCTATCGCGGCGGCTATAATTTCGAGGCGGTCGGCCTCAGCCGCGCGCTGGTCAATGATCTCTTCCCCGGCATGCCCGCCAAGATCTCGGGCGAAGGCTATGCGTCGCTCCAGCTCAATGCGCTGATCCGGCACGAAAAGGCCTGGGACAGCCAGGTCGCCACGCTGCCCGTGGGCGGATTCTACCGGCAGCGCAGCGGCGGCGAGGGCCATGCCTATTCGGCGCAGCTCATGCATCTGCTGCAAAGCGCGGTCGCGACCGACAGCTATTCCACCTATCTGCAATTCTCGCGAGGCGTCCGCGATCTGCCGCCCATCTATCTGCGCGATCTGCTGGAGTTCAACTGGGCGCGCGAGGCGATCCCGATTGACGAGGTGGAGGCGATCACCGAGATCCGCAAGCGCTTCGTCACGCCCGGCATGTCGCTGGGCGCGCTGAGCCCCGAGGCGCACGAAACGCTGGCGATCGCGATGAACCGGATCGGCGCCAAGGCGGTGTCGGGCGAAGGCGGCGAGGATGTCTCGCGCTACCAGCCCTATGAGAATGGCGACAACGCCAATTCGGTGATCAAGCAGGTCGCCTCGGGCCGGTTCGGCGTCACCGCCGAATATCTCGGCTCGGCCGAGGAGCTGGAGATCAAGGTGGCGCAGGGCGCCAAGCCCGGCGAGGGCGGGCAGCTGCCCGGCTTCAAGGTGACCGAATTCATCGCCCGGCTGCGCCACTCCACCCCGGGCGTGACGCTGATCTCGCCGCCGCCGCACCACGACATCTACTCGATCGAGGATCTCGCGCAGCTCATCTACGATCTGAAGCAGATCAATCCGCGCGCGCGGGTGTGCGTGAAGCTCGTCTCCTCGGCCGGGATCGGCACGGTGGCGGCGGGCGTGGCCAAGGCGCATGCCGATGCCATCCTCGTGGCGGGCCATGTCGGCGGCACCGGCGCCTCGCCGCAGACGAGCATCAAATATGCCGGCACGCCGTGGGAGATGGGGCTTACCGAGGTCAACCAGGTGCTCACCCTCAACGGGCTGCGCCACCGGGTGAAGCTGCGCACCGATGGCGGCCTCAAGACCGGCCGCGACATCGTGATCGCGGCGATCCTCGGCGCGGAGGAGTTCGGCATCGGCACGCTCAGCCTGGTGGCGATGGGCTGCATCATGGTGCGCCAATGCCATTCCAACACCTGTCCGGTGGGCGTCTGCACCCAGGATGCGGCGCTGCGCGAGAAGTTCGTCGGCACGCCAGAAAAGGTGATCAACCTGATGACCTTCATCGCCGAGGAGGTGCGCGAGATCCTCGCCCGGCTGGGCGTGCGCTCGCTCGACGAGATCATCGGCCGCACCGAATTGCTGCGCCAGGTGAGCCGGGGCGCCGAGCATCTCGACGATCTCGATCTCAACCCCATCCTCGCCAAGGTGGATGCGCCCGATCATCACCGCCGCTTCGCGATCAACAGCTTCCGCAACGAGGTGCCGGACAGCCTCGATGCCCAGATGCTGCGGGACGCGCGCGCCGTGTTCGAGCGCGGCGAGAAGATGCAGCTCACCTATTCGGTCCGCAACACGCACCGGGCGGTGGGCACGCGCTTCTCCTCGGCCATCACCGCCAAGTTCGGGATGCGGCACCTCGCCGACGGCCATGTCCATGTCCGCCTGCGCGGCTCGGCCGGCCAGTCGCTCGGCGCCTTTCTCTGCAAGGGCGTGACGCTGGAAGTGTTCGGCGACGCCAACGACTATGTCGGCAAGGGCCTGTCCGGCGGCATCGTGGTGGTGCGGCCCACCGTCTCCTCGCCGCTCGATTCGCGCCGCAACGCCATCATCGGCAACACGGTGCTGTACGGCGCCACCGCCGGCGCGCTGTTCGCCGCCGGCCAGGCGGGCGAGCGGTTCGCGGTGCGCAACTCGGGCGCGTCGGTGGTGGTGGAAGGCTGCGGCGCCAATGGCTGCGAATATATGACGGGGGGCACCGCCGTCATCCTCGGCAAGGTCGGCGAGAATTTCGGCGCCGGCATGACGGGCGGCATGGCCTTTGTGCTCGACGAGGACGGCAGCTTCGAGCGCCACGCCAATGGCGATTCGATCCTGTGGCAGCGCTTCGCGTCCCGCCATTGGGAAGGCGTCGCCAAGGCGATGGTGGAGGAGCATGCGCGCCGCACCGACAGCAAATGGGCGCACACGCTGCTCGCCGACTGGGCGCATATGCGCGATCGCTTCTGGCAGGTCTGCCCCAAGGAGATGGTCACGCGCCTGCCGCATCCGCTGAACGATGCCGAGGCGGCGGTGGCGGCCGAATAAACGGGCCGGCCGGCCGGGCATCGCCCCGGCCGGCCGATCGCCTCTTTTCCCGCGCCCCCGCGCCGCCTAGGACGCAGGGACGATGTGGCAACTCTACCAATTCCCGCTCTGCCCCTTTTCCCGCAAAGTCCGGCTGATGCTCGGCGAAAAGGGAGTCGGCTACGAGCTGGTCCGCGAATCGCCCTGGCAGCGGCGCGACGAATTTCTCCACCTCAATCCGGCCGGGCAGACGCCCGTCATGGTGCAGGGCGCGCTCGCCCTGAGCGATTCCTCGGCGATCTGCGAATATTTCGAGGAGGTGATCGAGAAGGCGCCGATGCTGGGGGGCGATGCCGCCGCCCGCGCCGAGATCCGCCGCCTCGTCGCCTGGTTCGACGAGAAATTCTATGGCGAGGTGGTGGCGCCGCTGATGCACGAGCGGATGCTCAAGCGCATCGTCCACCGCGCCTCGCCCGACGCCAAGGCGCTGCGCGACGCGATGCGCCAGGCCAATGCGCATATGGATTATGTCGACTGGCTGCTCGATCACCGGCGCTGGCTGGGCGGCCCCGTGCTGAGCCTCGCCGATCTCGCCGCCGCCGCGCATATCTCGGTGGCGGATTATCTCGGCGGCATCGACTGGCGCGGCCACGATCAGACCAAGCAATGGTATTCAGGGCTCAAGAGCCGCCCCAGCTTCCGCCCGCTGCTGGCCGAGCGGATGGAGGTGATCGGCCCGCCGGCCCATTATGACAAGGTGGATTTCGGGGAATGAGCGAAGAGGCGCGCCGGGCGGATACCGGCTTTCTCGGGCACCCGCGCGGCCTCGCCATTCTCTCCTTTTCCGAAGCCTGGGAGCGTTTCTCCTATTACGGCATGCAGGCGCTGCTGGTCCTCTACATGACCCAGCATCTGCTGCTCGCCGGCCATGTCGAGCAGGTTTGGGGCTTCGCGCCCTTCCGGCGGCTGCTCGAGGCGGCGCATGGCCCGCTCTCGCCGGCCGCGCTCGCCTCCAACATCTTCGGCCTCTATGCCGGGCTCGTCTATCTCACCCCGATCGCGGGCGGGCTGCTGGCGGATCGCGTGATCGGCAAGACCCGCGCGGTGACCCTGGGCGGCCTGCTGATGGCGGCGGGCCATTTCCTGATGGCCTTCGAGGCGAGCTTCCTGCCCGCGCTGCTGTGCCTGCTGATCGGCGTGGGCTGCTTCAAGGGCAATATCGCGAGCCAGGTCGGCGATCTCTACGCGCCGGACGATCTTCGCCGCGCCGATGCCTTTCAGGTCTATATGCTGGGCATCCAGATCGCGGTGATCGTCTCGCCGCTGGTCTGCGGCACGCTGGGCGAAACCGTGGGCTGGCACTGGGGCTTCGGTGCCGCCGGCGTGGGCATGCTGATCGGGCTGCTCATCTATCTGGGCGGCCGCCGCTGGCTGCCCGCCGATCCCGCGCCCCGTGCCGGCCGGGTCGCGGCGCGGGCCCCGCTCGCCCGCGAGGAACGGCGGACGATCGCGCTGCTGGTGGCGCTGCTCCCCGCGCTGGCGCTGGCGGCGCTGGGCAATCAGCAGATCTTCAACGCCTATCTCATCTGGGGCGAGAGCCATTACCAGCTCGTCCTGGGCGGCCGGACGATGCCGATCACCTGGCTCATCTCGCTCGACGCCTTCATCTCCACCGGCTGCATGGCGGCGTCGGTGGGCTTCTGGCGGCTCTGGGCGCGGCGCTTCCCCGAGCCGCAGGAGATCACCAAGCTGGCGATCGGCACGCTGATCTCGGCCGCCGGGCCGGCGCTGCTCGCGGCGCTTTCGGTGAGCGGACACCGCGCCAGCCTGGGCTGGGCGATCGCCTTCCACCTGCTCAACGATATCGGCTTCGCCAATGTCTTTCCCGTCGGCCTGGCGCTCTATTCCCGCGCCGCGCCGCGCGCGATCGGGGGCACGATCATCGCCGTCCATTATCTCTATCTGTTCGCCGCCAATCTGATCGTGGGCTGGCTCGGCGGCCTGTACGAGACGATGGGGGCGGCGCGCTTCTGGCTTATCCATTGCGGGCTGATGCTGATCGCGGCGGCGGTGCTGTTCGGCGCGCGGATCGCCTTTGGCCGGCTGCTGGCGCCGGGCGCGCGCGCCGGCCTGACGCGGCGGGCCTGACGCACACGCAAACGGGGCGGAGGCGCCGCGCGCGCCCCCGCCCCGTTCCGTGTCCGCCCGCTGCGCCTCAGCGCTGGGTGGGGATAGCCATGCTCTTGATGTCGGTCGTCATCATCATGCCGCCCGGCGTCATATTCTGGTTGAGATGGGCCATGATCCAGATCGAGCCCACGATCACCAGCAGCACGATCAGCACGCCGAAGGCCAGCGCCATGACGTTGTTGGTGTTGTCAGGGCCGGTGGTGATGTGGAGGAAGAAGGCGAGATGGACGCCCATCTGCGCCACCGCCAGCACCAGCAGCGCCACCGGAATGCTCGGCCCCCAGACATCGCGGCTCTGGGCGAAATAGAAGGAGGCGATGGTCAGCACCGTCGCCAGCACCAGACCGATCACATAGCCGCGAATGCCTTCGCCGACGCCGGAATGGCCGTGATGCTCGTCACCCGGGGCAAGATCGCCCGGCGCGGAATCATGGATGTCAGCGGACATCAGGCGGCTCCCATGAGATAGACGATCGTGAACACGGCGACCCAGATGATGTCGAGCGCGTGCCAGAACAGGTTGAAGCAGAGCAGCCGGCGCATGATGTTGACGCGGAAGCCCTTGGCCCAGATCTGCGCCATCATCGTCGCCAGCCAGAGCAGGCCGGTGGCGACATGGAGGCCGTGGCAGCCGACCAGCGTGAAGAAGGCCGAGAGGAAGGCCGAGCGCGACGGGCCATTGCCCTCCGCCACCAGCTTGCCGAACTCATGCACCTCCATGCCGAGGAAGCCGAGCCCGAACAGCCCGGTGACGAGCAGCCCGATCTGCGTCCACATCATGTTGCGCTGGTCCGCCGCGATCGCCGCGAGGCCGCAGGCGAAGCTGGAGGCGAGCAGCAGCGCGGTTTCCACGCCGACATAGGGAATGTCGAAGATCTGCGCGCCCGACGGGCCACCCGCCGTCGCCCCCGACAGCACCGCATAGGCGGCGAAGAAGGAGGAGAACATGATGATGTCGGACAGCAGGAAGATCCAGAAGCCGTAGCCGACGATGATCCGCTTGGACGCGGGGCCACCCTCGCCATGGCCGGTGGCCTCGCCGCCGCCATGGCCATGGCCATGGCCGTGCCCATGGCCGCGATGGCGATGGCCAAGCTTGTTGGGATCCTCCTCGCGCCGGCGATGGCTGTTATATTCGCGCGACGCGGGCGCGTTGGCGGACGGTCCGATCATGCCGGCTGCTCCTGGTCGGCAAAGAGCCATTTCTCGCGGGCGGCGCGGCGGGCGCGGTCGATACGGGCGACCTCCTCCACCGGCACCTCATATTCGTCGTGATCGCGCCAGGCGAAGACGATGAAGGTGATGAAGGCGCCGACCAGCCCGACGATCACCAGCCACCAAATGTGCCAGATCAGGGCGAAGCCGCAGATCGTAGCGAAAAAGGCGCAGATGAAGCCGGTGGGCGAGTTGAGCGGCATCTCGATCGGCTCATATTCGGGCTCGGCGTGCAGGCGCTGCTGGTCGAGCGCGGTCTGCTTGATGCCCCAATAGGCCTCCTCGTCCTCCACATTGTACATGACGGCGAAGTTGAAGGCGGGCGGGGGCGAGGGCGTCGCCCATTCCAGGCTGCGGCCGTCCCAGGGATCGCCGGTCAGGTCGCGACGCTGGTCGCGGGTGCGGATCGAGACCACCAGCTGGATGATCTGGCAGGCGATGCCGCAGGCGATGATGAGCGCGCCGACGCCCGCCAGCAGCGTCCAGGGATGCCATTCGGCCACGTCGAAGCGCTGCATGCGCCGGGTCATGCCGAGCAGGCCCAGCACATAGAGCGGCATGAAGGCGACATAGAAGCCCACCAGCCAGAGCCAGAAGGCCCGCTTGCCCCAGGTCTCGTCGAGCGTGAAGCCGAAGGCCTTGGGGAACCAGTAGGTATAGCCCGCGAACACGCCAAACAGCACGCCGCCGATGATGACATTGTGGAAGTGGGCGACGAGGAAGAGCGAGTTGTGCAGCACGAAATCGGCGGGCGGCACGGCGAGCAGCACGCCGGTCATGCCGCCGATGATGAAGGTGCAGATGAACCCGACCGACCACAGCATCGGCGTGGTGAAGCGGATCCGGCCGCCATACATGGTGAAGAGCCAGTTGAACACCTTCACGCCCGTGGGCACGGCGATGATCATGGTGGCGATGCCGAACACCGCGTTCACGTCCGCGCCGGCGCCCATGGTGAAGAAATGGTGCAGCCAGACGAGGAAGGAGAGGATGCAGATCGCCATGGTGGCGAGCACCATCGAGCGATAGCCGAACAGCGGCTTGCCCGAGAAGGTGGAGACCACCTCGGAGAAGACGCCGAAGGCGGGCAGCACCAGGATATACACCTCGGGATGGCCCCAGGCCCAGATGAGGTTCATGAACATCATCATGTTGCCGCCGGCTTCGTTGGTGAAGAAGTGGAAGCCGAGGTAACGGTCGAGGCTGAGCATCGCGAGCGTCGCGGTGAGGATCGGGAAGGCCGCGACGATCAGCAGGTTCGACGCCAGCGTCGTCCAGCAGAACACGGGCATGCGCAGATAGCTCATGCCGGGCGCGCGCATCTTGAGCACGGTCGTCACGAGATTTATCCCGGACATCAATGTGCCTATGCCGGATATCTGCAAGGCCCAGTTGTAATAGTCCACGCCGACGCCGGGCGAATAGGCCAGCTCCGACAGCGGCGGATAGGGCAGCCAGCCGGTCCGCGCGAATTCGCCGACCACCAGCGCGATGTTGATGAGCAGCGCGCCCGTCGCCGTCAGCCAGAAGCTGACCGAGTTGAGCGTCGGGAAGGCCACATCGCGCACGCCGAGCTGGAGCGGCATGACGAAGTTCATCAGGCCGATCACGAAGGGCATGGCGACGAAGAAGATCATGATCGTCCCGTGGGCCGAAAAGATCTGGTCGTAATGCTCGGGCTCAAGGAAGCCGGGGGCGCGATAGGCCAGCGCCTGCTGCGAGCGCATCAGCAGCGCGTCGACAAAGCCGCGCAGCAGCATCACTGCCGCGAGCAGGCAGTACATCACGCCGATCCGCTTGTGATCGACGGAGGTGATCCATTCGCGCCACAGATAGGGCCAGAAGCCCGCCTTGGTCACCCAGAGCAGGATGGCGACCACGGCGAGGATCATCCCCGCCGAGGCGACCATGTCGATCGGATTGTGGATCGGGATCGCCGCCCAAGTCAGTTTACCGAACATCGCCTTCGCTCCCCACCGGGCTGACGCTCATCGGACGGACGGACGGATCGGGCTCGCCGAGCTTGGGTCCGGGCGCCGGAGGTATTTTCTGCATGAGCACCGCATTGAAAAGTTGTGGCTGGACGGCCCCGAAGGACATGGGCGGATTGTCGGCGCTCTGCTGCGCCAGCTGCCAGTAGCGCTGCGCGCTGAGCGCCTCGCCCTTGCCCTTGGTGCCGGACACCCAGGCGCCGAACTGCGCCGCCGGCACCGCGTCGACAAAGAATTGCATGCCGGGGAAGCCATCGCCGCTGAAATGCGCCGAGCGGCCATAATAGCGCCCGGGCTTGTCAGCCTGGAGGTGGAGCTGGGTGTCCATCCCGTTCATGGAATAGATCATCGAGCCCAGCCGCGGCACGAAAAAGGCGTTCATCACGCTCGCCGAGGTGATGTGGAAATTGATCGGCGTGCCCGCCGGCACCACCAGATGGTTGACCGTGGCGATCCCCTGATCCGGGTAGATGAACAGCCATTTCCAGTCGAGCGACACGACCTGCACCGTCAGCGGCTGGACGCCGGGCTTGGCGGGCAGCGGCTTGCCGGGATCGAGATCGTGGCTGCTGATCCAGGTCATGCCGCCGAGGAAGAGGATCACCAGAATGGGGATGGACCAGACCACCGCCTCGACCCGGCCCGAATAGGCGAAATCGGGCAGGTAGCGCGCCTTGGTGTTGGATGCGCGGAACCACCAGGCGAAACCCAGCGTCGCGATGATCGTCGGGACGACGATCAGCAGCATGACCGCCAGGCTGTTCACCAGGATCTTCTTCTCGTCGGCGCCGATCGGCCCGGCCGGATCGAGGATCTGGCCGCACCCGGCCAGCACCACCAGAGGTGCAAGCGCCAGCGACGCGCGAAGCGACCGCCGCCAAAGCCCGTTCATGCGATACCCTCCCTTCGGCCCAGAGCGCTCAAATGACGAACACCGTCTAGCGTTCCACGGCGGCGCCGAAACTATCTTCGTTAAGTACGATTCAGCCACCGGCCGCCCCTAGCAGCATCCGCGCCACCCGGGCCAGCCCCGCGATCGGCACGCCGATCCAGTCGGGCCGGTTGGCGGCTTCGTAGCGCACTTCATAGGCCGCCTTGTCGATGAGATACAGCTGGAGCAGCGCGCCGATCTCGGGCTCGCTCTCGCCGGTATAGCCGGTCAGGAAGGTGCGCTGCGCGCGCACCCGGAAATCGGCGTAGCGCTCGTCGGTCCGCACCGCCTCGGCATCGGCCTCCGCCGGGCGCTGCCGCTGGGCGACGGCGGTGGCATAGGCGAAGGAGCGCAGCACGCCCGCCACGTCGCGCAGCGGATGGTCCTTGGCGCGGCGCTCGGCCAGGCTGCGTGCGGGCTCGCCCTCGAAATCGATCAGCATGATGTCGCTGCCCGTCACCAGCATCTGGCCGAGATGAAGGTCGCCATGGATGCGGGTGCGATATTCGCCCTTGGCCAGCCGCGCCGCCGCGCGCAGATGCGCGACGATGGCCTGGTGCTGGTCGCGCAGGAAGGCGGCATCGTCCAGCGTGTCCGCCAGCGCGGCGATCGGTTCCAGCGCCGCCTCGAAGCCGGCCACCACGCGATCCGCCAGCGCCCCCGCCTCGGCCGCGCCGAAGGGTTCGGGGGCGAAGGCGGCATCGTCGGTCGGCCGCGCCAGAACGCGATGCATCTCCGCCAGCCGCCGCCCCAGCGTGCAGGCGAAATTCTCGTAATTGGCGAGGCTGTCCTCGTCGTCGCTCGCCAGCCGGTCGAGCACGCCGAGCGTCCATTCCCAGCCATCGCCCTGGTTGTGGACATAGGCCTGGGCAAGCATCACCACGCTCTCCTCGCCGCCTTCCACCAGCCGCGCATCGCCCAGCACCGCCGGCACATGGGCGAAGCCGCCGGCGGTGAGATAGCGCACCATCTCGATCTCGGGATGGATGCCGGGCGTGATCTTGCGCAGCAGCTTGAGCACCGCCGCCTCGCCGATCAGCAGCGTGCTGTTCGACTGTTCGGCCGAAAGCCAGTGCGGCGGGGTTTCGGGATCGATCGCGAAGCCCTCATAATGGGTGAAGCGCAGCCGGCCCTCGCCGCCGGTCGGCAGGTCGGCGCCGTCGCGCATCGCCTCGACCATCCGGCCGGCGAAGGCGTTGACCGCGAAGCCGTCGGTCAGCAGCCCCACGGTGCGTCCGCGCCGCACCCGCGCCAGCGCGAGATTGGAGGCGTAGCGGCCCGGCTGCTCGCCTTCCCAGACAATGCCGAAGGGCAGCATGTAGCGGCCCGTGCCCGATCCGGTCTCCACCTCGATCGCGGCGAGCAGCAGGTCGGGCTCGTTCGGCACCGCCGCCGACCAGGCCAGCCGGGTCGCGACGATCGCCTCGTCCTTGGCGCCGAACCAGCGCCGCTGCGGCACATAGGCGGGGAGTATGTCCTTCTCGAGCACGCCGCGATTGGCGCCGAGCGCGATATCCGCCAGCGCCGGACGCAGTACGAAGGTATAGCGCTCAATCTCCAGCCCCGGCGCGGTGGAGGCCCATTCCGGCCCCTCCCCGGCATCGGCGAGGCGGAACCAGTAGAAGCCGTAAGGCGGCAGCGTCAGCATGTAAGGAAGCTGTCCGATCGGCGGGAAGGCGGCGCCGCCCGTCATCTCCACCGGCACCCGCCCCTCGAACTCGGGCATCATCAGCTCGACCGCCTGGGCGGTGCGGCTGAGATTGGCGACGCACAGGATCGCCTCCTCCTCATATTCGCGGAAATAGGCGAGCACCTTGCGGTTGGCGGGACGGAGGAAGCGCTGCGCGCCGCGTCCGAAGGCGCGATGCTGGCCGCGCACCGCCAGCATGCGCTTGGTCCAGTTGAGCGGCGAGTGGCGGTCCACCTGCTGGGCTTCGACGTTGATCGTCTGATAGCCGTAGAGCGGATCCATGATCGGCGGCAGGGTGAGCGCCGCCGGATCGGCGCGGCTGAAGCCGCCATTGCGATCCATCGACCATTGCATCGGCGTGCGGACGCCATCGCGATCGCCCAGATAGATATTGTCGCCCATGCCGATCTCGTCGCCATAATAGAGCACGGGCGTGCCGGGCATGGAGAGCAGCAGCGCGTTCATCAGCTCGATGCGGCGGCGGTCGCGCTCCATCAGCGGCGCCAGCCGGCGACGAATGCCGAGATTGATCCGCGCCCGCCGGTCCGAGGCATAGGTGTTCCACAGATAGTCGCGCTCGGCGTCGGTCACCATCTCGAGCGTCAGCTCGTCATGGTTGCGCAGGAAGATCGCCCATTGGCAGGTTTCCGGAATGTCCGGCGTCTGGCGCATGATGTCGGTGATCGGGAAGCGATCCTCCTGCGCCACCGCCATGTACATGCGCGGCATCAGCGGGAAGTGGAACGCCATATGGCATTCGTCCGCGCGTTCGCCGAAATATTGCTGCGTATCCTCGGGCCACATATTGGCCTCGGCCAGCAGCATCTTGCCCGGCCACTTGGCATCCAGATGCGTGCGGATCTTGCGCAGCACCTCGTGCGTCTCGGGCAGATTCTCGTTGGAGGTGCCGTCGCGCTCGATCAGATACGGGATGGCGTCGAGCCGCAGCCCATCCACGCCCGCCTCGCACCAGAAATCCATCACCGAAAGCACCTCCCGCAGCACGGCGGGATTGTCGAAATTGAGGTCCGGCTGATGCGAATAGAAGCGGTGCCAATAATAGGCACCGGCTTCCTCGTCCCAGGTCCAGTTGGATTTCTCGGTATCGAGGAAGATGATGCGCGTGCCGGAATAGAGCTTGTCGTTATCGGACCAGACATAGAAATCGCGTTCGGGGCTGCCCGGGGGCGCCCGGCGCGCGGCCTGGAACCAGGGATGCTGATCCGATGTGTGGTTGATCACCAGCTCGGTGATGACCCGGATATTGCGCGCATGCGCCGCGGCAATGAACGCGCGCGCGCTCTCCATCGTACCGTAATCCGCCGAAACGTCGCGATATTCGGCGATGTCATAGCCATCGTCCCGGCGCGGGCTGGGATAGAAGGGCAGGAGCCAGATCGCCGTCACGCCGAGATCGGCGATATAGTCCAGCTTCTCGAGCAGGCCCTCGAAATCGCCGATGCCGTCATTATTGGCATCGAAGAAGCTCTTCACATGGAGCTGGTAGATCACCGCATCCTTGTACCAGAGCGGATCGTCGGCGCGGGGCAGATCGGTCATGCCTGGCCTCCCTGCGGCGCGATGCGCCAGATCCTGTAGGGCTCGTCCGGCTCGAGGCGGATCGTCTGCGTCTTGCCGTGCCAGTCGAAGCGGTAGCCGCGCGCCAGATCCTCGACCGCGACGCTGCCATGATCGGGCAGATCGAATTCCCAGAGCGGCACCTCGAAGCTGCCCTCCTGCGGCGCGTGCGGATCGAGATTGACGAGCACGAGGATCATGCCGCCGCCTTGCGGCTCGGGCTTGGCGTAATAGAGCATGGCGTCGTTATCGACCTTGAGGAAGCGGGTGTTGAGGTGGGTCTGGAGCGCCGGATGGGCGCGGCGCAGCCCGTTGAGCAGCGTGATGTCGGCGACGATGTTGCCGGGCGCGGCCCAGTCGCGCGGGCGCAGCTCATATTTCTCGCTGTCGAGATATTCCTCCTTGCCGGGCAGCGGCGCCGCCTCGCACAGTTCGAAGCCCGAATAGACGCCGAACAGGCCCGACAGCGTCGCCGCCAGCACCGCGCGGATGCGGAAACCGGGCCGACCTGAGGTCTGAAGGAAATAGGGGTTGATGTCCGGCGTGTTGACGAAGAAGTGCGGCCGGTAGAATTCCTTGGGCGCCTCGGTCGTCAGCTCCTCCAGATAGTCGGTCAGTTCCTGCTTGGTGTTGCGCCAGGTGAAATAGGTATAGCTCTGCGAGAAGCCGATCTTGGCGAGGCGGTACATCATCGCGGGGCGGGTGAAGGCCTCGGCGAGGAAGATCACCTCCGGGTGCCGCGCCCGCACATCGCCGATCATCCATTCCCAGAAGGGCAGCGGCTTGGTGTGCGGATTATCGACCCGGAAGGTCTTCACCCCCTGCTCCACCCAGAGCAGCACCACGTCGCGCAGCGCCTGCCACAGGCCCGGCACCGCGTCCGGCCCGTAGAAATCGACATTGACGATGTCCTGATATTTCTTCGGCGGGTTCTCGGCATATTTCATCGATCCGTCCGGCCGCCAGGCGAACCAGCCGGGATGCGCCTTGAGCCAGGGATGGTCGGGCGAGCATTGGATCGCGAAATCGAGCGCGATCTCCAGCCCATGGTCGCGCGCCGCGGCGATCAGCCGGGCGAAATCCTCGAAGCTGCCCAGCTCCGGATGGATGGCATCATGGCCGCCCGCCTCCGAACCGATCGCATAGGGGCTGCCCGGATCGCCCGGCGCCGGGGTGAGGCTGTTGTTCGGGCCCTTGCGATTGGCGCGCCCGATCGGGTGGATGGGCGGAAAATAGAGCGTGTCGAACCCCATGTCGCGGATCCGCGGCAGATGCGCGATGACATCCTCGAACCGCCCGTGGCGGCTGCGATCGCCGCTCATCGAGCGCGGGAAGATCTCATACCAGCTCGAGAAGCGCGCCTCGAGCCGCTCGGCATCCACCAGCTGCTCCGAGGAGACGAGCCGGTGCGGGCGGTCGTCGGCGGCGGCCATGCGCGCGGCGAGCGCGGGATCGAGCAGCAGCGCGGCGCCGTCCGCGCCCGGCGCGTCGAGCCGCGCCACCCAATCGCCGAGATCGGCGCGGGCGGCGGCCTCGCGCACCAGCCTCTTGCCTTCCTCGTGATCGACGAGCTGGGCGACGCCGGCGTCGAGCTTCTTGGCGAAATCGCGCCGGAAGCCGCCGAACCGATCGAGCCAGGCCTCGATCCGGAACAGGTGCCGACCCAGCCGCTCCAGCGGGAAGGCGCCGGTCCAGAGATCATTGGGCTGCGCGGTGAGCGGGGCGGACCGCCATTCGCTCTCATCCAGCGGCCGCCACTGCACCTCGGCGGCGAGCTGCTCATGGCCGTCGGCATAGATGGTAGCCGACACCGCCAGCGTCTCGCCGACCACGCGCTTGACCGCGAAGGCGCCGCCGCTCACCGCCGGGGCCACGGCCTCGATCACCAGGCGCGGCCAGTCCGCCGCCGCCTCGGCGTCCTCGGCGGGAGCGAAGCCGATGGGCGCGGTGCGCGCGAGCGGCACCACCCGCACCTCGCCCGCGCCGAGCGGATCGAGCGACGGCAGCGCGAAGCCGCTTCCCAAGGCCGGCAGCACCAGATCGGCGGCGGGCACGGGCTCGGGCGTGTCGCGCCGGTTGAACAGCAGCAGCGCCGCGTTCTCGGCGGTCCGCACATCCTCGGCGCTGCGCAGCAAGGCGGTGACGGGCGCCTCGCTGTCGGTCAGGCGGCGCAGCCGCGTGCCCGCGGGAAGAGGCTGCGCGCGCATCGCCGCCAGCTGATCGGCCAGCGCCGCATCCGCGAAGACCGAGGCCGGCAGGATCGCGTCGCCCAGCGCCACCGCGCCCAGCACCCGCCGCCGCGCGCCGATCGGATCGTCCGCGCCGCGCAGCTGGTGCGGCCGCACCTCCACCAGCACGGGCTTGAGCGCCGCCAGCGCCGCCATCTCCTCGGCGAACCAGGGGGCGCTATAATCCCACCAGCCATAGGAGGCGATCAGCGCATCCACCGCCGCCAGCCCATGGGCGGTGGCGCGGGCATAGCCGAACGGGCCGGCCCAGAGGCGGAGTTCGGGCAGGCGCTCGCGCAACAGGCGTGCGATATCGTGCACCCGCTCGGCGGCGATCCTCTCCAATCCGGCGAGACGCACGCCGGTGGCGCCGCGATCGACCAGCGCGCGCACCCGCTCCACCAGCAGATCGGCCGAGACATGATCGATCAGCCCGCGCTCCAGATCGATCTCGACCACCGCCTCGCGCCCCGCCTCGCGGATGCGGGCGAGCGTGCCGGCCACCGCGTCGACCCCGCCGGGCAGCGCGCCGCCGGGAACCAGCAGCCCGTCGAGCCCGGCCTGGAGCGCGGCCTCGAGGGCCGGATCGGCGGCATCGGTAAGCGTGGCGTAGAGGCGGGGGGGAAGGGGCACAATCTCTCTCGCTGGCTGCGTCACGGGACCGCGGGTCAACACCTTGTCGCGGCTCCGCGTTCCTTGGTCGTCGCCCGGCCTTGCATCGGACGCGCCGGAGCGCGATCATGCGGCGATGCAGCACGATCCCGCTCTCGACCGCTTCATCCTCGCCTTGCCCAAGGCCGAGCTGCACCTCCATATTGAAGGCAGCCTCGAACCCGAGCTGATGATGGCGCTGGCGCGGCGCAACCGCGTCGATCTGCCCTTCCGCACCGTGGAAGAGGTGCGCGCCGCCTATCAATTCTCGCGGCTCCAGGATTTTCTGGACATTTATTATCAGGGCGCGGCGGTGCTGCGTACGGCGGAGGATTTTCGCGATCTCGGCCGCGCCTATTTCGATCGCGCCGCCGCCGACTCCGTGCGCCACGCCGAAATCTTCTTCGATCCGCAGACGCACACGGCGCGCGGCATCCCGATCGGCATCGTCATGGAAGGGCTGCTCGCGGCGGTCGAGGAGGCGCGCGTCCGCCACGGCATCACCGGCGGGCTGATCCTCTGCTTCCTGCGCCATCTCGACGAGGAAGAGGCGTTCGCCACCTTCCGCGCCGCCGAACCTTGGCTGGATCGGCTGCTGGGCGTGGGCCTCGATTCGTCGGAGCTGGGCCACCCGCCGGCCAAGTTCGCGCGCGTCTTCGCCGCCGCCGGCGCGGCCGGGCTCAAGCGCGTGGCCCATGCCGGCGAGGAAGGGCCGCCCGCCTATGTCACCGAAGCGCTGGACCTGCTGCAGGTCGATCGGCTCGATCACGGCAATCGCGCGCTCGAATCGCCCGAACTGGTCGCCCGGCTGGCGCGCGACGCGATGACGCTCACCGTCTGCCCGCTCTCCAACCTCAAGCTCTGCGTGGTCGACGCGATGGACGCGCATCCGATCGACCGGATGCTCGCGCTCGGCCTGCGCGCGACGATCAATTCCGACGATCCCGCCTATTTCGGCGGCTATGTGGCGGACAATTACCGCGCGGCGGCCGCCGGACGGGGGCTGGACCGGGCGGCGCTGGGGCAGCTGGCGCGCAATTCCTTTCTCGGCGCCTTCCTGCCCGAAGCCGATCTCGTACAGCATCTTTGCGCTCTCGACGCCTTTTTGACCGCCCATTAGGGTTGCCGCATGACTCCCATTCTCGCCCCGATCAGCGCCGATGCCTTCCTCGCCGACGTGATGGCGCTCGCGCAGCAGGTCTCCGCCAAAAGCTGGCGGCCGCGCTTCATCATCGGCGTCGGCCGGGGCGGACTGGTGCCGGCGGTCTATCTCAGCCATGCGCTGGGGCTGCCGATGCTGTCGGTGGATATCTCCAGCCAGGTGCCCGACTTTGCCGACGGGCTGCTGGTGCGGCTCGCCGAACGGACGCGCGCGGGCGAGACGCTGCTGGTGGTGGACGACATCAATGATACCGGGCGCACCATCGCGCATCTGCGCGGCGCGCTGGCCGGAGCGGGCGCGGATGCCAATGCGGTGCGGTTCGCGACGCTGATCGACAATATCCGGTCGGTCGAGCGCGTCGATTATGCGGCGCGCAGCATCGATCGCGCGGTGATGAAGGACTGGTTCGTCTTCCCGTGGGAAGCGGTCGCCTCGCGCGATGCGATCACGGCCGACGCGGCTTCGGTGCCCGAGCGTACCGCGTGATCCGGCGGCTCGCGGCGCTGCTCCTCGCCGCCCTCCCGCTCGCCGCCGCGCCCGCCGCCGCCGCTGCGCCGGCGCCGCTCCCGGTCATCATCGACAATGACTGGTCGGTGGCCGGCGGCGCCATGGCGATCATGCCCGTGCTCGCCTCGCCCCGGCACCGGCTGCTCGGCCTCACCGCCGTGATCGGGGACAGCTATGTGCCGGAATCGACCGCGCACACGCTTGATTTCCTGGCGCTGATCGGGCGCACCGATATCCCCGTTCTGGCCGGCGCCAACCAGCCTTTGCTGCGCAGCAAAAGCGAGCTGGCCGGCTGGGAGGCGCGCTTCGGCGCCCTGCCCTATCGCGGCGCCTGGGCCGATCCCAAGCCAGGCGATCCGGCGCCCCCGCCGGTGCGCCATCCCGCGCTGCGCGTCGCACCCGGCACCGCCGCCGAATGGCTGGTGGCGCAGGCGCGCGCCCATCCCGGCCTGTCCATCCTCGCCGCCGGCCCCTTGACCAACATCGCGCTCGCCACCGCGCTCGATCCGCAGTTCGCCAGCCATGTGGGGCGGCTCGTCATCATGGGCGGGATGGTCGATACCGACATGGCGCGGCTCACGCGCAGCGCCAATTTCTTCACGGACTTCAACTTCCTGTTCGATCCCGAAGCGGCGGACGCGGTGCTGCGGGCCGGCTTTGGCGATGTCGTGATCGTCGGCACCGTCAGCAACGAGACGCTGCTGACCAAGGACCATGTCGCGCGGATCGCGGCGCTCGGCACCCCGCTCGCGCGCTATTACGCGCAGACCGCCTGGGTCGGCCTGCCCCTGTGGGACGAGCTGGCCGCCGCCATTCTCGTCCGCCCCGATCTCGTGACCCGCAGCACGACCGGCTGGATGCGCGTGAACACCGATGGCGGCATGGATTATGGCCGCGCCCATGTCTGGCCCGAGGCAGGCCGCCCGCACCGCGGCGAGGGCCGCGTGACGATCGTCGAGCAGGTCGATCTGCCCGGCTTCTACGCCCTGTTCGATCGGGCGCTGGGGCTCGCCGGCCGCTAGCTAGCGGTTCGTGCGGTCAGCCGGGCCAGATCGCGGCGCAGCAGCGGATTGTCGGGATCGATCGCTGCCGCGCGGCGCAGCAGCGCGAGCGCGCGCGGCGTATCGCCGCGCTTGAGCGCGACCAGCGCGGCGGCGCGGAGCGGCACCGCGCCCGCCGGATCGACCCGCCGCGCGATCGCGGCGCCGCGCGCCGGACGGCTGCGGCGCGCCCGGGGGCGCGGCGGCGGCGCCGGCGCCTCGCCGGGGATGCGGACGATCGTGCCCGGCGCGAGCGCCGCCGGCACCCGCGCGCCATTGTAGCGGGCAAGCGCATAGGCTTTGAGCGGCGTACCCAGGAAGCGCGTGGACAGCGTGACATAGGTGTCGCCGGGCTTGGCGGCATAGGCGAAGCTGCGCGGCCCGAGCAGATCCAGCGGCGCACGCTCCAGCCCGTCGAGCAGGACATGCGCCTCGGGATCGGCGGGATCATGCGCCAGCAGCGCCGCGAGCCGCGCGCGCGCGGTAACGACATCGCCCCGGATCAGGGCGTCCTGCGCCGCCGCGAGCGTCGTCGGGCGATCGAAGGCGGCGGGCGCGATGGCCGGCACCACCGCCACGGGCGCGCGCTGCGCGCACCCGGCCGGCAGCAGCGCGGCGAGCGCCAGCAGCGCGACGGAGGCGAGAGCATTCCGCATCCCCCGCGCTTAACCGATGATCGAAAACGGGAGGTTAACGTGCCCTAGGGAACGTCATCCCGGCCGCCGCGCTTGATGGGCAGGCCCGGCCCCCGGCGGCGAGGGCCGATCCCGAACGAGAGAGCCGCCATGGAAGCCTTCACCGTCGCCCTGATCCTGCTCGTCGCGGTCGCGGCCAGCGCGGCGATCGGCCGCATGGTGCCGGCGGCGATCCCGACGCCGCTGGTGCAGATCGCGGTGGGCGGCGCGATCGGGCTGCTCGCCAATATCCGGGTGGAGCTGGACCCCGAGCTTTTCTTCCTCGTGCTGCTGCCGCCGCTGCTGTTCCTCGATGGCTGGCGGCTGCCCAAGGATTCGCTGCGCGAGGACGGGCCGATCATCATCGAGCTGGCGCTGGGGCTGGTGGTGTTCACCGTAATCGGCGCGGGCTTCTTCATCCATTGGATGGTGCCGGCGCTGCCCATGGCGATCTGCTTCGCGCTCGCCGCCGTGCTCTCGCCCACCGATCCGATCGCCGTCTCCTCGATCGCGCAGCGCGTGCCGGTGCCGCCACGGCTGATGCATATCCTGGAAGGCGAATCGCTGTTCAACGATGCGTCTGGGCTGGTCTGCCTGCGCTTCGCCATCGCCGCCGCGGTCACGGGGCATTTCTCGCTGCGCGAGGCGGGGCTGGATTTTCTCTGGTCGGCGCTGGCCGGGCTGGCACTCGGCGCGGGGCTGACGATCGTGGTGATCCGCGCCAAGGGCTGGCTCACGCGCCATTTCGGCGAGGAGCCGGGCGCGCAGATCCTGGTCAGCCTGTTACTCCCCTTCGGCGCCTATCTGCTGGCCGAGCGGGCCGGCGCCTCGGGTATTCTCGCGGCGGTGGCGGCGGGGGTCGCCATGTCCTTCGCCGAACGCAATGGCCGGGCGGGCGCGGAAACGCGCCTGCGGCGCACCTCGGTATGGGATGCCATCCAATTCTCCGCCAACGGCATCGTCTTCGTCCTGCTGGGCGAGCAGATGCCGGGGATCGCCGCCGGCGCGATCCGCGCGGTGCAATCCTATGGCGGCCGCACCGGCTGGTGGCTCGCCTGCTATGTGGTGGCGATCACGCTGGTGCTGGCGGCGCTGCGCTTCTGCTGGGTGTGGGCGTCGCTGCGCCTCACTTTGTTGCGGCGGCGCGATCAGCGTCCGTTCCGCAGCTCGGACCTGCGGCTGGTGGCGGCGACGAGCTGCGCCGGGGTGCGCGGGGCGATCACGCTCGCCGGCATCCTCACTTTGCCGCTCACCCTCGCCGATGGCAGCCCGCTGCCCGGCCGCGACTTCGTCATCTTCCTCGCCGCCGGCGTGATCCTGCTGTCGCTGCTGATCGCCACCGTGGCGCTGCCGCTTTTGCTCAAAGGGCTGGTGCTGCCGCCCGATCGCGACGCCGAGCTGGCCGAGCAGCATGTCCGCGCCCAGGTATACCAGGCCGCGCTCCGCGCCATCCAGAAGGCCGAGCGCGCCCATGCCGATGCGCGCGACGCGCCGCTCTACCAGGAGGCGGGCGCGCGGCTGGCGGAGTTTTACGCGCGGCGCGTCGCGGTGCGTGGCGAGGACAGGGACCCGGCCGAAACGCGCCAGCTCGATCGGATCGAAAGCGAGCTGCGGCTCGCCGGCCTACGCGCGGCGCGGCGCGAGGCGCTCCGGCTGGCGCGCGGCCGCGAGGCGGGCAGCCTGCTCGTCCGCCGCATCGTCCGCGAACTCGATCTGCTCGAACTCCGCTATGGCGGCGGCGCCTAGCGCGCGCCCGCCGGCCAGAGCAGCACCCGCAGCGTCTGGAGGAGGATCAGCAGATCGAGGAAGGGCGTGTAGTTCTTGGCGTAATAGAGATCATATTCGAGCTTGTTGCGGGCATCGTCCAGGCTCGCGCCATAGGGATAGTTGATCTGCGCCCAGCCGGTGATGCCCGGCTTCACCATGTGCCGCTCGGCATAATAAGGCAGCTGCTGCTCCAGCGCCTCGACGAACTGGCGGCGCTCGGGCCGCGGGCCGACAAAGCTCATCTTGCCCGCCAGCACCACCCAGATCTGGGGCAGCTCGTCGATGCGGACCTTGCGGATGAAGCGGCCGACGCGGGTGATGCGCGGATCATTTTCGGCCGCCCACACCGCCTGGCCGGGGATCTCGGCATCCTGCCGCATCGAGCGCAGCTTGATCACCTCGAACTCGTCGCCGAACAGGCCGACCCGGCGTTGGCGGTAGAAGGCGGGGCCGGGGCTTTCCAGCCGCACCACCACCGCCATGATCAGGATCACCGGCGCCGCCACCACCAGCAGGATCAGGCTGGCGGCGATATCGAACAGCCGCTTCGCCACCGAGGAGAGCAGCCGGCCCGAGGAGAAGCCGTCGGAGAAGATCAGCGAGCTGGGATTGGCGGTGGCGAGATCGATCCGGCCCGTCTCGCGCTCAAGAAAGCTCGCAATGTCGTAGACCTGCACGCCGGTCGTGCGGATGCGCAGCAGATCCTGGAGCGGCAGCGCGTTGCGCCGCTCCTGCAGCGCCAGCACCACCTCGCTCGCCTTGAGGTTGACGACATGATCGGACAGGCTGGCGATGGCGGCGCGGTCAATCGCGCCCGGCACCGCGTCCGGCCCATCGCTCATGCCGACAAAGCCGCAGAGCAGAAAGCCCGCGCCCGGCTTGGCCGCGAGGCTCCGCAGCCGCGCCGCGCGCGCGCCCGCGCCCAGCACCAGCACGCGCCGCTTGAACGCATCCGAGCCGATCATCGAGCCAAGCAGCAACCGCGCGAAGGTGAGCAGCGTCGGCGCCAGCAGGGCGGCGTAGAGCGCGTTCGAGCGCCACAGCGTCAGCCCCGGAACGAGGAAGGACAGCACCGCCAGCCCGACGACGCCGAGCGCGACCGCCACGATCAGCCGCACCGCCGCGAACCGCACCGAGCGCAGCGCATCGACGCCATAGACGCCGACCGACACCATCGCCACCTGCACCGCCAACACGAAGGACAGCAAGGGCCCCAGGCGCGTGGCGAGCGGCGTCACCGTCATGCCGATCTGATGCGCGCGTACCACCCAGGCGGTTTCCGCCGCGGCGGCGAGCAAGGCGGCGTCGATCGCTCCGAGCAGCAGCACCGCATGCGGAATATAATGCCTGAACAACCGGATCACGCCCACGCCCCTTCACGCGACCACGTCTTGGCCCGGGCGCGTGGTGCCAGAGAGTGGCAAAGAAATGCTGAAGGCGCACGCGCCCGGGATCGGCTTTATGGCTTGGTCAGGATTGCGGCACGGTCAGCGGCACGCGGTCGGGCAGGCGTTCCGACACTTCGGGCGTGGCGCTGGCCGGCGCGCCCGGCGCCATGGCGGTGATGCGCACCGGCACCGATTTTGCCGCCGGCGTGTTGCTGCGCCGGTCGCGGTGCGCGAGCGGCAGCAGGGCGTTGGTCTCGGGATAATAGGCCGCGCAGCAGCCGGGCGGCACATCATAGGCGACCACCTTGAAGCCGCCCACCTTGCGCTCGATGCCATCGTCGAACACGGTGGTGAACTCGATCAGATCGCCCTCGGTCAGGCGGTGCGCGGCCATGTCCGCCTCGTTCATGAACACCACCATCCGCTCGCCGGATACGCCGCGATAGCGATCATTGTAGGAATAGACGGTGGTGTTGAACTGATCGTGGCTGCGCGTCGTCATCAGCTGGAAATGCGGCCGGCTGGGCTCGTCATCATCGGCGTCGCGCATCGTGGGATCGAACAGGAAATTGGCCTTGCCCGTCTTGGTCTCCCAGCGGCGCTCGCGCGCCGCGATCGGCAGATGGAAGCCGCCGGGCTCGCGGATGCGCGTGTTGTAGTTCTCGAAGCCCGGGATCACGGCCTCGATCTTGTCGCGGATCAGCCCATAGTCGCCGACCAGCGCGTCCCAGTCGATCGGTGCGCGATCGGCGACGCTCGCCTTGGCGAGCGCGGCGATGATCCAGGGTTCGGAGCGGCATTCGGGGCTGGCGGGCTGCAGCTGCCCGGTCGAGGCATGGACCATCGCGAAACTGTCTTCCACCGTCACCGATTGCAGGCCGCCCGCCTGCACGTCGCGCTCGGTCCGGCCGAGCACGGGCAGGATGTAGGAGCGCTGGCCATGGGTGAGATGGCTGCGGTTGAGCTTGGTCGCCATGTAGACGGTCAGCCCGATCTTGGGCACGGCGGCGGCGACGCGATCGGTATCGGCGATCGCGCGGAAGAAATTGCCGCCCAGCGCGAGAAAGGCATCCACCTCGCCGCGCAGCACGGCCTCGCAGCATTCGGCGGTATCATGCCCCCAGGGGCGCGGGCTGGTGAAGCCGAAGGCGGCGTCCATCCGCTGGAGGAAAGGCTCGGTCGGCGTCTTGTTGATGCCGACGGTGCGATCGCCCTGCACGTTGGAATGGCCCCGCACCGGGCAGGCGCCCGCGCCCGGCCGGCCGACATTGCCCCGCAGCAGCAGCAGGTTCATGATCTGCTGCATGGCATCGCCGCCATTGCGATGCTGGGTGATGCCCATCCCCCAGCAGCAGATCACCCGCTCGGCCTTGCAATAGACGGCGGCGGCCTGTTCCAGCTGCTGGCGGGTGAGCGCGGTATAATGCTCGATCGTCTCCCAATCGAGCGCGCGGCAGAAATCGGCGAACGCCTCGAAGCCATGGGTATGCTCGGCGAGGAAATCCACGTCGAGGATGCGCGCCGCCCCCGCCGCGCGCGCGGCGTCGTCGGCCTCGATCACCAGCTTGCAGAGCGCCTGCATGGCGACGAGATCGCCCCCGGTGCGCAGCTGGTAATAGTGCGAGCTGATCGTCTGGCCGCGGCCGGTCAGCATCTCAAGCGGGCTTTGCGGATCGGTGAAGCGTACCAGCCCGCGCTCCTTGAGCGGGTTGAAGGAGAGGATCGGCACGCCGCGCTTGGCCATGTCGTGCAGCAGACCGAGCATCCTCGGGCTGTTGGTGCCCGGATTCTGGCCGATGATGAACAGCGCATCGCACTGCGCCCAATCGTCCAGCGTCACCGTGCCCTTGCCGACGCCGATGCTCTCGGGCAGCGCCATGGTGGTGGTGGCGTGGCACATGTCCGAGCAATCGGGAAAATTGTTGGTGCCGAGCAGCCGACCGTAGAGCTGCCAGAGAAAGGCCGCCTCGTTGGAGGCGCGGCCCGAGGTGTATAGCTCGACACGCTGCGGATCGAGGCCGCGCACCGTCTCGCCGATCTCGCGGATCGCCGTCTCCCACGTCACCGGCTGGTAGGTGTCCGTCTCCGGATCGTAGCGGAGCGGCGTGGTCAGCCGGCCCTGATCCTCCAGCGCGTGATCCGACCAGCCGCGCAGCCGCGTCACCGTATGTTCGGCGAAGAATTCGGGCGTGGTGCGCTTGGCGGTCGCCTCCCAGGCAACGGCCTTGGCGCCATTCTCGCAATATTCGGCGGTATGGGGCTCGCGCGGATCGGGCCAGGCGCAGCTCGGGCAGTCGAAGCCGCCGGGCTTGTTCATCGACAGCAGCAGACGATTGCCCTTGACGAGGATCCGCTGCCGCCCGAGCTGCCGCTCGGTGGCGTTGAGCGCGCCCCAGCCACCGGCCGAAGCCTTGTCCGGTCCCATCTTGCGTCCTTCGGCCATCGCGCATCTCCACCAAGCTACCGCCGATCTAACAAACCCGGCGGCCGCCCGTGTCAATCTTGGTTAACGCCTCGGGGGCATCGTCACCAAAGCCTCACGCTTCGCCGCTATGTTCGTGCGGCGCGCGGGAACCGAGCTTCGCCGCCGGCGCTTTCAGCCCGCCACTTGGGAGACACGGCCATGGCGAAATCGCTCACGGGATTCGAAATTACACGCGACGGCGAAACCTACCGCCTGCGCTTCGAGCTGGACGGCGGCGAGACGGTGGAGCTCACCGCCAGCTACGAGCAGCTCGATCTCATCGCGGAGGAGATTGATCGGCAGCTCGACGCCGATGAGGAGGATGTCCTCTCGGCCGACGAGACCGACTAAGCGCGCGCCCGGGCCGGCGGCCGCCGGTCCGGACCCGCTCAGCGCGGCATCAGCCCGAGCCGGTCGCGCCGCGCCCAGCGGCCGATCATCAGCAACGCCACCGTCGCCAGCCCGGCGGCGAGTCCGATCCATACGCCGATCCCGCCCCAGCCCAGGCCGAAGGCCAGAAACACCGCGATGCCCAGCGCCACCACCCAATAGCCGATCAGCGCGAACAGCATCGGCACCGTGGTGTCGTGCAGCCCGCGCAACATGCCCGCGCCCACCGCCTGCGCGCCGTCGACCAGCTGGAACAGCGCCGCCACTCCCAGAAAGGCGGTGGCCAGCGCCACCACCCGCGCCTCCGCCGGATCGGCGAGATCGAGGAACAGCCCCACCAGCGGCCGCCGCGCCACGAACAGCAGCAGCGCGGTGCTGCTCATCACCGCCATGGTGATGGCGAAGGCGGACCAGCCGGCGCGCGCCACCGCCGCCCGATCGCGCCGGCCATAGGCCAGGCCGACGCGTACCGTCGCCGCCTGGGCAAGGCCGAGCGGCACCATGAAGCAGAAGGCCGCCAGCTGGATCGCCACCGCATGCGCGGCCAGTTCGGCGGTGCCGATTAGGCCCATCAGGAAGACGGCGGCGTTGAAGATCGTCACCTCGAGCGTCAGCGTGACCGCGATCGGCAGGCCGAGCCGCGCGATCGCCCGGAAGCGCGCCCAATCCGCCCGCCACCAGCGGCCGAACAGATGATAGCGGCGGAACCGGCGATGCCGCACGACCACCAGCGCCAGCATCAGGAACATCAGCGTGTTGGAAAGGGCGCTCCCCAGGCCGGCGCCGAACAGGCCGAGCGCGGGCAGGCCGAAATGGCCGAAGATCAGCGCGTAATTGCCGAGCGCATTGGTGATGACGGCGGTGCCGCCGGCGAGAAAGGCCCAGCCCGGCCGCTCCAGCGCCGACACGAAGGCGCGCAGCACCGTGTAAAGAAAGGCGGGGAGCATGCCGAACATCATCGGCCGTACCAAGTGCGCCGCGCCGGCGGCGAGCGCGCGATCCTGGTGCATCAGCACGAGCAGCGCCTCGGCATGCCAGAGCAGCAGCCACATCGGCACCACCGCCACCGCCGCCACCCAGAAGCATTGGCGCACGGTGCGGCGCACGTCGCGCACATCGTGCGCGCGGCGGCCGAGCGCGCGCGCGATCATCGGCGCCGCCGCCGTGACCAGCCCGATGCCGAAGATCAGGCAGGCGGTGACGAGGTTCACCCCCAGCGCGCCGGCCGCCAGCGTGCGCGGTCCCGCCCAGCCGAGCAGCACCACGTCGGTCGCCTGGATCAGCGATTGCGCGAGATTGGTGAGGATCAGCGGATAGGCGAGCGCCAGCGTGGCGCGCGCTTCGCCTTGCCAGAGCGTGCGGTTCATCGGCCGGCCCTGCCGGCTGGCGGCGAGGCTGGCAAGCCCCGTCGCCCGCCCGCGCCCGCCGGCGCCGGCAGGGCGGCGCCTCAGCGCGGGCCGATGTGCCGCGCCGGCCCGTCGTGCGGCAGCTCCAGTTCCAGATAGGCGGCGACGAGCGCGGCGCGCAGCGCATCCTGCGCCGGCTCCACCCCGGCGGCATGGCCGCCCTCGATCGCTTCGTAATAGAAGAAGGGATCGCCATAATCCTGCAGCCGCGCGGCGAATTTGCGGGCATGGCCGGGATGGACGCGGTCGTCGCGCGTCGAGGTATAGAGGAAGGGCACGGGATAGCGCCGGCCCTTCACGAGATTCTGGTAGGGCGCGTAGCGGCGGATAAAGGCCCAATCCGCCGGCACGTCAGGATCGCCATATTCGCCGATCCACGAGGCCCCGGCGAGCAGATGGCTGTACCGCTTCATGTCGAGCAGCGGCGAGCCGATCACCGCCGCGCCGAACAGATCGGGCCGCTGCGTCATCGCCACGCCCGCCATCAGCCCGCCATTGGAGCGACCCGAGACCGCGATGCGGCCGCGCGCGGTGATGCCGGTGCGGACCAGATCCTCGGCCACCGCGTACAGATCGTCATAGGCGTTCTGGCGCTTCTCGCGCAGCGCGGCATCGTGCCAGGCGGGCCCATATTCGCCGCCGCCCCGCAGATCGGCGAGCACATAGGCATTGCCGCGTTCCACCCAGAACAGCCCCGCCGGCCCCGATCGATAGGGTTCGTTGATGAGATAGGCCGGCGTCTGCGGCAGTTCGAAGCCGCCATAGGCGTGGATCAGCGCCGGCACCGGGCCCGGCGCCGCGCCCGGCTTGCGCACCAGGAAATAGGGCACGCGCGTGCCGTCGCGCGACGTGGCGAAGCGCTGCTCCACCGTCATGCCGGCGGCGTCGAAGCGCGCGGGCAGCGCCTGCACCACCGCCGGCGCGGCATCGGGCCGGACGGCGTAGAGCGTGGGCGGCTGGAGCATCGCCTCTACCTCGGCGAAGGCGATGGCGCTGCGGCCGGCGGCGGCGAGCAGATGCACCGTCGCCTTGTCGGGCAGCGCCACCGGCGCGCCCGCCCAGTGCCCCGCCGGATCGCGGGCGAGGCCGACCAGCCGGCCGGACACATCGTCGAGATACTGGATCCACAAGCGCCCCATGCCCGCGGCGACCGAAACCGTCGCCTGGCGCGGCGTGGGGGTGAAGACGCGCTCCACCGCGGGGGTGCGGCCGGCGAGCAGATCCGCGATGCGATAGGCGACGATCGCGCCCGCCGGATGGCCCTGCCAGGCGCTCTTCAGCGAGGCGATCACGCGCCCGTCCAGCACATCCTCGATCTGCGCGTCGCGCGGCAGCGGCGAGGCCACCAGCCGCCCGTCGGGCGCGATATGGCTCGCCGCGCGATGATAGAAATCGATGCCGCGCACCACCATCGGCCATTGGCGATCGCCATCGGCATAGCTCGCCACCGCCTCGGAGACATCGCCCACCTCGCCCTCGGCCACCAGCGTGGCGGCGGCGAGCGGCGTGCCCCGCCGCCACAGCTTGGCGATGCGCGCATAGCCGGAGCGCGTCATGCTGCCCGGCCCGTATTCGGTCGCGACATAGAGCGCGTCGGGGCCGGCCCAGGCGAGGCTGGTCTTGGCCTCGGGCAGGGTGAAGCCGCCCGGCACGAAGCGGCCGGCGGCGAGATCGAATTCGCGCTCCACCACCGCGTCGCCGCCGCCATCGGACAGCGCCACCATGCAGCGGACATAGGCGGGCGCCAGGCATTCCGCCCCCTTGAACACCCATTTGCGATGCTCGGCGGCGCCCAGCGCGCCAATATCGATCAGCGTGCGCCAGTGCGGCCGGCCGGCGGCGAAGCCCGCAAGATCCGCGATGCGCCAAAGGCCGCGCGGATGCGCCGCATCCTGCCAGAGGTTGAGCACCTGATCGCCCAGGATCGCATCGGGCGTGGCGATCTTGGCGGGATCGGCGAGCAGCCTGGCGGCGCGGGCGCGATCTTCGGCGAAATGCGGCTGCGCCTCGAGCGTGGCGAGGCTGCGCGCGTTCCAGGCCTTCACCGTGGCGAGCGCGGCGGCGCCATCCACCGCCTCGAGATCGCGATGGGAATCGCCCTCCGGCGGCGGCGCCGCGCCCAGGAGGAGCCCCGCCACCACGCCCGCTATCGCTCGCCGCATCTTCGCCCCTTTGATCGCCCCCCGCCCGCCTGCTTCGCAGCTTGGCGGCGGGCGATCAAGCGAGCGGATGCTAGAGCAGGCGGTCGATGGTGATCGGCAGGCTGCGCTCGCGGCGGCCGGTCGCGTGGAAAATGGCATTGGCCACCGCCGCCGCCGTGCCGACGATGCCAATCTCGCCCAGGCCCTTGATCCCCATCGGGTTCACCTCCGGATCGGGCTCGTCCACGAAGACCACGTCGATATCGGCGATATCGGCATGGGCGGGCACATGATACTCCGCCAGATTATGGTTCATGAACCGGCCCAGCCGGTGATCGGCCATGGTTTCCTCGTGCAGCGCCATGCCGATGCCCATCACCACGCCGCCCAGAATCTGGCTGCGCGCCGTCTTGGGGTTGATGATGCGGCCCGCCGCCACCGCCGCGGTGACGCGGGTGACGCGGATCTGTCCCAAAGCCTCGTCCACCTTCACCTCGACAAACACCGCCTGGTGCGTGTTGCGCGCCTTTTTGGGGGCGGCGAGCTGATCGGGGCTGTTGCTTTCCTCCGCCTCGATCGGGCCGCCCTCGCCATGGACGAGATCGGTCAGATCGATCGCGCGGGACGGATCGCTTTTGAGCCGGATCGTACCGCCGACAAATTCCACCTGCTCGATGCCGGCATTGGCGAGCGGGCTCTGCTCACGCCGGCGCGCGGCGGAGAGCAGCTTCTCCCGCAGGCTGCCACAGGCCAGCAGCAGCGCGTTGCCGATCGAGGCCGCGCCCCAGCTGCCGCCTTCCACCGGCGCCTTGGGCAGCGACGAATCGCCCAGCCGCGCGTCGATCCGGTCGACCGGCAACCCCAATTCCTCCGACGCGATCTGCGTCATGATCGTATAGGTGCCGGTGCCGATGTCGGCGGAGGCGTTGGCCACCTCGAGCCGCCCGTCCAGGCCCAGCCGCGCGCGCACCGTATGTGCCTGGAACAGGCTTTCCCAGACGCCCGTCGCCATGCCCCAGCCGACCAGCTCGCGGCCGTCCTTCATCGATCGCGGCGCCATGCTGCGCTTGCCCCAGCCGAAGCGCTCGGCGCCGATGCGGTACGCCTCCTTCAGCGCCTTGGAGGTGTAGGGCTGGTCGGTGATCTGGTCCTTGTCCGAATAATTGGCGAGGCGCAGCGCCAGCGGATCCATGTTCGCGGCATAAGCCAGCTCGTCCATCGCGATCTCGAAGAGATTGAGCGAGGTGGCCGCGCCGGGCGCGCGCATCGATCCCGGCGTATAGGTGTCGATCGGCGCGACGCGGTAATCCAGGCGAACATTGTCGCACGCATAGATGCGCGCCGGCCAGTCGACGATATTCTCGGCGAAGGTCTCGAAGCGGGAGGTGACGCCGGTGCAATCGGCGTTGATCGCCTGGAGCCGGCCATCCTCGTCCGCGCCGAGCGCGATGTCGAACGCGACATGGGGGCGGTATTGATGCGAGAACATCTGCTGCCGCGTCATCACCACTTTGACCGGGCGATCGACCTTGCGCGCCGCCAGCGCCGCCAGCGCGAGCTGATATTGCGGCCGCAGCCCCGAGCCGAAGCCGCCGCCCATGAAGGGCGCGACCACCTCCACCTGGTCGGGCTCGAGCCCGAACACGCCCGCCAGATAATCGCGGCTGTTCTGCGAGCCCTGGGTCT
The DNA here is from genome assembly GCF_023822065.1 of Sphingomonas morindae. Classification (NCBI taxonomy): domain Bacteria; kingdom Pseudomonadati; phylum Pseudomonadota; class Alphaproteobacteria; order Sphingomonadales; family Sphingomonadaceae; genus Sphingomonas; species Sphingomonas morindae. The sequence continues at coordinate 1,294,258 of NZ_CP084930.1, forward strand.
TGTCATGCACCAGCAGGCTGCCGTCCGGCCGCCACAGCGCGGTGGCGGCGTGCGGCTCCATCGGATTGTGATGCTCGAAGGCGAGGCGATATTCGCCCTCCACGCGCACCGGCGCGGCGGCAAAGGCCTCGGCGAAATCGCCGCGCGACTTCTCGGGCGAATAGGTGCCGTCGCCCTTGGGGTTGAAGGCCTCCGCCCGGGCATGGTCGATATCCGTCTGGTGCGGGGCGGATTCGTAGCGGATGCGCACCAGCCGCGCGCCGTGGCGCGCCGCCTCGAAGCTTTCCGCCACCACCAGCGCCACCGGCTGCTGCGCCCAGCGCACCTCATCGGTATCGAGCACGCGATAGGGCGAGCCCTTGGGCGCCACCATATCGTGCCACGCCTTGTCGGCCTCCACATAGGCCGGGCGGTTGGCGTGGCTCAGCACGGTGAGCACGCCGGGCAGCGCCTCGGCCGCGCTGCCGTCGATCTCGACGATCCGGCCGCGCGTGATCGCGCTCGACACGATCACGCCATAGACCAGCCCTTCATGCGGGAAATCGGCGGTGTAGCGCGCGGTCCCAGTGGTCTTCAGCCGGCCGTCGACGCGGCTGAGGGGATCGCCGATGCGGCTCATCTGGGGGGCGTGGGTGGCCATATCGTCTCTCCTCAGGCGATGCGCTTGTCGGCGATCGGCTGGGGCGTGCCCGCCGCCGCCTGGCCGAGGGCGCGCACGATCGCGCGCCGCACCATCTCGATCTTGAAGTCGTTGCCGCCCTGGCCCACCGCGCCCTTCACCAGCCGCGCGGCGGCGGCCTCGAACGCCGCCTCGTCCTCGGCCGCCCGGCCGACGAGCAGCGCCTCCGCCTCGGGCCGGCGCCACGGCTTGTGCGCCACGCCGCCCAGCGCGATCCGCGCCTCGCGCACCTCGCCCGCCTCGATCCGCAGCGCCACCGCCACCGAGACCAGCGCGAAGGCATAGGACAGACGATCGCGCAGCTTCAGATAGGTCCAGTGCGGCCCGCAGTCGAACGGATCGATATCGATCGCGGTGACGATCTCGCCTGGCGCCAAATTGGTGTCGCGGCTGGGATCATCGCCCGGCAGCCGGTGATAATCGGCAAATTCGACGATCCGCTCGCCGTCCGGCCCGTGCAGCTTGACGCGCGCCGCCAGCGCCGCCAGCGCCACGCACATGTCGCTGGGATGGGTGGCGATGCACTGGTCCGACGCGCCGAGGATCGCGTGGATGCGGTTGACGCCGCCCAGCGCGCCGCAGCCGCTGCCGGGCTCGCGCTTGTTGCAGGGCGTCGCCACGTCGTAGAAATAATAGCAGCGCGTCCGCTGGTTGAGATTGCCGCCATTGGTGGCGGCGTTGCGCAGCTGGGCGCTGGCGCCGGCGAGAATGGCGCTGGCCAGCAGGGGAAAGCGCTCCGCCACGCGCGGATCATAGGCCGTGTCGGCATTGGTGACGAGCGCGCCCAGGCTCAGCGCCCCGCCCTCGCCCTCGCGAATCTCGGACAGCGGCAGGCGGCGCAGATCGACCAGCAGATCGGGCGACTCGACGCCTTCCTTCATCAGATCGACGATATTGGTGCCGCCCGCGATCGCACGGGTGCCGGGGCGCGCCAGCAGCGCGGCGGCATCGGCGATGGTCGCCGGGCGGGCATAGGCGAAGCGGTTCATCGCGCGGACTCCGCCAGCACCTGCTCGATCGCGTCGGCGATGTTCGTATAGGCGCCGCAGCGGCAGATATTGCCGCTCATCAGCTCGCGAATCTCCTCGCGGCTCGTGGCCCGGCCCTCGGCGATCAGCCCCGCCGCCGAACAGATCTGGCCGGGCGTGCAGAAGCCGCACTGAAAGGCATCGTGATCGATAAAGGCCTGTTGCAGCGGATGGAGCGCATCCGGCGTGCCCAGCCCCTCGATGGTGGTGATGTCGGCGCCGTCGCGGGTGACGGCGAGGCTGAGGCAGGAGTTGATCCGCTTGCCATCCACCAACATGGTGCAGGCGCCGCATTGACCGTGATCGCAGCCCTTTTTCGAGCCGGTCAGGCCCAGCCGCTCGCGCACCAGATCCAGCAGCGTCACCCAGGGTTCGATGGTGAGGCTGTGCGCCGTGCCGTTGACGGTGAGCGTGACGTCCACACCGTCCCGCGACGACGCTTCGTCCACGCGTCGTTCGTCCGCCAGCAAGGTCATGCCGATCTCCACTTGTCCTGGGTTAGGGCTCAAGCGGAAAGCGCCGCAGCGCGCCAAGGGTTCCGAAGCTTTCCGACGAGATCCGCGCGGCAGCGGCGAGGCGACGGGCGGCCGCGATCCGGCCGATTATGCGGCTCTCGGACGTATCGCCCGATCGCTGGCCGCCCGTCGCGAAAAGCACCCACCTCCTGCGAGCGTTGCCGGCCTAGCCCAGTCGCGGCTATCCCGCAAGCGTCTTAAGCGGCTCGGCCCTTTCGCGAAAACCGGTCGGACAGACTGCGGATGCCGACATAGAAGAAGGGCACGAAAAAGATCGCCAGCACGGTCGCGGTGATCATCCCGCCGACCACCGCCGTGCCGAGCGCGATCCGGCTCTGCGCGCCCGCGCCGCTCGACAGGGCCAGCGGCAGCGTGCCCGCGATAAAGGCGAGCGAGGTCATCAGGATCGGCCGCAGCCGCAAGCGCGCCGCCTCCACCGCCGCCTCGTGCGCCGATTTGCCGTGCTGGGTCTCGGCGACGAGCGCGAACTCGACGATGAGGATGGCGTTCTTGGCCGCCAGCCCGATCGTGGTGAGCAGCCCGACCTGGAAATAGACATTGTTGTCAAGGCTGCGCAGCATCACCGCCAGCACCGCGCCGATCACGCCCAGCGGGATCACCATCAGCACCGAGAAGGGGATGGACCAGCTCTCGTACAGCGCGGCGAGGCAGAGGAAGATCACCAGGATCGAGACGCCGTACAGCAGCGGCGCCTGCCCGGTGGAGATATTCTCCTGATATGACAGTCCGGACCAGCTGGTCGAGGCGCCGGGCACCGTCTTCTGCACCAGCTCGAGGATGCGCTTCATGGCATCGCCCGAGCTGCGATTGCCCGCCGCCTGGCCCTGGATCTCAAAGGAGGAGATGCCGTTGAAGCGCTGCAGCGTGCTCGGCGCGCGCGTGAAGCTGGTGCTGGCGATCGCCGAGAAGGGCGCCATGCTGCCATCGTCGGCGCGGACATGCCAGGCGTTGAGGCTCTCGGGCGTGTCGCGGAACGGCGCGTCGCCCTGCATATAGACGCGCTTGACCCGCCCGCGATCCACGAAATCGTTGATATAGGTGCCGCCCCAGGCCGCCGACAGCGTGCTGTTCACATTGGCCTGGGTGAGGCCCAGCGCGCCCACCTTGCTGTTGTCCACCGTCACCTGAAGATGCGGCGTATCCTCCAGCGATCCCAGCCGCACCGCCGTCAGCAGCGGATCGGCATTGGCGGCGGCCAGCAGCCGGTCCTTGGCGGCGGTGAAGGCCTCGGGGCTCAGCCCGCCCTGGTTCATCAGCTCCAGCGTGAAGCCGTTGGTCTGCCCGAAGCCGCTGATCGGCGGCGGCAGCACGGTGATGATCTGGGCATCGCGCATGCCCTTGAGCGCCACCTGCGCGCGCGCGACCACCGCGGTCGAGCTGTTCTCGCGCCCGGGCCGATCGTCCCAGGGCTTGAGCATCAGGAAGGCCTGGCCGACATTCTGGCCGGTGCCGTTGAAGTTGCGGCCGGAATTGGCGAACATGCCGTCGACATTATGCTCGCTGCCGAGGAAATATTTTTCCACGGCGGCGGCCGCCGCCTCGGTGCGGTCGCGCGTGGTGCCGGGCGGCAGCTGATATTGCACGATCGCCTGGCCGATATCCTCGGTGGGCAGAAAGCCGGTCGGCAGCCGCACGAAAAAGAGCGCGAGCAGCGCCACGATCAGCACGAAGCCCGCCAGCATCCAGCGGCCATGGGCGAGGCCCTTCTCCACGCCCGACACATAGCGCTCGGTCATGGCGTCGAAGCGGCGATCGAAGCCGGCGAAGAAGCGCCGCAGCGCGCGCGTCGGCGCCGAGCCCGGGTGCGCCTCGCGCGCTTCCCGCAATTCCCATTTCGGCTTGAGCAGCTTGGCGCACAGCGCCGGGGTCAGGATCAGCGCCACCGCCACCGACAGCGCCATCGAGGAGACGATCGTCACCGAGAATTGCCGATAGATGGTGCCGATCGAGCCGCCGAAAAACGCCATGGGCAGGAACACCGCCGCCAGCACCATGGCGATGCCGATCAGCGCGCCCGAAATCTCGTCCATCGATTCGACCGTGGCGTCGAGCGCGGACAGGTGCTTTTCCTCCATCACCCGCTCGACATTCTCGACCACGACGATCGCATCGTCGACGAGCAGGCCGATCGCCAGCACCATGCCGAACAGGGTGAGCGTGTTGATCGAGAAGCCGGTGGCGGCGAGCACCGCGAAGGTGCCGAGCAGCACCACCGGGATCGCGATCGCCGGCACCAGCGTGGCGCGCCAATCCTGGAGGAACAGGAACATGATCAGCACGACGAGCAGGATAGCCTCGAACAGCGTCTTCTCGACCTCGTGGATCGACAGTTCGATGAAGGCGGTGGAGTCGCGCACATAGGCGACCTGGAAGCCGGGCGGGAAGGTGCTCCGCATCGACTCGACCTTGGCCTTCACCGTCTCCGCCGTCTCCAGCGCGTCGGCGCCGGGCGCGAGCGAGATGGCGAGGCCCGAGCCGGGGTGGCGATTGTAGCGGACAAAGGAGCTGTAATCCTGGTCGCCCAGCTCCACCCGCGCCACGTCGCCGATCCGCACGACCGCGCCATTGGGCTGGGTCTTGAGGATGATGTCGCGGAATTCCTGCGGCTTGGTCAGCCGCGACTGGGCGGTGACGGTGGCGTTGAGCGCCGCGCCCGGGGCGAGCGGCAGCCCCCCGATCTGGCCGGCGGACACCTGGACATTCTGCGCCTGCACGGCCGTCTGCACGTCGCTGGGCATCAGCTGGTTGGCGGCGAGCTTGTACGGATCGAGCCAGATCCGCATCGCATATTGCGATCCGAACGCGGTGATCTCGCCCACGCCGGGCAGGCGCGACAGCGGATCCTGGAGCGTCGAGCCGTTGAAATCGGACACGTCGGAGGAGGTGCTCCGATCGGTCGCGTCATAGACCGCGACGATCATCAGAAAGTCGGGCGAGCGCTTGGTGACGGTGAGGCCCTGCTGCTGGACCTGGGTGGGCAGGCGCGGCAGCGCCTGCTGCACCTTGTTCTGCACCTGCACCTGGGCGATGTCCGGGTTGGTGCCGTTGGCGAAGGTGACGGAAATCGTCACCGATCCCGCGTCGCTCGACGTGCTCTGGAAATAGAGCAGCCCGTCCAGTCCCGACAGCTGCTGCTCGATCACCTGCGTCACGCTATCCTGCAGCACCTGCGCCGAGGCGCCCGGATAGGTGGCGTTGATGCCGACGGTGGGCGGCGACACATCGGGATATTGCGCGATCGGCAACAGGTTGAAGCTGCCGATGCCGGCCAGCATCAGCACGAGCGCGATCACCCATGCGAAAATGGGCCGCGCGATGAAATAGCGGGCGATCACTTGCCGGCCGCAGGCGTGGGCTTGCCGGCCTTGGCCTTGTCGGCCTGCTCCATCGCCCCCTTGGGCGGCGCGGTGACAAGCGCGCCTTCCGCCGCCGAGCCCGTCGCCGCCACCGGCCGCACGACGCTGCCGGGCTTGGCCTTGCCGGCGCCTTCGATGATGACGCGATCACCGGAGCGCAGGCCCTTGGTGACGATCCAGCGATTGTTGCGCAGCCCCTCGGTCTCGATGTCGCGCGTCACCACCTTGTTGTCCGGCCCCACCACCAGCACCGAGGCGTCGCCGCGCGGGCTCTGCTGCACCGCCTGGGGCGGCAGCGCGATCACGTTGCGCGCGCGCACCGGCGTCACCACCGCGCGCACGAACATGCCGGGCAGCAGCAGGCCCTGGGGATTGGCGAAGCGCGCGCGCAGCGCGACGGCGCCGGTCGAGGGATCGACCGTCACCTCGTTGAACAGCAGCTGGCCGCGCACGCCATAATCGCTGCCATCCTCCAGCCGCAGCCGCACCGGCGCGGTGGCCGGCAGCGCGCCGCCGTCCATCAGCGCCCGGCGCAGCGCCAGCAGCTGGGTCGAGGATTGCTGGATATCGACGAAGATCGGGTCGAGCGTCTGGATGGTGGCGAGCGCGGTCGTCTGGCTCGCGCTGACGAGCTGCCCCGCCGTCACCAGCGAGCGACCGATCCGGCCGCTGATCGGCGCGCGAATGAGCGTGAAGCCGAGATTGACCTGCGCGCTCTGGAGCGCGGCGTCGGTCTGCTCGATCGCGGCGCGCGCCTGGCCGGCGGCGGCGCGGGCATCATCCGCATCCTGCCGCGCGACCGCGTTGATCTTCTCGAGATCGGTATAGCGCCCGGCCTTGAGCTCGGCCGAAACCGCCGCCGCCCGCGCACTGGCGAGATTGCCGCGCGCCTGACCCACCGCGGCGCGATAGAGCCGCGGATCGATCTGGTAGAGCGGCTGGCCGGCGTGGACGATGCCGCCTTCGGTGAACAGCCGCTTGAGCAGAATGCCGCTCACCTGCGGCCGCACGTCGGAGCTGAGCGTCGGGCTGGTACGGCCCGGCAGCTCCATCTCGAGCGGCACGGTGGTCAACTGCGCGGTGATGACACCCACCTCGGGCGGCTGCGGCTTGGCCGGCGGCGCCTGCTTGGCGCAGGCCGCCAGCGCTCCGCCCAACGCGAGGATCGACAGAAGGGGCGCGCGGCGGTGGCGGGTAACGGGCATGGCGGGCCTCTGTCTAGGTCGTGTTTCCCGCCTATGTCAGGGGAGAAATGCGGCACAATCAAAGAAAAGGGCGGCCGGCGCCTGGCACCGGCCGCCCCTCAAACGGGCGAGGATCGGATCCGGCTCAGAAGCCGAAGCTGATCGATCCCGAAATGGTACGCGGCGTCCCGATCTGGGCGAAGGGGATGCTGGTGCGCGGGGTGGTGCCGCCGCTCACGCCGCCGACGTAGAATTTGTTGAAGAGATTGTAGATGTTCAGCTGCAGGAAGGTGCGATCGTTGAACGCCGACAGGCCGAGCTTGCTGAGCGAGAAGCGCGCATCAAGGTTGACCAGCGTATAGGCCGGCGCCTTGGCCCCATAGACCTGATAGTAGAGCGTCCGGCCACCGCTGCTGTAGGTCTGCAGGATCGGCAGGTTCTGGTCGTTCACATAGCGCGGACCGGTCCGCTTCACATCGACGCCGACCGAGACCGGGCCGAGATCGCCCTGGACGCGGCCGCCGAAGGTGTAGGTCGGCGCGCCCGATTCCCGCTTGCCCTTGGTGAGCGCGCAGTTGGTGAAGGCGGCGCTCGGCGCGGTCAGCGTGTTGTCGGCCGTGGGCACCGCGAAATCGGCGGAGGTGACGGCGCTGCAATCGGCGTTGCGGCCGAGCGAGACATTGTTGAGGATCTTCGACTTCAGATAGGAGCCGAAGACATAGGCGGTGAGCATCTGCGGCACGACGGCGTAGGAGATGTTGCCGTCCACGCCATATTTGTGGACGGTGCCGAGGTTGCGGTAGATCGTCACGTCCAGGATGGGATCATAGGACGACGCCAGACGATTGTGGAAGATGGTGTACCAGCCATCGACCTGCGCCTGGATGCGGCCCGACTTGTAGCGCACGCCCGCGTCGAAATTGTCGGTCGTCTCGGGCTTGGGGAAGGCGCCGGCGGTACCCGGGGCGTAGAAGAAGGTCTGGTACAGATTGTCCGTACCCGGAACCTGCATGCCCTTGGAGTAATTGCCGAACAGCTGCACCTGCGGGGTCAGGTCGAAGGTCAGGCCGGCCTCGGGCAGCACCTTGTTATAGTGCAGCACGCGATGCTGGGGCGTGGCGATGCCGGGATTGGCGGCCGCATAGGCAGCCTGGCTGGCGGTGTCGGAGCTGAAGCAGTCGACCGTGCCGGTGGCGCTGGTGGTGAAGCAGTTCTGGTTGAGATCGCGCGAGAAGAAGGGCGCGCGCAGGCCGGCGGTGACGGTCAGCCGGTTATTGTCCAGGAACTGCCCGCGATACTCGCCATAGGCCTGGTGGAGAATGGCGTAGGAGAGGCGATCGCGCTTCTGGAGCACATTGCCGTTGACGTCGGTCAGCGCATGCTGGCTCGGGAAGGGATAGGTGGCGAACCCGTCCGGACGCAGCGTGGTGATCTCGCCGGTCTGGCGATGGCGGCCCCAATCGAGGCTGTAGCCGACGCGCACCACCTGCTCCGGCGTGAAGCTGTAGCGCAGGCCGACATTGGCGAGCACGCGGTTGGTGTTGGTGGTGCTGGGCGCGGACACGGTGACGGAGTCGAGCGTGTCGCCGTCGCCGTTCAGATCGACGCCGCCGAGATAGGCGCCCGAAAGACCGCCCGTGGGGCTGTTCAGATAGCCCAGCAGACCGCCCGGGCCCGACAGCGGGCTGCCCGCCCTGGTGTTGACGTAGCGCTTGCCCTCATAGGCCGTCGCCGTGCCGCCGCCATTGGCGAGCGTATAGGCATAGGCGGCGTCGAAGGTGAGCACGAGCTTGTCGGTGAGGGTGAAGCGCGAATTGAGGCGCGCATTGCCCGTGTCCGAGGGGTTGTAGCGATAGTCGAAGGCGGTGCCGCAGCTGCTCGCGGCATCGGCGACGCCCGGCGTGCCGGCAGGCGTGCGGCACGGCGTGACGGTATATTCCCGCTCGTCGGAATTCATCGGGAAGCGGTTGCCCGAGCCGGTGCCGACCGTGCGCAGCGTGGGGTTGACCGGCGAGACGGTCAGATCGTTGCGCAGCGGCGCCGAGCCGAAGAAGGTGTTGCGGTTCTCGTTATAATGGCCGGCCAGCGAGATGAAATCGCCGTTGCTGCCGATCGGCTGGTAGATCTTGGCGTTGGTCTGGAACTTGTTGAGCCGGCCGATGCCGTTGAAGGGGTTGTTGTAGGTCTCCTTCGAGGCGGTGATGAAGGCGCGCGTGCCGGCGGCGGTGAAGGTGCCGGTATCGACCACGCCGAAGATGCGCATCATGTTGAACTGGCCGGCCGAGCCGATCATCTGGACGTGGAAATCCTCGGTCGGATTGCGCGTCGCATAATTGACGGTGGAGCCCGAGGCCGCCGCGGTCGGCGAGTCGACGTCGCTCGAGCCGAGCGAGACGGTGACCTGGTCGATGATCTCGGGATCGGCCTGCTGGTTGGAATAGAGCGCGTAATTGCCCGTGTCGTTGAGCGGGAAGCCGTCCCAGGTGGCGGCGATGCGGCTCGCGTCGAAGCCGCGGATGTTGAGCGTGCCGCCCGCCGCGCCATAGGCGTCATTGTTCTGGAAGCTGACGCCCGGCAGCAGGTTGATCGTGTCGAAAATGGTCTGGCCGGGGGTGTGGCGCTCGATCAGCTCCTTGGTGAGCGTCTCCTTGGCGCGCGACGTCGGCGGCAGAGTGATGCCACCCACCTGGCGATTCTTAGTGCCGGTGACGATGATCGACTGCTGGTCGAAATCCTGCTGGCCGGTGGACTGCGCCAAGGCCGCCGTCGCCGTCAGAAGCGCTCCGGCAGACACGGAGGCACACGCTATCGTCTTCAGAATCTTCACGAACTTTCCCCTTATCCCCGAGCGCCCCACGCCTGGCCGTGAGGTGCATCGCCCGTATGCGGGCCGGGTAGGCGGAGGAAATGTCAGTTTTGCGACAGATACGGATTCTTGACAGAATTGACTGAAAACGCGCGCTGGGTGTTGCCTTCACGGCACAGGCCGGCGCGCCTTGGGGCGGTTCAGCTGGGATAGGCGTCCATCAGCGCGCGGGTGACGCCGTTGGTCCAGCCAAAGCCCTGCTGCACGGCATATTCCCCGCCATGGCCGGCGACGCCGCGCCGCTCGACATCATATTTCTCGACCAGCGTGCCCGATGCCGCATAGCCGGCTTGCACCGTCGCCAGCCAGCGTGTCGCGATGCGCCGCGCCGTCGCCGCCTCGCCATAGCGGCGCAGCCCCTGCACCGCGATCCATTGCAGCGGCGCCCAGCCATTGGGCGCATCCCATTGCTGGCCCGTGGCGGCGCGCGTGGTGCGCAGCCCGCCCATGCCGATCAGCCGCGCCCGCACCGTGCGGGCCACGGCCCGCGCCTGCGCCGGATCCGCGACGCCGGTAAAGAGCGGGTAGAGCGTCGCGGCCGACAGCGTCGGCGTCTGCCGCCCGCTGCGCCAGAGCAGATCGGCGAAGCGGCCGCCGCGCGCGTCCCACATCAGCGTGCGTATTGCGGCGCCCCGCCGCAGCGCCTGGGCGCGATAGTCGGCCGCGCACGCCGCATCGCCCAGCCGCGCGCAGCCGGCCGCGATCGCCGCCTCCATGCCGTAGAGCAGGCTGTTGAGATCCACCGGCGCGATACTGGTGGTGCGGATGCTGGCGAGGCTGCGGCCATCGGCGAGCCAGCGCGAGGAATAGTCCCAGCCCGATTCGGCGCCGGCGCGCAGTTCGCGCCACAAGCCGGCCCGCGCGCGCGCGGGCAGCGCGGCGGCGGTGGCGACATCCTCGGCATAGCTTTCGTCGCGCGGCGTATCGCGCGCATCCCAATAGCGGTTGAGCAGCCGGCCATCGGCCAGCCGCACGACATGGCGCGCGGCCTGGCCCGGCTTCAGCGCGTCGGCCCCCAGCATCCAATAGTCATGCTCGCGCCGCAGCGCGGCCAGCCGGCGCCGCGCCAGCGCGGCATCGCCGCTCCGCGCCAGCCCGACCATGAGGTAGAAGACAGGCGGCTGCGACCGGCTGAGATAATAGCTGCGCGTCCCGTTCGGAATGTGGCCATAGCGTTCGATCAGCGTGGTGAAATTCTCGACCATCGCGTCCACCAGGTCGGCGCGGCCGTCGCGCGCCAGGCCGAGCATGGTGAAATAGCTGTCCCAGTAATAGATTTCGCGGAAGCGGCCGCCGGGCACGACATAGCTGCGCGGCAGCGGCAGCGCCGAGCTGCCCGGCGGGCTGGCAAGCGGCTGGCGCGTCAGCACCGGCCACAAGGCGGCGATATGCGCGGCGAGCGGGGTGGCGCGCGCGCCGGCCACCGGGGGCGGCGGCGCCGGCGTGGCGGGCAGGCTGAAATTGGCCAGCACGAAGCGGCGCAGCGCCGGCCCGCGCGGCTGCTCCTCGCGATAGGCGGCGAGGATCGCGCCGGCATCGCGCCGCGGCACGGCATCGGCGAAGGTCTTGCTGTCGGGAAAGAGCCTCGCCAATTCCACCGCGCGATAGAGCGGACCGTAGATATCGGCCGGCGTGGCCGTGATCACCGGCATCGTCGGCGGCGCCGGTGCGGGCGCCGGTGCCGCCTCCGCCGCGACGCCAAGGAACAGGGCGGCGGCTGCGAATCGCACTATCATGGCGCAACTCTGCGGCAGCGCGCGCCGCTTGGCCAGCCGGCTTACCGGCGCGCCAGCCGGTAAAGCAGCGCCGACACGAGGATTTCTCCGGCCAGCGCACCAATCTCCACCCACCGCGCCAGCGCGATGACGCAGACCATGCTGATCACCCCCAGCCCCACCCACAGGCCCAGCAGCGGCAGCCGCAGCGGCGGCCCCGCCTCCGCCACGTCGGCACGGCGCAGCCGCCACGCCGCCGCGCAGCCGCCCGCATAGAGCGCGCAGGCGGAGAGCACCGACAGCACCACCAGCGTCTCGAACGTCCCCGTCACCGCGAGAAAGGCGGCGATCGCGACATGGGTGAGGATGGCGGCGGCCGGCACCTGGCCGCGCGGGCTCAGCACCGCGAGGCGACGCGGCAGGAAGCCGTCACGCGCGAAGGCGAACAGCACGCGCGGCGCGCCGAGCACGTCGCCGGCCAGATAGCCCGCCATCGACAGCGCGGTGCCGACCACCAGCACCGTGCCCAGCCGGGGATCGATCGTCGCCATCGCATCGGCGAGCGGCGCGGTCGAGCCTTGCAGCGCCGCGCCCAGAAGCCCCTGCGCGACCAGCTGGATGGCAATATAGACGAGTGCGGTGAAGGCCATCGCCGCGACCAGCCCGCGCGGCAGCGCCCGCGCCGGATTGGCCACCTCGCCGCTCGCGCTCAGCGTCGTCTCCATGCCTTGGAAGGCGAAGAGCGACAGCAGGATGGCGCGGCCGATCCCGGCGGCGTCGGGTTGCGCGCCCGCGCTCAGCTTGGCGGGATCAAGGAACAGGCTGCCCACCGCCACGAACAGGATCAGCGGCACCAGCTTGATCACCGTGGTCGCCGCCACCAGCCGCGCCGCCGGGGTGACGCCACGCAGATTGACGGCGGCCAGCGCGCCGAGCAGCGCCAGGATCGTCAGCGCATGCCCGAGCGGGCTCGCCAGCGCCGGCACCAGCCGCGCCAGCGCATCGGCGCAGGCGACCGCGATCCCGCCCGCGGCGAGCACGCACGAGAGCCAGAGCAGAACGCCGGCGACAAAGCCCGCCAGCGGTCCGAAGGCGGCCTCGATATAGCCATAGGTGCCGCCGCTGGTGGGCACGCGGCTGCCGGCTTCGGCGAAGCACAGCACCACCGCCGCCATCACCAGCGCGCACAGCAGATAGGCGAGCAGCGCATAGGGGCCGGCGGCGCGCGCCATGCCGGCGGGCAGGCTGAAGATGCCCGCGCCGATGACGACATTCACCACGCCGGCGGCGAGCGCGAAGGCGCCGATGCCCCGCTGGAGCCCGGCGTCGCGCCCGCCCCGGGCGATCATCGGCGGCTGGCCGCGCTGGCGTCGCGCGCGGCGCGGAATTCGCTGTCCTGGCTCCAGTTCGGCCAGTCGCGGCTGTTGGCGAGCTGCTCGCCGGTGGTGAACAACAGGCCGAGCGCCTGCGGCACCGCGCTCAGATCCATATCGGGCGACCATTCGTCCGCCGGCTGGTGGTAGCGATCGCGCGTATAGGCGTCGCGCAGCATGCGGCCGCGCGCTTCGCCGCCCTGCACCAGATCGATGCCGTTCTGGTAGGAGATCGCCGGCACCCCCCTCTTGGCGAAGGAGAAATGGTCGGAGCGGTAGAAGCTGCCCGCCTCGGGCCGCGAATCCGGCGCATAATGCCGGCCCTGGGCGGCGGCGTTGGCGGTGAGCTGGTCGAGCAGGCCCAGCTTGGCGCTGCCCGAGATGGTGAAATCATGCGCCGCGCCGAGCCCGAACGGCCCGTCCATATTGAACACGCCCGCGGTGGTGGCGAGCGGATAGACGGGGTTGTTGGCATAATATTCCGAGCCGAGCAGCCCCTTCTCCTCGGCGGTGACGGCGAGGAAGACCACCGAGCGATCGGGACGTGGCGCCTTGGCGAAGGCGCGGCCAAGCTCGAGCAGCGCCGCCGTGCCCGAGGCATTGTCGGCGGCGCCGTTATAGATGCGATCGCCGCGCGCATCGGGCAGGCCGACGCCGAGATGATCCCAATGCGCGGAATAGAGCACCGTCTCGTCGGGATGGCCCGCGCCTTCGACACGGCCGAGCACATTCTTGGAGTGGATCACCCCCACATCGGCGGCGTAGTCGGCCGAGAAGCGGGGCTTGAGCATCTTGGGCGAGAAGCCGCGGCTCTGCGCCGCCTTCTTCTCCGCGTCGAAGTCCAGCCCCGAGGCCTTGAACAGCGCCACCGCCTCGTCGCGCGTGATCCACGCCTCGAGCGGCGCATGGCTCGCCCGGGGCTGATCGCGCACGATATCGAACTGGGTGTTGGCATTGCTGTTCTTGACCGTGTTCCAGCCATAGGAGGCGGGCGCGGTCTCGTGGACGATCAGCGTGCCGAGCGCGCCGCGCCGCGCCGCCTCCTCATATTTATAGGTCCAGCGGCCGTAATAGGTCATCGCCTTGCCGCCGAAATCGCCCGCCCCGGTCTCGAAATCGGGATCGTTGATCAGCACGACCAGGATCTTGCCCTTCACATCCATGGTCTTGAAATCGTCCCAGCGGCGCTCGGGCGCGGTGACGCCATAGCCGACGAAGACCATCGGCGCGTCGGTGATGCGCACCTGCTTGTCGCCGTTCAGTGGCGCCCGCACGGCAATCTCCTGCCCCTGGGCGAGCGGCGTGCCGTCGATCGAAAGGCGCGGCGTGCCGGCGATGTCGGAGCGGAGCAAGGGCACGTCCTGCACCCAGCCGCGCCTGCCGTTGACCAGCGGGCCGCCCGGCTGCAGCCCCGCCGCCTGCATCTGCCGGATGAGATAGGCGACCGTCTTCTCCTCGCCCGCCGTCGCCGGCCCCCGCCCCTCGAACGCATCCGAGGCGAGCGTGCGGATATCGTTGGAGATGCGCGCGGTATCGAACTGCGGCGCGGGCGCGGTGGCGGCGACCAGCGCAGGCATGGCCAGGCCGAGAAGCAAAGCAAGACGCATGAAGGGACCCCTTGAGCACGAACGTAACGAACTTTCCCCCACCCCGGCCATGCAAGCCCAAGGCTTCGTCCCGCACAAGCCAAATCGCTGCGAGCGAAGCCTTTTCATGGATCGGCGCGGGCCGGCGACGGTCGGATCGCGCGGCTGAAGCGAGGCGGCACCGGGAGCCTGGCCGAACGGGGCAAGCCGCTCCGGCGCGCGCGCACCGGCGGCGTCGAGCGTCGCCGGCCGATCGGGATGACTTGGCCATAGGGCCCGGGGCTAGTCAGCCCGCCGCCGGCCCGCCTTGACCCTCGTCAATCGCCGCCATGGCGCGCGCGAACAGCCAGACGCGGATCGCGCTCGCCAGATTGGCGGGCGGACCGGCCGCCGCGCCGCGCGCGGCATCGATGCGCGCGGCATCGATCCGCGCGACCAGCGCGGAGAGCGGTACGCCCTCGGCCCGCGCCGCGGCGCCGAGCGCATCCCAGAAAATCGGCTCGAGGCTGATCGAGGTGGCGTGGCCGGCGATGGCGACCGAGCGTTTGACCGGGCCGCCCATCGCGCGCTCAATACATGTGCTGCCCGCCATTGATCGACAGCGTCGAGCCGGTGACGAAGCCGGCATCCTCGGCGGTGAGGAAGACGACGCCGCGCGCGATCTCGTGCGCCTGGCCGAGCCGGCCGACCGGGATCTTGGCGACGATTTTGTCGAGCACCTCCTCGGGCACCGCCGCCACCATGTCGGTATCGATATAGCCCGGCGCGATCGCGTTGACGGTGATGCCGGCGCGCGCGCCTTCCTGCGCCAGCGCCTTGGTGAAGCCGTGAATGCCCGATTTGGCGGCGGCGTAGTTCACCTGGCCATATTGCCCGGCCTGGCCGTTGATCGAGCCGATATTGACGATCCGCCCCCATTGGCGCGCGCGCATGCCGGGGAAGACCGCCTTGGCCATGTTGAAGCAGCCGCCGAGATTGGTGTCGATCACCGCCTTCCACTGCGCATAGCTCTGCTTGAGGAAGGTGGCGTCGCGGGTGATGCCGGCATTGTTGACGAGAATGTCGACCGCGCCGAGATCGGCCTCCACCCGCGCCACGCCCTCGGCGCACGCCTCGGGATCGGCGACGTCCCACTTATAGGCCGGGATGCCGGTGCGATCGGTAAAGGCCTGGGCGCGTCCGTCATCGCCGGCATAGGTGGCGGCCACTTTCGCGCCGGCGTCCTGCAGCGCCAGGCTGATCGCCTCGCCAATTCCCCGGGTGCCGCCAGTGACGATTGCGACGCGCGCCATGCCCTTCTCCTCTCGCCCGTTAACCGGGATGGCCTACAGGGGCGACACCCAGCCTTCAAGCTCCCGGCCGATCACCCGCGCCAACATTTCGATCCCTTCCGGAGACGCATTCAGGCAGGGCAGCACCGCATAGGCCTCGCCGCCGGCGTGCAGGAAAGTCTCGCGGCCGCGAATCGCCAGTTCTTCCAGCGTCTCGACACAATCGGCCGAAAAGCCGGGCGCGATCACCGCCACGCGCCGCACGCCCTGGCCCGGCAGCGCCGCGAGCGTGGTGTCGGTGGCGGGCTCGAGCCATTTGGCCTTGCCGAATCGCGACTGGAAGGCGGTGACGAGCGGCCGGCCAAGCGCCTCGGACAGCAGCCGCGCCGTCTTGCGGCAGTGGCAATGATAGGGATCGCCCAGCCGCAGCGTGCGCTCGGGCATGCCGTGAAAGCTCGCCACCAGCGTATCGGGGGTGAAATCGAGCGCCGCCAGCGCGGCCTCGATCGAGCGCGCGAGCGCGTCGATATAGGCGGGATCGTCGTAATAGGGGGGCAAGGTGCGCAGCGCCGGCTGCCAGCGCATGCGCGCCAGCGCGGCGAAGGCCGCGTCATTGGCGGTGGCGGTGGTCGCCGCGCAATATTGCGGATAGAGCGGCGCCACCAGGATGCGCGCGCACCCCGCCTCCTTGAGCGCTTCGAGCCGGTCCGCGATCGCCGGCCGGCCATAGCGCATCGCATAGTCCACCAGCACGTCGGGCCCGAAGGCGGTCTTGAGCGCGGTCGCCTGGGCGCGGGTGATCGCCGCCAGCGGCGAGCCGTCCTCGGTCCAGACCTGGCGATAGGCCTCGGCCGAGCGGGCGGGGCGCGTCCGCAGGATGATGCCGTGCAGGATCGGCTTCCACGCCAGGCGCGGCAGCTCCACCACGCGCGGGTCCGACAGGAATTCGGCCAGGTAGCGGCGCACCGCCGTCGCCTCGGCGGCATCGGGCGTGCCGAGATTGACGAGCAGCACGCCGATGCGGGGCTGCGGCAGGGCGGGGTGCTGGGGCGGCAGATCGGTCATCGGGCAAAGCCTCGCGATAGGTGGGACGGCGGGACAAGGCGGCGGCCCGGCGAAACGCCCCGCCGCCGGGTAGCGCAGCCGCGGGCGCGGGCGCAATCGCCGCCTCCCCGCTTTCCCGCCGCCACGGCCTCGCCTATGGAGCCGCCATGATCGTCGATCCGTCCGCCTTCACCCATTTCACCGATCTCGGCCTGTCGCCGGTGGCGCTGCAGCTCGGGCCGCTGGCGATCCGCTGGTATTCGCTCGGCTATATCGGCGGCATCCTGCTCGGCTGGTATTATCTCGGGCGGCTGCTGGATCGGCCGGGCGCGCCGATGGCGCGGCGCCACGCCGATGATTTCGTCTTCTACGCCACGCTCGGCATCCTGCTCGGCGGGCGGCTCGGCTATGTCCTCTTCTACCGGCCGGATTATTACGTCCAGCACCCGCTCGACATTTTCAAGCTCTGGGAAGGCGGCATGTCCTTCCATGGCGGGGTGATCGGCACCACCATCGCGCTGTTGCTCTTCTGCCGTCGCGAGCATCTCCGCTTCCTGCGCGTGTGTGATTATGTGGCGGTCGTGGTGCCGATCGGCATCTTCCTTGTTCGCCTCGCCAATTTCGTGAATGGCGAGCTGTGGGGCAAGGTCGCGACGGTGCCGTGGGCGATCGTCTTCCCCGGCGGCGGCAATGTGCCGCGCCACCCCAGCCAGCTCTACGAGGCCGCGCTCGAGGGGATCGCGCTGGGCGTGCTGCTCAGCCTCGTCTTCTGGCGCAGCGCCATCGCGCGCTACAAGCCCGGCTTCCTCACCGGCCTGTTCCTGGCGGGCTATGGCGCGTTCCGTTTCATCGTCGAATTCTTCCGCGAGCCGGACGAGCAGCTGGAGGAATTCGCCCGCGTCACCCATCTCCATATGGGCCAGTGGCTGTGCCTGCCGATGATCCTGCTCGGCCTCTATCTGATCGCCACCGCCCCCGGCCGGCGCCAGCGCGTGGAGCCCGTGGCCGGGAATGCCAGCGTCGCCTGATCTCGAGGCGCGCCTGCGCCGCCGCATCGAGCGCGGCGGCGCCATGCCGCTGGCCGAATATATGGCGCTCGCCAACCAGCACTATTACGCCACGCGCGATCCGCTGGGCGCGGCCGGCGATTTCACCACCGCGCCCGAGATCAGCCAGATGTTCGGCGAGCTGATCGGCCTCTGCCTCGCCGATCTGTGGCTGCGCGCGGGGCGCCCGACGCTCGCCTATGTCGAGCTCGGGCCGGGGCGCGGCACGCTCGCCGAAGATGCGCTGCGCGCCATGGCGCGCGCCGGCCTCGCGCCCGACATCCATCTGGTCGAGACCAGCCCGGTGCTACGCGAGGCGCAAAGCCGGCGGCTGCCCCTGGCCCGCCACCACGATACGCTCGCCACCCTGCCCGCGGATCGGCCGCTGCTCGTCGTGGCCAACGAATTTTTCGACGCGCTGCCGATCCGCCAGATTGTGCGCGGCGATCGGGATTGGCGGGAACGCATGGTCGGGCTGGTCGATGGACGCTTCGCGCCCGGCCTCGGCGCGCAGCGCTTCGATGCCGCCCTCCCGTCCTTCGCCGCCGGCGCCGCCCCCGGCGCGACGATCGAGACCTCGCCCGCCAGCGTCGCCGTGATGGGCGAGCTCGCCGGCCGTCTCGCCCGCCAGGGCGGCGCGGCGCTGGTGATCGATTATGGCTATGCGGCGCCGGGCCTGGGCGACACGCTGCAGGCGGTGCGCGCGCATCGCTTCGCCGATCCCTTCGAGGCGCCGGGCACCTGCGATCTTACCGCCCATGTCGATTTTCAGGCGCTGGCCGAAGCGGCGACGCGCGCCGGCGCCGTCGCCTACCCGCTGCGCGACCAGGGCGCCTGGCTTGAGGCGCTGGGCATCGCCGCGCGGGCCGCCGCGCTCGCCCGCGCCGCGCCGGCGCGCGCGGACGAGATCGCCGCCGCGCGCCGCCGGCTGGTCGATGCGGCGGAGATGGGCACGCTGTTCAAGCTGCTTCGCCTGTCCGCGCCCGATTGGCCGGTGCCGGCGGGCTGACGCTTTCCCCCTATCTTCCGGAGGTCCGCATGATCGATCCCATTCGCAGCGCCGCGCTGGCGGACGTGCCGCACGCCTTTCTCGGCCGCGCCGGCGGCGTCTCGACCGGGCTCTATGCCGGCCTCAATGTCGGCCTCGGATCGGACGACGATCCCGCCGCCGTGGCGGAAAATCGCCGGCGCGCGGCGGAGGCGGTGCGGCCCGGCGCCGCGCTGGTGACGGTTCACCAGATCCATAGCGCCGATGCGGTGATCGCGCGCGCCGCCTGGCCCGATGCCGAGCGCCCGCGCGCCGATGCGCTGGCCACCGATCGGCCGGGGCTGGTGCTGGGCGTGCTCAGCGCCGATTGCGTGCCGGTGCTGCTTGCCGATACGCGCGCCGGCGTGGTCGGTGCGGCCCATGCCGGCTGGCGCGGCGCGCTCGACGGCGTCACCGACGCGGTGATCGGGGCGATGGAGCAGCTCGGCGCGCACCGCCAGAACATCGCCGCCGCGATCGGCCCGTGCATCGCGCGCGCCAGCTACGAGGTGGACGCCGCCTTCCAGCAGCGTTTCACCGCCGCCGATCCCGACAATGAGCGCTTCTTCCTCGATGGCCGGCCCGGCCATTACCAGTTCGATATCGAAGCCTATGTGACGCACCGCCTCGCCGCCGCGGGCCTGGCGCGGATCGACGCGCTGGGGCTCGACACCTATGCCGACGAGGCGCGCTTCTTCAGCTATCGCCGCGCCACGCATCGCGGCGAGCCCGGCTATGGCCGGGGCATCGCGCTGATCGGGCTCGGCTGAGCGACCGGCGGCCTTCCGCCGATCCCGATCCCGCTCTAGAGCAGGCCATCCGCTCGCCGAGCGACAAAATTGAGGATGCCATGACCGACACGCCCGAGACCGAGGCCGAGCTCACCGCCGTCAGCCCGCGCCGCCGCCCCAAGGCCGATGTCCTCGCGCTGGGCGAGCACCGGCTCAGCCCGTCGACGCTGATGATGGGCCATGCCTTCGATCCCGCGCTTTCGGAGGGATCGCTCAAGCCGCCCATCTTCCTCACCTCCACCTTCGTTTTCGAGAATGCCGCCGCCGGCAAGCGCCATTTCGAGGGCGTGACGGGCAAGCGTCCGGGCGGCGCCGAGGGGCTGGTCTATTCGCGCTTCAACGGCCCCAACCAGGAGATTCTCGAGGATCGCCTGAGCATCTGGGACGATGCCGAGGATGCGCTGACCTTCTCCTCCGGCATGTCCGCCATCGCCACCATGATGCTCGCGCTGGTCAAGCCGGGCGACGTCATCGTCCATTCGGCGCCGCTCTATGCGGCCACCGAGACGCTGATCGGGCGCATTCTCGGCCGCTTCGGCGTCACCTGGCTCGATTTCCCCGCCGGCGCGACCGAGCCGGAGATCGAAGCGGTGGTGGCGCGCGCGCAGTCGCAGGGCCGCGTCGCCCTGATCTATCTCGAGAGCCCGGCCAACCCCACCAACGCGCTGGTCGATGTCGAGGCGGTGGCGCGGGTGCGGGATCGTCTGTTCGGCGAGGAGAAGCCGCCGATCGCGATCGACAACACGTTTCTCGGGCCGCTCTGGCAGCAGCCGCTGCGCCACGGCGCGGATCTCGTCGTCTACAGCCTCACCAAATATGCCGGAGGCCATTCCGATCTCGTCGCGGGCGGGGTCACGGGCGCCAAGGCGGCGATCAACCCCATCCGCATGATGCGCAACACGATCGGCACGATCACCGATCCGCACTCGGCGTGGATGCTGCTGCGCAGCCTGGAGACGCTGGAACTGCGCATGACCCGCGCGGGCGAAAATGCCGAGAAGGTGTGCGCCTTCTTCCGCGATCATCCCAAGATCGAAAGCGTCGGCTATCTCGGCTTCCTCGATCCCGCCTCGCGCCAGGCGGATATCTATCGCCGCCATTGTTCGGGCGCGGGCTCGACCTTCTCGCTCTACCTCAAGGGCGGCGAGCGCGAGAGCTTCGCCTTTCTCGACAGCCTGAAGATCGCCAAGCTGGCGGTGAGCCTGGGCGGCACCGAGACGCTGGCGTCGGCGCCGGCGGCGATGACCCACCTGTCCGTGCCCGACGCGCGCAAGGCCGAGCTTGGCATCACCGACAATCTCGTGCGCATCTCGGTGGGCGTGGAGAAGGCGGAGGATCTGATCGCCGATTTCGACCAGGCGCTCGCCGCCGTCTGATCCCGAGGCGGCGCGCCGCTACCAGCAGCGGCGCGTCGCCAGATAGCGGCCGGCCCAGCCGTCCCAATGATTCACCACCCGGCAGTGCTCGACATATTCATAGGCGTAGCTGGGCGGCGGCGGCGGCGCATAATAGACGGGCGCCGGCGCGTAATAGACGGGCGGCGGCGCGTCGTCGTCCGCATCGGCATAGGTATCGTGCGCATGGCTGGCGATCGCGACGCCGACGCCAAGGCCGAGCAGCCCCGCCGCCACCGCCACGCCGTCGCTCACCCGCGCCTCGGCGGGGCTGGCCGCCGCCAGCAGCGTGGCCGCGCCCGCGATCCCGAGCATCGCCGCCTTGATCCTGCCCATCACCTGCCCCTCTTCTTCCCCAAAGATCGGACCCAGGCGCCCTCTCTGGCACGACAGGTCTGAACGGAGGCGGAACGATCGTGACAGCGGGCGTTCATCTGCGCCAGTCGAGCACCGGCCAGCCCCGCTTGATCGCCAGCGCGCGCATCGCCGGGCTGGGCGTGGTGGCGAAGGCCTGATCGGCCCAGGCCATTACCGGCGCATCGGAAACATGGTCCGAATAGAAGCGCACCGTCACCGCCTCGCGCGCGATCCCCTGCGCGGCGAACCAGGCCTGGATCATCCGCAATTTGGCGGGGCCGTAGCAATTTTCGCCGTCGATCTTGGCGGTGATGCGCGAATCGATGCCGATGATCGAGTTGGTGGCGATCACGGCGTCGAAGCCGAGCGCCTCGGCGATCGCCTCCACATAGAGCCGGTAGGAGGCGGTCGCCATCACGAGCGTCCGGCCGGCGGCGCGGTCCTCCGCGATCTGGCGCAGCGCGCCCGGCAGCGTGTTCAGCCGCAGCGTGCGCTCGGCGAAGCGGCGGGTCAGCGGCGCGAGCGCGGCCGGCGCGATGTGGCGGCCGAGCAGAAGATGCTGGTTGATCTCCTTCAGCCGCGCGCGCGTGATGCGTTTCAGCGCGTAGGCGGCCATCGCCCCGATCACGCCGGGCAGCAGCGCCAGCCGCCACGGCGCGCGCGCCAGCGCGGCATGGATGAGGAAGGGCGTGTAGGTGCCGGTGCGGGTGATGGTGCGATCCATGTCGTAGATCGCGATTTCGGGCTTGCCGCTCATGCGCGTCCCTCCAGCACCGCCTCGGCGAGGGTGAGATCGTCGGGCTTGTCGACATCCACCGCCGCCAGCGGATCGGCGAGCGGCACCAGCGCCACCGCCGCGCCCATCCGCCGCCCCGCCTGGCGGATCGCGGCGGCGAGCCCGATGGTGCGCGTCAGCGCGCGGAGCAGCAGCACCGGGCCGAAGCGGGCGATGAGCTTCCAGCCCTTCTTGCGGTCCTGCTCCACCGCCGCCCAGGCGCGGATCACCGGCAGCGCCGCCGGACCGGCGAAATGGAAGAGGTTGGCGCCCGTCCAGTCGCCGCCGCGAAAGCGCAGCCAGGTGCGCCGCGTGGCGGGGAAGCGCGCCTCCACCACGCGCCGCTCCACCGCGCCTACCGCCACGTCCGCGCCCGCCGCGCCGGCGAGGAAGGCGGCGATGGTGGCGGGGCGCAGCAGCACATGATCGGCGGTGGTGACGAAGAGCGGGAAGCCGAGGCCGCCCGCCTCCAGCGCCCCCGCGATCGAGCGCGCGATGCCATCCCCCGACGGCGCGAAGCGGAGGCGCGGATCGGCCGGCAGCGCGGCGCGGATCGGCGCCACGTCCTGCGTCATCACCACCAGCTCGCCGATTTCGGGCGTGGCCAGCAGCGTGGCGGCGACGCGCGCCACCATCGGCGTGCCGGCCACCGGCAGCAGCGCCTTGAGCGCGACGCCGCGGCTAGCGGCGAGCGGATCGACGCCGGGACGCCGGCCGGCGAGCAGCAGCGCCGTCACCGGCATGACGGAACCCGTGTGGCTGATGCAGGTTTAGCCGACAATGTCCCGCCCTTGCGCCCGTCGCCGCCTCCGTCGGCCGCTCCGCTGATGATCCGCTTGTCCATAGGCGCCGCTTTGGCAGGTTTCCGGCGCGCATGCGAGCGCTTGCCGCGCGCCGCGATCTGCCCCATCACCCCCGCTGCATGAGCGCGACACCGGCCAATTTCACCGAAGAGGGCGATACGCTCCGCTTCACCGGCGATCTCACCCTGCCCACGCTGGGCGAGGTGCCGCGCCGGCTTGAGCATCTGCCGCGCGCGCCGCGCACCGTGGACCTGTCCGGCATCGGGCGGATCGACACGGTGGGCGCCTGGGTGGTGCGCCGGCTGGAGCGCGATCACCAGGTCGCGATCGAGGGCGCGGACGATACCGCGCGACGGCTGATCGAGAAGGTCAGCGAGGTCGATCAGCCAGCCCCCGTCCGCCCCGCCGGCGCGCACGGCCTTGCGGCGGTGCTCGACCATGTTGGCGCCGCCACCGCGGTCTCGCTGCACACGCTGGTCGGGCTGCTCGGCTTTTTCGGCGGCATCGTGCTGGCGGTGTGGCAGGTGGTGCTCAACCCCCGCCGCTTCCGCACCAATGCCGTGGTCCGCCAGATCGAGGTCGTCGGTATCGACGCGCTCGGCATCATCGGGCTGATGAGCTTCCTGATCGGCATCGTCATCGCCCAGCAGGGCGCGGTGCAGCTGCGCCAGTTCGGCGCCGAGGTGTTCACCGTCAATCTGATCGGCCGCCTCACCATGCGCGAGCTGGGCGTGCTGATGACCGCGATCATGGTCGCCGGCCGGTCAGGCTCGGCCTTCGCCGCGCAGATCGGATCGATGCGTCTTGCCGAAGAGGTGGATGCGATGCGCACCATGGGCCTCTCGCCCATGCAGGTGCTGGTGCTGCCGCGCGTGATCGCGACGCTGGTGGCGATGCCGCTTCTGTCCTTCTACGCGATGCTGGTGGCGCTGGTGGGCGGCGGGCTGCTGTGCTGGCTGCAGCTGGGCATTCCGCCGGTCACCTTTGTCGCGCGCATCCGCGAGGTGGTGCCGATGACCGACCTGTGGGGCGGCCTCATCAAGGCGCCCGTCTTCGGCATGATCATCGCCATGGCCGGCTGCTTCCAGGGCATGCAGGTGGAAGGCAATGCCGAGGAAGTGGGGCTGCGCACCACCTCGGCGGTGGTCCAGTCGATCTTCCTCGTGATCGTGCTCGACGCCTTCTTCGCCGTCTTCTTCACCATGATCGGGTGGATCTGATGGGCACCGAACCGATCCTGGACGAGGGCGAGGATGTCATCATCCGCGTGCGCGGCCTCACCAACCGCTTCGGCGACCAGGTGGTGCACGACAAGCTCGATCTGGACATGCGCCGCGGCGAGATTCTGGGCGTGGTCGGTGGCTCGGGCACGGGCAAATCGGTGCTGATGCGCTCGATCATCGGCCTGCAGACCCCGGCCGAGGGCGAGGTGCGCGTGTTCAACGAGGAGACGGTGGGACGCTCCGAGGAGGAGCAGACCCGGCTGCGCAGCCGCTGGGGCGTGCTGTTCCAGGACGGGGCGCTCTTCTCCACCCTCACCGTCGCCGAGAATATCCAGGTGCCGATCCGCGAATTCTATCCGCGCATCGATCGCCAGCTGCTCGACGAGATCGCCACCTACAAGCTGGTGGCCACCGGCCTGCCCGCCGAGGCGGGGGCGAAATTCCCCTCCGAGCTTTCGGGCGGCATGCGCAAGCGCGCCGGCCTGTCGCGCGCGCTCGCGCTCGATCCCGAGCTGCTCTTCCTCGACGAGCCCACCGCCGGGCTCGATCCGATCGGCGCCGCCGGCTTCGACGCGCTCACCAAGGATCTGAGCGCCACGCTGGGGCACAGCGTGTTCCTCATCACCCATGATCTCGATACGCTCTACGCGATCTGCGACAGGGTGGCGGTGCTGGCCGATCACAAGGTGGTCGCGGTCGGCACCATTCCCGAACTCCTGGCCTTGGATCATCCCTGGATCCAGAGCTATTTCAACGGCCCGCGCGGCCGCGCGGCCGAGGACGCCGCCGATCGCGCCGGCCACACCAACAGCGATGCGCCCCGGCACCCGGCCGGCGCCGGCACGGGGGCTTGAGCGAGGCTATGGAAACGCGGTCCAATCATGTTCTGGTCGGGGGCGTGGTGCTGGCCATCATCGCCGTCGCCGTGGTGTTCATCGTGTGGATGGCGCAGATCGGCAATGGCCATCAGCAGAAATACGACATCTTCTTCCCCAATTCGGTGGAAGGGCTCGCCAAGGGATCGGCCGTCACCTTCTCGGGCGTGCCGGTCGGCAAGATCGACGATATCAAGCTGATGCCGGACAGCCCGCAGCTGGTGCGGGTGCGCATCTCGGTGGATGATTCGACGCCGATCCTGCAGGGCACCACCGCCACCATTTCGGGCGTCGGCTTCACCGGGGTCAGCCAGATCAATCTGGCGGGCGCGATCAAGGGCGCCGCGCCGATCACCGCGATCGGCCCGTTCGGCGCGCCCGTCATTCCCACCAAGCCGGGGCTGGTGGGCCAGCTGCTCAACTCCGCGCCGCAGCTGCTCGACAAGCTGTCCACGCTCACCCAGCGCCTCGGCGATCTGCTGGACGACCGCAACCAGAACTCGATCCACCATATTCTCGAGAATATCGATAAGGTGACGAGCGATCTGGCGGCGGGCTCGCCGCAGCTGCGCCAGACGATCGCCTCCGCCAATCTGGCGATCCAGCAGGCCGGCCATGCCGCCGACGAGATCGCCAAGGTCGCCACCACCACCAATTCGGTGATGGACGGCGATGTCCGCCAGTCGATGGCCGAGCTGCGCCAGACGATCGCGTCCGCCCACCATACCGCCGGCGAGATCGACAAGCTGGTGGCCGACGCCAAGCCGGGCGTGACCCAGCTGACCACCGAGACGGCGCCGAACATCAACCGGCTGGTGCGCGATCTCTCGGAAATGGCCGATGCGCTGACCGCCACCGCCAACCGGCTGAACAACAGCGGCGCGGGCGGCGTGCTGGGTGGCAATCGTCTTCCCGTCTATAAGGGCAAATGAGCATGAGACAGGCGAAAGGCATGAGCGCTGCGGGATCGGCGCTGGCATTGGCGGCGCTGGCCCTGCTGCCCGGCTGCGTCAGCTTCGGTCCCAAGCCGCCGCCCAGCCTGATCCGCTTCGCCCCCGCCGCCATGGCCCCCGCCGATGCCGGCGCGCCGCTCACGCCGGCCCGCGCGGTGACGGTGATGGTGCCGACCACGCCGAACGAGCTGGCCGCGCCGCGCGTGCCGGTGCGCAGCGGCGCCGCCGATCTCGCCTATCTCAAGGACGCGCAATATGCCGATTCGCCGGCGCGTCTGTTCCGCGATCTGCTGATGGAGACGATCCGCGCGCGCACCGGCCGGCCGGCGCTGGAAGGGCGCGACTATCATCTGGCGGGCGGCAGCGTGCTCAATTCGCGGATCGACACGCTTTCGGTCGATGCCGGGCAGCGCCGCGTCGATCTCGTCGTCGATGCGGTGCTGAAGACGCCCAACCAGGACGCGATGACGCGCCGCTTCGAGGCGCATGTGCCGGTCACCGCGGTCACGGCGCCGGCGGTGACGCCCGCGCTCTCGCAGGCCGCGAACGACGTGGCGGTGCAGATCGCCGATTGGGTGGGCCGCTAGCCGCCCCCCCGGCCTTCGCCCGACGCCGTGCCGCGAGCGGCGCGGCGTGGGGCGTGCGGCTCAGCCCAGGCTCTTGGAGGCCTGCTCGAACACGTCGCGGCTGAGCCCCGGCGTGGCGACGATCCGCTCCAGCTCGGCGCGCATCAGCGCGGCGCGCATCGGCTCGAACCGGCGCCAGCGGCCGAGCGGCGGCACCAGCCGCGCCGCCGTCTGCGCATTGATCGGATCCGCCGCCAGGATCATGTCGGCGACAAAGCGGTAGCCCGATCCGTCGGCGGCGTGGAAGGCATGCTGGTTGGCCGCGAAGGCGCCCACCAGCGCACGCAGCCGGTTGGGATTGGCGAGCGTGAAATCCGGGTGGCGCGCGAGCCGGGCGACCTGCTCGGCCGTGTCCTCGCGCGTCGACAGCGCCTGGACGGTGAACCATTTGTCGAGCACCAGCGCATCGGCCCGGTAGCGCTCGTAAAAGCCCTCAAGTGCCCGCTCCCGCTCCGGCGCCACCATCGAGCCGAGCACGCCCAGCGCGCCGTAGCGGTCGGTCATATTGTCGGCGGCCTCGAACTGGGCGAGCGCCAGCGCCGCCGCATCCGCCGCGCCCGACGCCGCGATATAGCCGAGCGCCACGGTGCGCAGCCGGCGGCGCCCCTTGGCGACCGGCGTGAGCGCGAAGCCGTTGGCGGCGGTGGCGGCATAGGCGGCGCGCCACTGCGCCTCGAGCGTGCGGCCGAGACGCTGGCGCAGCCCTTCGCGCGCGCGCCGGATCGCGACCGGATCGACCTGGGCGAGCTGATCGCCGAGAAAGGCCTCGGTCGGCAGCAGCACGGCTTCGCCGACAAAGGCGGCGTCGAGCGCCTCGTCGGCGAGCGTGGTGCGCACCGCCTCGATCACCGCCGCCTCGTCGGCGGGCCGGCCCTCGATCAGCGCCACCAGCGTATCCACCATCAGCTGCTGCATCGCCTCGAACCGCGCGAAGGGATCGTCGTCATGCGCGGAGAGGAAGGCGAGATCCTCGGCGCTGCGATCGCTCTCGATCACCACCGGCGCGGAGAAGCCGCGGTTGATCGACAGCACCGGCCGCTCGCCGATCGCGGGGAAGAGGATGCTGTCCTCCGCCTCCGAGAGGATATGCACCCGCTCGGGCACGAGCGTGCGCCCGCTCTCGGCGCCGAACAGCGCCAGCCGCAGCGGGATCGGCATGGGCAGCTTGTCGGGCTGGCCGGGCGTGGGCGGCACGATCTGCGCGAGGCTGAGCCGGGCGGTGCCGCTGGCCGCATCATGGCTGAGCAGCGCGCGCACCCGCGGCGTGCCGGCCTGGCCATACCAGCGCCGGAAGCCGCCGAGATCGACGCCATTGGCGGTTTCCATCGCCCGCAGGAAATCCTCGCAGGTCGCGGCGGTGCCGTCATTCTCGTCGAAATAGCGGTCGCTGCCGCGACGAAAGCCCTCGGCGCCCAGCATGGTATGCAGCATGCGGATCACCTCGGCCCCCTTGTTGTAGATGGTGGCCGTGTAGAAATTGGAGATTTCGAGGTAGGAATCGGGCCGGATCGGATGAGCGAGCGGGCCGGCATCCTCGGGGAATTGCGCCGCGCGCAGCACCCGCACATCCTCGATCCGCTTGACCGCGCGGCTGCCCTGATCGGCCGAGAATTCCTGATCGCGGAAGACGGTGAAGCCTTCCTTCAGGCTCAGCTGGAACCAGTCGCGGCAGGTGACGCGGTTGCCCGACCAATTGTGGAAATATTCGTGCGCCACCACCCCCGCCACGGCATCGTAGTCGGCATCGGTCGCCGTCTCGGGATCGGCGAGGATGTAGCGCGAGTTGAAAATGTTGAGGCCCTTGTTCTCCATCGCGCCGAAGTTGAAGTCGGCCACCGCGACGATGTTGAAGATGGAGAGATCATATTCGCGGCCATAGACGCGCTCGTCCCACGCCATCGAGGCCTTGAGCGCGGCCATGGCATGGGCGGTGCGGGGCAGGTCCGCCTCGCGCACCCAGATGCCCAGCTCCACGCTCCGCCCCGAGGCGGTGACGAAGCGATCGCGATTGGCCTTCAGATCGCCCGCCACCATGGCGAAGAGATAGCAGGGCTTGGGGAAGGGATCGTGCCATTCGGCCCAGTGCCGGCCATCGGTCATGTCGCCCGTGCCGGTCTGGTCGCCATTGGCGAGCAGCACCGGATAGCGCGCGCGATCCGCCACCATGCGCACCGTGTAGCGGCTGAGCACGTCGGGACGATCGGGGAAGAAGGTGATGCGGCGAAAGCCCTCGGCCTCGCACTGGGTGCAGAGCAGCCCGCCGCTGGCGTAGAGCCCCATCAGCTGCGTATTGCCCTCGGGCGCGATCACCACCTCGGTGTCGACGATATGCGCGCCCTGATCGAGCGGGATCACCAGCTGCTCGCCCTCGATCCGCCATTCCTCGGCGCCGAGCGGACGGCCATCCACCGCGATCCGCTCGGGCACCATGCCCGGCGCGCCATCCAGCCGCAGCGGCGCGCCCGGCGTGCCGCCCTGCGGCTCCACCGAGAGCCGCGCGCGCACCCGTGTCGCCGCCGGATCCAGCTCGACCTCGAGATGCACCGCCGGCACCAGCCAGGCGGGCGGACGATAATCGCTGCGCAAAATGGGGTGCGGGGTGGCGATGGCGTTGGGGCTATCCATGTCCGGCTTCTACGCGCGGCCAAGTGCCTCTACAACCGGCAGCCATTCGCGGATGTGCGGGAGCGTGCGAGGTGCCGGGGCTCTTCATTTTCGGCCTTGGCTTCAGCGCCGGCCATCTTCGCCGAAGGCTCGAGGCGCAGGGCTGGCGGGTGGCCGGCACGCGCCGCGCGGCGGCGGCCGGCGCGCTGGCCTTTGCCGACGAGGCGGCGGTGCGCGTCGCGCTCGCCGGCGCCGATGCGGTGCTCAGCTCGGTGCCCCCCGACGAGACCGGCGCGGACCCGGTGCTCGCCCGCTATGGCGATGCGCTGGACGGGCGGTGGATCGGCTATTTCTCCTCGACCGGCGTCTATGGCGACAGCGGCGGCGCCTGGGTGGACGAAAGCGCCGCCATCGGGCGCGGGCGGCGCCAGGCGCGCGCCGCCGCCGATGCCGCCTGGCTCGCACGCGGCGCGCGCGTCTTCCGCCTGCCCGGCATCTACGGCCCCGGCCGCTCCGCGCTGGAGCGGGTGGAGCAGGGCCGCGCGCACCGCGTCGATCTGCCGGGCCAGCTGTTCAGCCGCATCCATGTCGAGGATATCGCGCGGGGCGTGATCGCCGCGCTGGACGCGCCCGCCGGCGCCTACAATCTGGCGGACGACGAGCCCGCGAGCCAGAATGCGGTGGTGGAGCAGGCCTGCCGCCTGCTCGGCCGGGCGCCGCCGCCGCTGCTGCCGCCGGACGATCCCGCGCTGTCCCCGCTGACGCGCGGCTTCTTCGCCGAAACTCGCCGCATCGCCACCGGCAAGGCGCGCCGCCTGCTCGGCTGGCGCCCCGTCTACCCCGATTACCGCGCCGGGCTGGCCGCCTGTCTCGCCGCACGGCCCGGCGCCGCGCCGCTCAATCGAGCGGCAGGATCGTCGCCGACAGGCCCTGATCCTCGTCCAGACAGCGATAATTGATGCTCATCATCCCCGCCGGCGCGGCGGGGCGGAAGAAACTCTCCACCCCGCACTGGCTGCAAAAGACATGGCGCGCCTTGCCGCTGGCGAAGCGGTAGCTGCTCGTCTCGCGCTGCCCCTCGACCAGGCGGAAGCGCGTTTCGGGCACCAGCAGATGGAGATGGCCCGTCATCCGGCAGCGCGAACAGGCGCAGGCGCGCACCTCCAGCGCCGGCCCCGGCACCGAGGCCTCGAACCGCACCAGCCCGCAATGGCATCCGCCGGCGACGATCATGCCCGGCTCACTCGACCGTCACGCTCTTCGCCAGGTTGCGCGGCTGATCGACATCGGTGCCCTTGGCGACGGCGACATGATAGGCGAGCAGCTGCACCGGGATGGCGTAGACGATCGGCGCGATCAGCGGATGGACCTTGGGCATGGTCAGCGTCGCGACGCAGCCCTCGCCCGCCGCCTCGATGCCGTCATAGTCCGAGATCAGGATCACCTGGCCGCCGCGCGCCTGCACTTCCTGCATGTTGGACACCGTCTTGTCGAACAGCGGGCCGGACGGCGCGATCACCACCACCGGCACGGCATCGTCGATCAAAGCGATGGGGCCGTGCTTCATCTCGCCGGCGGCATAGCCTTCGGCGTGGATATAGCTGATTTCCTTCAGCTTCAGCGCGCCTTCCAGGGCCAGCGGATAATCGGGGCCGCGGCCCAGATACAGCACGTCGCGGGCCGGCGCGATGGTCGCGGCGAGCGCCTCGATCGCCTCGTCATAGGCGAGCGCGCCGTTGATCGCGGCGGGCGCCTCGGAGAGATGCCGGACGATGCGGCGCTCCTCCTCCTGGCTCAGCCGCCCCTTGGCGCGGGCGAGGCTGGCCGCCAGCGCGGCGAGCACCGCGAGCTGGCAGGTAAAGGCCTTGGTCGAGGCGACGCCGATCTCGGGGCCGGCATGGGTGGGCAGCAGCAGATCCGCCTCGCGCGCCATGGTCGAGGTCGGCACGTTGACGACGACGGCGATCTTCTGCCCCGAGGCGCGGGCGTGGCGGAGCGCCGCGAGCGTGTCCGCCGTCTCGCCGGATTGCGAGATGAATAGCGCCAGGCCGCCCTCCTCCATGATCGGCTCGCGATAGCGGAACTCGCTCGCCACATCGATATCGACCGGCACGCGCGCGAACTGCTCGAACCAATATTTCGCCACCATGCCCGCATAGAAGCTGGTGCCGCACGCGACGATGGTGACGCGGCGCACGCTGGCGAGATCGATATCCTCGGGCGGCGGCGCCAGCTCGCCCTCCAGCCGGCGCAGATAGGTGCGCAGCGTCTGGGCGACGACGATCGGCTGCTCATGGATCTCCTTGAGCATGAAGTGCCGGTAATTGCCCTTGGAGATCATCGCTCCCGTCGCGCCGGACAGCGTCACCGGCCGCTCGACGGGGTGATCGTCGCGATCGTAGATCTGTGCGCCGGCGCGGGTGATGACCACCCAGTCGCCCTCGTCCAGATAGGCGATGCGCTGGGTGAGCGGCGCGAGCGCGATCGCGTCGGAGCCGAGATAGATCTCGCCATCCTCGCCATAGCCGACGACCAGCGGCGATCCGAGCCGCGCGCCGATCAGCAGATCGGGATGATCGGCGAAGACCAGCGCCAGCGCGAAGGCGCCGTGCAGCCGCTTGAGGCTGGTGCGCACCGCCTCGACCGGATCGATCCCCGCCTCGATCTGCTCCGAGACGAGGTGCGCCACCACTTCCGTGTCGGTCTGCGAGGCGAAGCGATGGCCCTTGGCGATCAGCTCGTCGCGCAGCGGCTTGAAATTCTCGATGATGCCATTGTGCACCACCGCGACATGCTCGGTGGCATGGGGATGGGCATTGTCTTCGGTCGGCGCGCCGTGCGTGGCCCAGCGCGTATGGGCGATGCCGATCAGCCCCGGCAGCGGCTCGGCCGCGAGCACCGCGGCGAGATTGTCGAGCTTGCCGGCGGCGCGGCGGCGCTCGATCGATCCGTCGGTGACCGTGGCGATGCCGGCCGAATCATAGCCGCGATATTCCAGCCGCCGCAGCCCTTCCAGCAACCGCCCCGCCACCGGAGCCGCACCCAAAATGCCGATGATGCCGCACATAACTCTGGTCCACTCCCGAAAGGCGGGCTGCCGCCGGGCCGGCCGGGCGGCGCGCGGCATCCCGCAGGCCGGCGCATAGCGGCTTGGCCGCGTTCCGGCGATGGCCGTGATGTGAAAGGAAGTTCAGCCGGGAAGCAAGGGCTTGAGAAGCGCGGCCAGGGCCTCGCCATGCGCCATGGCGAGGCTGCGCCCGATCGCGACGAGCCCGAGCGCCAGCGCATAATCCACCGGCGCGGCGCCGCGCGTATCGCGCCAGAAACGGTAAAGGGCGGCCGTGCGAACCATAGGCCCAGCATAGGCCACGTGGCTTGCCATAGGGTTAATGCCCGCCGCGCCTTACGCCTCGTCGCCCATGCGCAGCGCGGCGATGAAGGCCTCCTGCGGGATCTGCACCGATCCATATTCGCGCATCCGCTTCTTGCCCTCCTTCTGCTTCTCGAGGAGCTTGCGCTTGCGGGTGATGTCGCCGCCATAGCATTTGGCGGTCACGTCCTTGCGCAGCGCCGCGATCGTCTCGCGCGCGATCACCTTGCCGCCGATCGCCGCCTGGATCGGGATCTTGAAGAGGTGGCGGGGAATCAGATCCTTGAGCCGCTCGCACATATGCCGCCCGCGCGCCTCGGCGGCGGCGCGGTGGACGATCATCGACAGCGCGTCGACGGGCTCATTGTTGACGAGAATGCTCATCTTCACGAGATCGCCCTCGCGATAGCCGATCTGGTGATAGTCGAAGCTGGCATAGCCCCGGCTGATCGATTTGAGCCGATCGTAGAAATCGAACACCACTTCGTTGAGCGGCAGCTCGTACCGCAGCTGCGCGCGGCCGCCGACATAGGTGAGATCCTGCTGGATGCCGCGCCGATCCTGGCACAGCTTGAGGATGGCGCCGAGATATTCGTCCGGCACGTAGATGGTCGCCTCGATCCAGGGTTCCTCGATCGATTCGATCCGGTTGGGATCGGGCATGTCGGCCGGGTTGTGCAGCTCGATCATGTGCGCATCCTCGGTCTTCGAATGCGTCAGATGGATGTGGTAGACGACCGAGGGCGCGGTGGTGATGAGATCGAGATCATATTCGCGGGTCAGCCGCTCCTGGATGATCTCGAGATGAAGCAGCCCGAGAAAGCCGCAGCGGAAGCCGAAGCCCAGCGCCGCCGACGTCTCCATCTCGAAGCTGAACGAGGCGTCGTTGAGCCGCAGCTTGGAGATGGATTCGCGCAGCTTCTCAAAGTCGTTCGCATCGACGGGGAAGAGGCCGCAGAACACCACCGGCTGGACTTCCTTGAAGCCCGCCAGCGCCGCCGGCGCCGGGCGCCGGGCATCGGTGATGGTGTCGCCCACGCGGGTCTCGGTGATTTCCTTGATCTGCGCGGTGATGAAGCCGATCTCGCCGGGGCCGAGATCGGCAAGCTGCTCGATCTTGGGCCGGAAACAGCCGACGCGATCGACCAGATGGGTGGTGCCGGCGTTCATGAACTTGATCTGCTGGCCCTTGCGCAGCACGCCATCCACCACACGCACCAGAATCACCACGCCCAGATAGGGATCGTACCAGCTGTCCACGAGCATCGCCTTGAGCGGCGCCTCGCTGTCGCCCTTGGGCGCGGGGATGCGCGCGACGATGGCATCGAGGATCTCGTCGATGCCGATCCCGGACTTGGCCGAGGCGAGCACGGCGTCATCGGCGGGCAGGCCGATAATATCCTCGATCTCGGCCTTGACCTTGTCGGGCTCGGCGGCGGGCAGATCGATCTTGTTGATCACCGGCACGATCTCGTGATCGTGCTCGATCGACTGATAGACATTGGCCAGCGTCTGCGCCTCGACGCCCTGGGCCGCATCCACCACCAGCAGCGCGCCCTCGCAGGCGGCGAGGCTGCGGCTCACCTCATAGGCGAAGTCGACATGGCCGGGCGTGTCCATCAGGTTGAGGACATAGCCCTTATAGTCCAACCGCACGGTCTGCGCCTTGATCGTGATGCCGCGCTCCTTCTCGATCTCCATATTGTCGAGCACCTGCGCGGTCATCTCGCGGTCGGACAGGCCGCCGGTGCGCTGGATCAGCCGGTCGGCGAGTGTCGACTTGCCATGGTCGATATGGGCGATGATCGAGAAATTGCGGATGCGATCGAGCGGCGTGGTCATAATGCCGGCCCCTAGCACCGCCCGCGCCGCCGCCCAAGCGGCGGATGGTGGGAGGCGGGTTCGGGCCCAAAAAGACCGCTTGCGATACGCCGCGCCCCTGCCTATAGACCGCCCCGCTTGGCAACGCCGGTCGGCTCCCGAGCAGTCAACGACCGGTGCTCCGTCGGGGAGTAGCTCAGCCTGGTAGAGCACTGTGTTCGGGACGCAGGGGCCGGAGGTTCGAATCCTCTCTCCCCGACCAAGCATCGTCCGTGATGCCCTACGATCCGCGATACACCGCAGTAACGCTGCGCCGGACCGGCACCTTCCGCCCCGCGCCGCCCTTCAAGCGGACATGCTTCCTTATTGGCGATGCGCCGGAAAAGGCTTTACCTTCTTCGCGTAAGGCCAAAAGCCCGAGGGAGTCGCCGGCGCGCAATCGTGACGCAGATCGTCATCACCGTGGATACCGAGCTTTCGGCCGGCCGCCAGGCACGCGGTCTGGCGGCGCGCGCCAATTACGAGAGCAGCTATCTCGGGCGCTGCGCGGCGGGCGATTTCGGCGTGCCCTGGCTGATGGACCGGCTGGAGGCGCATGGCCTCAAGGGGCTGTTCTTCGTCGATCCGATGCCGGCGCTGGTCCATGGCGACGGGCTCGTGGCCGATATGGTCGGGCCGATCCTGGCGCGCGGCCATGAGGTGCAGCTCCACGCCCATGTCGAATGGCTGGCCTTCGCCGCGACGCCGCCGCTTGCCCCGCGCGGCCGCGATCTCGCCCGCTTCCCGCCCGCCGAGCAGGCCAGGCTGATCGCGTGCGCCCGCGCGCTGCTGATCGCCGCCGGCGCGCCGCCGCCCACGGCCTTCCGCGCCGGCAATTTCGGCGCCAACGACGATACGCTGCGCGCGCTCGGCCAGCTCGGCCTGCTGTGGGACATGAGCGCCAACCCGGCCTATGCCGGCCGCGGCTGCGGCATCGCCGGCGCCGCCGATCGGGTGCGGCCCTGGCGCGCGCATGGCGTTACCGAAATCCCCGTCAGCGCCTTTGTCGATCGGCCCGGCCGCGTCCGCCCGGCCCAGGTCTGCGCCATCACCGCCGACGAGATGGCGCGCGCGCTGGATCATGCGCTGGCGGCGGGCGACGGCGTGTTCAGCGTCGTCACGCACAGTTTCGAGATGCTCTCGCGCGATCGGGCGCGGCCCAACCGCATGGTGATGGCGCGGTTCGAGGCGCTGTGCCGCGCGGCGGCGGCGCGCGGCACGCGCTTCTCGGGGCTCGCCGCGCTCGATCCGATCGCGCTCGCCGCCGGCGGCGCGGATCCGGCGCGGCTGCGCGCCCGACCCTGGCGCACCGCCTGGCGCCATGCCGAGCAGGCGCTCGCGACGCTGCGATACGAGCGGCGGCTCTGGCCGGCGCGAGGCTGAGCGCTCAGCCGCGCGCGGCGCCGTACACCACCATCCCCGTCGGCAGACGCGGCGCCACGTCGCCGCACGCGATGGCATGGGCGGCGCGCACCGCCTGCCCCACCGTGGCGGTGTGGAACGGCTTGGGCAGGCAGCCGATGATGCGCGGATCGCCGCCGCTCGGCGGGCAGTTGCCGCTGAGGAAGAGACAGGCGATGCCGAGCCCGGCCAGCGCCTCGGCGGCGGCGATGCCGCTGTCGCCATCGGCGAGCTTGACGTCGCAGAGCGCGAGATCGGGGCGTTCGCGCCGGCCGATCTCGATCGCCTCGGCGGCGGTGTCGGCGATCGCCACCACCTGATGGCCGTGCAGCGTCAGCGCATCCTCGATCAGCATGGCGACCAGCGCCTCATCCTCGACGATCAGCAGCCGCAGCGATGGTCCCTCGCCCTCGGGATCAGCCATGGTCGAGGGGGAGTTCGAGGACATGCACGCTTCCTTCCGTGGCGCGGACGGCGCGCAATTGCTGCGTCAGCGCGCGCAGCATACGCTCGCCACCCGCCGTCGACGCATGGCCGTCCCGTCGCGAACCGTGCAATTCGATGCGCAGCATATGGTTCCCGCCCGCGTCCCGGCGGCGGCCGAGCACCAGCCCGCATTCGGTCTGGCCGAGCACCAGTTCGTGCAGCAGCAGCGCCAGCGCGACCGCGCGCTCGATCGGCAGCGACAGCCCCGCCTCCGCCGCGATCCTGGGCGCCCTGTCCAGCGCCTGTTCCAGCACGCTGCGCAACAGGCTTTCCACGTCCACCTCTTCGGGATGAGCGTGGCGATAGAGCGGGCGATGCGCCGCCGCCAGCACCTGCACCCGCTCCGCCGCGAGCCGCAGCGCGGCGGCCGTCTCGCCCGCCTCGGCGCCGGTGACCTCGAGCAGCACCAGACTCACGCCGAGCTGAAGCGCGTTGCGCACCCGATGGTTAAGCTCGGCCAGCAGCCGCTCCTGCGCCTGCACGCTCTCGCGCAGCGCGGCCTCGGCGCGCAACCGGTGCTTGGCGAGCGCCACATAATGGCAAAGGGTGTGGAGGAAGCTGAGTTCGTCCTGGGTGAAGCGATCCGCCCAGCGCCGCCCGAAGCCGAGCGTGCCGAGCAGCTCGCCGGCATAGACGAGCGGCGTGCAGGCATAGGCATCCAGCCCGATGTCGCGCACGAAATCGCACAGCGGATCCGCCGAGCCCTGCACCCCGGTGACATGGATCGGGGCGCGATCGCGCGCGACGCAGCCGCACACCGCCTGGCCGAGCGCCAGCTCGGCGCCCGCCTCGGCCTGTTCGGGCGTCAGCCCGCCATGCGCCTCCAGCCGCAGCCGGCCATCCTCGACGCGATAGTTGAAGAACACGTCCAGCCGCAGCTCGTCGCGGATCATCGCGAAAAGCTCGTCGACCATGGTGGCGGGCTGTTCGGCCGCGAGCAGCCGCCCCGCCACATCGGCGATCAGCGCGAGGTAGCGCCGCGAAAGCTGATCGTCGACACGTTCGCCCGTGGCGGCGATCCCAAGCGATACCGTCTGCATGTTCAATGCCTTAGGCATGATCTTGGGGCCGGATCAACCATCGTCGCGGCAATTTTGCCTGGCCCCGATGCTGCGCCGGGCCGAGCGCCCCGCGCGGTGACTTGACGCAGCCGGCGCGGACGGACAGCCTCGGTGCGGGCCCGGCCTCCGCCGGCGCCAGTTCGTCGGAGCATCGCCTTGCGTATCCTTACCGCGCTCGCCGGCCTCGCGCTCGGCCTCGCCGCCCTGCCCGCCCGCGCCGAAACCGTGATCGTCACCGCCGCGCGCATGATCGACGGGCTCGGCAATGCGCCGGTGGAGCGGCCGCAGATCACCATCGTCGATGGCCGCATCACCGCGATCGGCCATGCGGGCGATGCCGCGCCGGCGGGCGCGCGGCGGATCGATCTGGGCGCGCGCACGCTGCTGCCGGGGCTGATCGACATGCATGTCCATCTCACCCATGATCCCCGGCTCTCGGGCTATAACCGGCTCAACTATACCGACAGCTTCTGGACGGTGGTGGGCGTGGCCAATGCTCGGCGCACGCTCGAGGCGGGCTTCACCACCGTCCGCAATGTCGGCGCGGCCGATTATGCCGATGTCGCGCTGAAGCAGGGGATCGAGGGCGGCTATGTGCCGGGCCCGCGGATCGTGCCCGCCACCTATGCGATCGGCGCGACCGGCGGCCATTGCGACGATACCGAATTCCCGCCCTCGGTCACCACGCCCGCCGACAATATCGCCAATTCGCCCGACCAGTTTCGCGCGCTGGTGCGCAAGCTGCGGAAATATGGCGCGGAGGTGATCAAGGTCTGCATGACCGGCGGGGTGCTCTCCAAGACGGATTCGGTCGGCGCGCAGCAAATCTCCGCCGAGGAGATCAAGGCGATCGTGGACGAGGCGCACATGCTGGGCCTGCGCGTGGCGGTCCACGCCCATGGCACCGAGGGCATCAACACCGCGCTCCGCGCCGGCGTGGACACGATCGAACATGCCAGCCTTGCCGATGCCGAGAGCTTCCGCCTCGCGCGCGCCCATGGCGCCTGGTTCGACATGGATATCTACAACGACGATTACATTCTCGCCGAGGGCGCCAAGAACGGGCTGTTTCCCGAAAGTCTCGCCAAGGAGCGCGCGATCGGCCTCAAACAGCGCCAGACCTTCCGCGCCGCCCATGCCGCCGGCGTGAAGCTGCTCTTCGGCACCGATGGCGGCGTCTATCCCAATGGCGACAATGCCCGCCAGTTCGCCAAGATGGTCGAATGGGGGATGACGCCGATGGAAGCGATCCGCGCCGCCACGGGCGAGGCGGCCATCGCCCTCGATCGCAGCGCCGATGTCGGCGCGATCGCGGTCGGCCGCTATGGCGACCTGATCGCCGTGTCGGGCGATCCGCTGGCGGATGTCCGCCGCCTCGAACATGTCGAGGTGGTGATCAAGGGCGGCGCTGTGGTGAAGGGGGAATGAGCGCGCGGCGCGCTCAGCCCGCCGGGCAGGCTGCCAGCCGCCGGCCGCTGTCGCGCCCGCGGAAGCCCATGTCGAAATGGTCGTTGCGGCCGGTGCCGGTGAAGGTGAAATCATAGCCCGTGGCGGTGTAGGTGCCGCTGCCGTCGACATGGAGCGCCTGGCCGCGCGCATCGGTGCAGTCGCCGCTCGCGACGATGCGGCCGCCCGCCATGTCGAAGCGGGTGAAGCGGCAGGCCTGGCCGACGCTGCCGAGCAGGATGGCGCGGGGATCGGCCAGTTCGGCGGCGCTGTAGCAATCGCGCCGCGGCCGCGGGGTCGGCAGCACCTTCTGCATCTGCGCCGCCATCTCGCTCGATCCGTTCACGCTATCCAGCGCGAAGACCAGCGTTTCCTCCCAGAGACCGGGCATCAGCGGCGGCGCCGGCGCGGCGGCGAGGAGCAGAGGCAGGGCGAGCGCGATGCGGAGCGGGCGGATCATCGCCCGGCCCTAGCCGCGCGGTGCGGGAGCGGCAACCGCATGGCTGGCGTCTGCCGCACGGGCGCCCCATATCAGCGTCATGGCCATCCAGATCCGCACGAATCTCGCCGAACCCGAGACGTCCTCGATGTTCATGCCGCACCGGCCCGAACGGCCGGAGAAGAGCGAGGGCGGCAAGCCCTTCCGGCTGGTGTCCGATTATGCGCCGTCGGGCGACCAGCCGCGCGCGATCGGCGAGCTGGTGGCGGCGGCGCGCGAGGGCGATCGCACGCAGGTGCTGCTCGGCGTCACCGGCTCGGGCAAGACCTTCACCATGGCCAAGGTGATCGAGGAGATGCAGCGCCCCGCGCTGGTGCTGGCGCCCAACAAGATCCTCGCCGCTCAGCTTTACGGCGAATTCAAGCAATTCTTTCCCGATAACGCGGTCGAGTTCTTCGTCAGCTATTATGATTACTATCAGCCCGAAGCCTATGTGCCGCGCACCGATACCTATATCGAGAAGGAAAGCTCGATCAACGAGGCGATCGACCGGATGCGCCATTCGGCGACGCGCTCGCTGCTGGAGCGGGACGATGTGCTGATCGTCGCGTCGGTCTCCTGCCTCTACGGTATCGGCTCGGTCGAGACCTATTCGGCCATGACCTTCAGCCTCAAAAAGGGGCAGACCGCCGATCAACGCGAGATCATCCGCAAGCTGGTGGCGCTCCAGTACAAGCGGAACGACCAGTCGTTCGCGCGCGGCAATTTCCGCGTGCGCGGCGACAATCTCGAGCTTTTCCCCTCTCACTATGAGGACACCGCCTGGCGCGTCACCTTCTTCGGCGACGAGATCGAGCAGATCACCGAGTTCGATCCGCTCACCGGCAAGAAGGTGGCGACGCTCGATTATGTGAAGGTCTATGCCAATTCCCACTATGTCACCCCCGGTCCGACGCTGAAGCAGGCGACCGAGGCGATCCGCCACGAGCTGACGGAGCGGCTGAAGGAGCTGGTCGGCGAGGGCAAGCTGCTGGAGGCGCAGCGGCTCGAGCAGCGCACCAATTTCGATCTGGAGATGATCGCGGCGACCGGCTCCTGCGCCGGGATCGAGAATTACAGCCGCTTCCTGACCGGCCGCCTGCCGGGCGAGCCGCCGCCGACGCTGTTCGAATATCTGCCCGAGAACGCGCTGCTGTTCGTGGACGAGAGTCACCAGACCGTGCCGCAGGTGGGCGGCATGGCGCGGGGCGACCATCGCCGCAAGATCACGCTCGCCGAATATGGCTTCCGCCTGCCGTCGTGCATCGACAACCGCCCGCTGCGCTTCAACGAATGGGATGCGATGCGCCCGCAGACCATCGCCGTCTCGGCGACCCCGGGCCCGTGGGAGATGGAGCAGGCCGGCGGCGTGTTCGCCGAGCAGGTGATCCGCCCGACCGGGCTGGTCGATCCGCCGGTCGAGGTGCGGCCGGTGGAGCATCAGGTCGATGATCTGGTGCAGGAGTGCAAGGACACCACCGCGCGCGGCTATCGCGCGCTGGTGACGACGCTGACCAAGCGCATGGCGGAGGATCTCACCGAATATCTGCACGAGGCGGGGATCAAGGTCCGCTACATGCACAGCGATGTCGAGACGCTGGAGCGGATCGAGCTGATCCGCGACCTCAGGCTCGGCGTGTACGACGTGCTGGTGGGGATCAACCTGCTGCGCGAGGGGCTTGATATCCCGGAATGCGGGCTGGTCGCGATCCTCGATGCCGACAAGGAGGGCTTTCTCCGGTCCGAGACCTCGCTGATCCAGACGATCGGCCGCGCCGCGCGCAACGCCGACGGCCGCGTGATCCTCTATGCGGACAGCATCACCGGATCGATGGAACGCGCCATGGCCGAGACCGAGCGGCGCCGCGCCAAGCAGCAGGCCTTCAACGAGGCGCATGGCATCACGCCCGAGACGGTGAAGCGCAACGTCACCGATATCGTCGCGCATCTCGCCAGCCGCGATCAGGTGACGGTGGACACCGGCATCGAGGACAAGCCGCACATGGTCGGCCATAATCTGCGCGCCTATATCGAGGATCTCGAGAAGAAGATGCGCAAGGCCGCCGCCGATCTGGAGTTCGAGGAGGCCGGCCGGCTGCGCGACGAGATCCGCCGGCTCGAGGCGGACGAGCTCGGCCTACCCGGCGAGCCCAGCCACGCGCCGATCAAGGGCAATTCCACGCTCGGCAAGCCGGGCACGCGCCAGACGCGCTATGGCAAGGCGCGGCAGGTGCGGGCGGAGAAGCGCGCGCGCGGGCGCTGAGCGCGGGCGCTTCGCCCCGCCGGGCGCGGCGGGGCGCCGCCGCCGAATTGCCTCGCGCCGCCGGCCGGGGCATGAGGCGGCCCATGGTCCGCTCCGCTTTCGCTCTGCTTCCCCTCCTCGTCCTGGCCGGCTGCGTCGCCGCGCCGCCGCCGCGCGCGCCCGCGCCGCGCCCCGCCCCGCCGGCTCCGGCGCTGCCCGCGGCGCCGCCGCAGCAGGATTGGCGCGACGTGCCGCTCACCCCGGGAGACTGGCGCTGGCAGGCGCTGCCCGGCCGGGGCTCGATCGCGCAGTTCGGGCCGGCGGGGCAGGCCGCGCTGGTGGCGCTGCGCTGCGATCCCGCGCGCCGCGTGGTGCAGCTGTCGCGCGCGGGCGCGCTCGCCGCTTCGGGGATGCTCGCCGTCACCACCTCCTTCGGCCGGTTCGCGGTGCCCGCCGGCAATGGCGGCGGCACCCCGCCCGCCATCATCGCCCAGTTCGCCGCCGCCGATGCGCGGCTGGATCAGCTCGCCTTCAGCCGCGGCCGCTTCCTGCTGGATGCGCCCGGCCAGCCGCAGCTGGTGGTGCCCGCCTGGCCCGAGGTGGCGCGCGTGATCGAGGATTGCCGCTGAGCGGCCCCGCCGCCCGCCCCGCCCGCGCCACGCCGTGGCGTTAGGGGAGATTTGCGGATGGCGAATAAGCTTGAATCCTTAACCGCGATGACTCACACTCGCCGGCGTCCATCAACTGGCGAAAGGAGGTGATCCGATGTCTCATGGTTCAGCCGAGAGGTCGGTTCTGTCCGTTCGGGAGATGCCTCGCTAAGCCACGCTTAGCGGGCCCAGGTCTCCCGGGCCGGACCTCCGGCCGCTGACCATGCGAGACCGCCGGGGCGAGACCCGTTCCGGCGGTCTTTCTCTTGTCCGCGCGCCGCCCGCGCTCCTTGCGAGACCCGCCATGATCCGCCTGCCCGAGGATGCCCGCCTGCTGCTCTGCGATGTGTGGGGCGTGGTGCATGATGGCGTGCAGGCCTTTGCCGGCGCCCGCGCCGCCCTGGCCCGCTGGCGCGGCGAGGGCCGGACGGTGGTGCTCGTCACCAATGCGCCGCGCCCGTCCGCGCCGATCCGCCGCCAGCTCGCCCGGCTCGGTGTCGGCGACGCGCACTATGACGCGCTGGTCAGTTCGGGCGATACCGGGGTCGAGCTTGTCCGGCGCGCCGGCGGCCGCGCGGGCTTCATCGGCACCCGCACCGATCATGCCGCGCTCACCGAGGCCGGGCTGGCGCTGGTGCGCGATGGCGCGGAGGCGCTGCTCGTCTGCACCGGGCTGGAGGAGGATCGCCCCGATCCCGCCGATTACGACGCCGAACTGGCCCGGATGCGCGCGCGGGACACGCATATGCTGTGCTTCAATCCCGATCGCGTCGCCTATCACGGCACCACCCTGGATATCTGCGCGGGCGCCATCGCCGAACGCTATGAGGCGCTGGGCGGCCGCGTCACCTATACCGGCAAGCCCTTCGCTCCCATCTACGAACGCGCCTGCGCGCTGGGCGCCGCGGCGGCCGGACGCGCCTTCGCGCCGCACGAAGTGGTGGCGATCGGCGATGCCGTGGCCACCGATCTGCTCGGCGCCGCCGGCATGGGCTATCGCTTCCTCTTCGTCACCAGCGGGATCGAGCGCCATGCCATCGCCGAACAGGGCGAGGCGCGCTTCCTGGCCGACATGCGCGCGCGCCACGCGCTCACCGACTTCGCCCCGCTCGCCATCGTCCCCGCGCTGGACTGACGAGGCGCGCCTGCCTAGCGCGCGGGGCGCCAGCGTGGCGGCAGCGCCTTGATGGCGAGGTGCCGGGCGAGCAATGGTGGCGGCATCCGCAGCGCGTGCGACCGAAGATAGAAGCCGAAGCGCGTGGCGGCGTGGCGCTGCCGCCCCCAGCCGTCGCGCACCAGCAGGCGGCGGCGGACCAGCGCGTCGAAGCCGTTGAAGCGGCCCGCCCAGTCGGGACAGGGCGTCTCGTAGAGGCGATGCGCGAGCCGCAGCGCCTGCCGCACCGGGCCGAGCAGCCCGTGCCGCCGCGCCTGGTCGCGCAGCGCCGCCACCCCCTGTTCGCGGACGAGCCGATCGATATCCCACAAATTGCGCAGGCCGCCGGAAAGATCGCCATCGGCGAGAAGATGCGCGGCGGCATGGACGATGCGGTCCGCCGGCGCCAGCGCCCACAGGCCCTGGCCGAGCGGCACCGCCTCGGCGCACAGCGCGGCGGCGTCCGGGCGGGGCCGCGCGGTGGGCGGGAGGATGCTGTGATGGACGTCGATCAGCCGATCGCGCTCGGCATGGATGAGCGGCGGCAATTCATGCATCCAGCGGCGATAATAGGCGTCGTCATAGGGATCGGTCTTGACCGGCTCCCAGCCCGCGCCGATCAGCGCCGCCTCCACCGCCGCCAGCGCCGCACGCGGCACCAGGATATCGAGATCGCCGATCGCCCGCCCGCGCGCCGCGGTCGATCCGGCGGCGGCGAAGGCGGTGCCCTTGAGCAGGATGGGCGCCACCCCGATCGGCGCCAGCGCGCGCCGCGCCATCTCCGCCTCCCACAGGGCGGCGCGACGCTCGGCCTCGGCCCCCTCGATCGCGTCGGAGAGCAGCGCGGCGACCCCCGCCGGCGCGGCGCGCGCATCCAGCCGCATCGCCAGCGTGCCGAGCAGGCGCTCGGCGCGGGCGGCGGTGAGCAGCCCCGTCCAGCCGGCCTCGTCCAGCGCCGCGACCGTATCCGGCGCGACCAGCGCCCGCACCAGTGCGTGCGCGCTCATCGCCGCGCCTCGGCCCAGAGCCGCTCGACCAGCCGCAGCGCCGCCGCGCTGTCCGGATAATCGATGGCGCAGACCGGCACGGCCGCGATCAGCCGGGTCAGCGCCACGAACCCCGCCTCGCCCAGCGCCACGTAATTGGTGGAGGCCTGGGTAAGGCGGACAAAGGCCTCGCTCGGCGGCACCGCGGCCACCGCCTCGGCCGCGCCGAAGCGCGGCAGCAGCAGCAGCGCGGGCGGCGCCGGTTCCGCCATCCGCGCGAGCGCCGCGGCCGGCGGCCGGACATAGCCGATCCGGCCCTTGGGCGTGCCGGGGATTTCGGCGGCGATGACGCCTCCTGCGGCGCGCACCACCGCGATCGCCGCATTCTTGAGGCTGGCCGGGCGCGGAAATGGATGGATGCAGCCATCCTCCCGCCCCACCAGCGCGAATTCGTCCCCCAGAAAGCGCCAGCCGGCCAGCATCAGCAGCGCGGCGAGCGTGGATTTGCCCGAGCCGGAC
This sequence comes from Sphingomonas morindae, assembly GCF_023822065.1. NCBI lineage: Bacteria > Pseudomonadati > Pseudomonadota > Alphaproteobacteria > Sphingomonadales > Sphingomonadaceae > Sphingomonas > Sphingomonas morindae. The sequence goes on from NZ_CP084930.1 coordinate 1,339,022, forward strand.
GCGCCCGCGAGCAGCAGCACCCGCCCGTCGCGTTCGAGCGCGGCGGCGTGGAGCAGCAAATGGCGCCGCCAGCCGAGCGCGACCTGCAGATTCATCCCCATTTCGGCCGCGACCAGCCCCTGGGCGAGCGGCAGCGGCACCGTATCGGGCAGCCAATAATCGCCCGAGATCGTCACCGCCGGCCGCACCAGCCGCCGCCACGGGCGCGGCGCCGTCAGCCGAACGGTGCAATCGGGCACGCGCTCTTCATCGGGATAGCCGGCATAGAGCGCGCGCAGGGCGGCGATCGGCGCCGCCCAATCGGCGCCGATGCGGAAGCGCACCGGGCCGACCGTGATCGCATGCTGGTGCCTCACCGCCGCTGCGCCAGGCCGATCGCCACCAGCTCGTCCAGCCGCGCCGCCAGCGCCGCCGGATCGGCATCGGCGATGTCGAAGCGCCGCGCCAGCCGGGCGAGCAGCGTGGCGGCGTCCGCCGGCCCCTCGGCCAGCGCGTCCAGCAGTTCGGGCAGGGGACTGGCGAGGAGATGCGTGGCGCCGGAGGGGCGGTGGTACAGCGCGGTCATCGCGTCCAGCGGCACCACCAGCCGCGTCGCCGGCGGCTCGGCCGCGTAGCGCGCCGGCATGGCTCAGGCGCGCGGCATCTGCAGCGAGGCGTAGCAGGTAAAGCCGCTCGTCCCCTGCTGGAGCCGGCGGATATAGTTGACATAGGCCTGGCGCGACCGGGGATCGAAGCCGGGCGGCGAGAGGCCGTTGAGCATCGCCTTGGCCTCGGCGCCGGTGACGGGCCGCGGCGCCGGGGGCACCGCCCCGGCGGTGCCGCGCGCCACCAGCGTGCCGTCCTGCGCGATATAATGATCGGCGCGCGGCGGATCGGGCAGCGGGATGGTGCAATGGCTGACCGAGGCGGCGGTGCTCGCCAATGCCGGGCGGATGGTGACCACCGAAGAGGCCGCCGCCGCGCCCAGCATCAGCAGCTGGCGCCGGCCGGCGCGCTTTTCGGGCGCGACCGACTCCGAATCGTCATTGTCCTCAGCCATCAATTGTCCAATGTCACGAGCGAGCTTTCCCAGGCGTAAACATCGTCGCCGGTTATTGGAAGGGATGCCGCGCGGGTGTGACCCATGGCTGCTAAGAGGCTTGGCCTGAAAATGCGGGCGCGGATCGCCCTGGCGCTGCCGCTGCTCGGCGCGGGGGTGCTGCTGGCGCTCGCGGTCGGCGCGAGCCCGCTCGCCATCGCCGCCGGGCTCGCGCTCGGCATCGGCGCGGCGGTGCTGCTCTGGCCCGAGCCCGCGCCCGAGCGCCCGCCCGAGCCCGCGCCGTCCGCCGATCAGCCCCGGGTGGAGGAGCTGATGGCCGCCTTTGGCGATCCGCTGCTGCTGGTGGAGGGGCGCATGGTCATCCACGCCAATACCGCCGCGCGCGAGGCGCTGGGCCCGCATGTCGAGGGCGAGGATGTGCGCCTCGCCATCCGCCATCCCGCCGCCGCCGAACTGCTGGTCCGCCGCGCCGAGGATAAGCCGGGCCAGGTCGATCTGGTCGGGCTGGGCGATCGCGACCGGCCCTGGACGCTGTCCACCCAGCCGCTCGGGCGCGGCCTGCGGCTGGTGCGGCTGGTGGATCGCAGCGAAGGCCGCGCGGCCGAGCGCATGCGGGTCGATTTCGTGGCCAATGCGAGCCATGAGCTGCGCACGCCGCTGGCCAGCCTGATCGGCTTCATCGAGACGCTGGAAGATGCCAATGGCCCCGAGGATGCGCCGGTCCGCGCGCGCTTCCTCAAGATCATGGCGGGCGAGGCGCGGCGGATGCAGCGGCTGGTGGAAGATCTGATGTCGCTTTCGCGGATCGAGGCCGATCGCCATCGCGCGCCCGCCGAGGCGGTGGCGCTGGTGCCGCTGGCGCGCGAGGTGGCGGATGCCTTTGGCGTGGACGTCAATCATCGCCGCCGCATCCGGATCGAGGCGGGCACGGTGCCGGCGGTGGCCGGCGATCGCGCGCAATTGTCGCAGCTGCTCCACAATCTGATCGGCAACGCGCTCAAATATGGCGACGCCGCCAAGCCGGTGCGGGTGGTGGTGACCCGGCTGGAGACGATGGTGCGGCTCAGCGTCGCCGACGAGGGCGAGGGCATCGCCCCCCAGCATCTGCCGCGCCTCACCGAGCGCTTCTACCGCGTCGACGCCAGCCGCAGCCGCGCCATCGGCGGCACCGGCCTCGGCCTCGCCATCGTCAAGCATATCGTCGAGCGGCATCGCGGCCGGCTGGATATCGCCAGTGTCCCGGGGCGCGGCACCGAGGTGACGGTGCTGCTGCCGATCGCGCAGAATGCGGGCGAGACGCCGGGCCTCGAGACGCCGCCGGGCGCCCTCGCCCGCTAACGCGCGCCGCCGCCGCGCGCACGGCGCTTCCCCGCGCCGCGCGGGCTTCGTAAGACGGGGCATGCCCGCCTTCCCGCCCCGCTTCCGCCGCGCCGCCCTGCTGCCGCTGCTGCTCGCGCTGGCGGCGGGCGGATGTCGCGGCCCGGCCGCCGGGCCGCCGCCGCGCCAGATCCGGCTGGTGGGGGCGGTGGCGGGCTTCCCCTTCGCCACCGCGCTGGCCGAGCAGGTCGCGCGCTCGAGCCCGGAGGCGATCGCGCCGCTCGCGCGCGCCACCGGCAACGAGGCCGGTATTGCCGCCTTCTGCGCCGGCAAGGACGCGCCCGCGCTGCTTCTCACCACCCGGCCGATCGCCCCCGCCGTTCGCGCGCGGTGCCGGGGCGGCCGCTTGCTCGCCCTGCCCTTCGGCTGGACCGCGCCGGTGCTGGTGCCGGGCGCGGCGGCGCCGGCGCCCGCGCTGACGGCGGACCGGCTGAGAAGCGCGATCACCGGCGCGGCGGCGCGCTGGTCCGATATCGATCCCGCCTTGCCCGGCGCCGCCATCGCGCTGATCGGCCCCGCCGCGCCGGAGGAGGTGCTGCCCGGCCTCGGCGCCCCCCGCCGCGACGGCCGCTACCGCGCTCAGCCCGCCGATATGCGGCTGGTGCTGGCGGCGCTGGCCACCGCGCCCAACGCGCTCGCGCTGCTGCCCTATGCCGATGCCGCGCGCGCCGGCCGCGCGCCGCTGCCGCTGGCCGGCATCGCCCCTGATCCGGCAGCCATCGCCGCGGGCCGCTATCCGCGCGTGCCGCTGCTCCTCTATGTCCACGCACGCGATGTCGCGCGCTGGCCCGAGCTGCGCGCGGCGCTGCGCCTGTTCGTGGCCGCCATGGAACCGGGCGGGCTCTTCGCCGCCAAGGGCCTGGTGCCGCTGGACGCGCCCGCGCGGCGGGCGGTGGAGGGCGCCGTCGCCAAGCTGTAACATTCAACGTGCAAGGGGCTGGGCGCGTCTTCCGGCCCCGCCTCGCGCGGGCTAGTTTCCGCCGGATAACGAGTCGGGATGAGAAGATGGCGACCACGGGCCATACCGTTAAGGCGTTCGATACGGACCTCGGCCAGATCCGCGGCCTGGTGTCCGAGATGGGCGGCCGCGCCGAGGCGGCGATCACCGACAGCATCGGCGCGCTCGCCCAGCTGGATCTGGAAACCGCCGCGCGCATCGTCGAGGATGATCGCCGGCTCGACGAGCTGGAAGCCGAGGTGGAACGCCACGTCATCCGGCTGATCGCGCTGCGCCAGCCCATGGCGGACGATCTCCGCGAGGTCGTCGCCGCGCTCAAGATCTCGGGCGTGGTCGAGCGGATCGGCGATTACGCCAAGAATATCGCCAAGCGCGTGCCGCTGCTGGCGGATATGCATTCGTCCGAGCCGCTGGCGATCCTGCCCGCCATGGCGCGCGCCGTGTCCGATCTGGTGCGCGCCGCGCTCGATGCCTATGCCGCGCGCGATCCCGCCGCCGCGATCGAGGTCTGCCGCGCCGATCGGCAGGTGGATGATTTCTACAACACGCTGTTCCGCTCGCTGCTGACCTACATGATGGAGAATCCGACGGCGATCACGCCCTCGGCGCATCTCCTCTTCATCGCCAAGAATCTCGAGCGGATCGGCGATCATGCGACCAATGTCGCCGAAATGGTCTATTTCGCCGCCACCGGCGAGCAGCTGACCGAGCGGCCGCGCGGGCAGGATCCGCTCGCGGTGATGGGGGCCTGAAGGCATGCCCGGTCGCGTCCTGCTGGTCGAGGATGACGGCGCGCTCGCCGAGCTTGTGTCCTGGCATCTGGAGCGCGAGGGCTTCGAGGTGGAGCGCACCGCCGATGGCGAGGAAGCGCTGCTGCTCGCCTCCGAAAGCGCGCCGGATCTCGTGCTGCTCGATTGGATGGTCGAAGGCCTGTCGGGCATCGAAGTGTGCCGCCGGCTCCGCCGCCGCGCCGAAACCGCCAATCTGCCGATCATCATGCTCACCGCGCGCGGCGAGGAAGAAGATCGCATCCGCGGCCTCCAGACCGGGGCCGATGATTATGTCACCAAGCCCTTCAGCCCGCGCGAGTTGATCGCGCGCGTCACCGCCGTGCTGCGGCGCGTGCGGCCCGCGCTCGCCGGCGATCGGCTCGCCTATGGCGGCATCGAGATGGATCTGGTGGGCCATAAGGTGCGCCGCGATGGCGACGCGATCATGCTCGGGCCGACCGAATTTAGGCTGCTCCGCCATTTTCTGGAGCATCCCGGCCGCGTCTTCTCGCGCGAGCGGCTGCTGGATTCGGTCTGGGGCCGCGAGGCGGATATCGAGCCCCGCACCGTCGACGTGCATATCCGGCGGCTGCGCAAGGCCATCAACGAGGATGGCGCGCGCCCCGACATCATCCGCACGGTGCGCTCGGCCGGCTATGCGCTCGATGCCGAGGGCCAGGCCTAGCGGGAACCGCGCCGCCCGCCCCCGCTTTATGGCGGCGGGGAACGGAAAGGCGGTCTTAGGTGAGCCTCTGGGTGGCGATGGCGATGCTGGGCACGATCGGCGGCCCCGAGGCGGCCGGGTTCGATCTCGCCCGCCCGCGCCCGGCGCCGCTGCTGCTGCCCGCGCATCCGACGCGCGCCCGCTGGCTCGCCCCGGAGCTGGGGCCACCGCCGGCGGCGCACAAGGCACCGGCCCGGCTTCGCATCCGGGGCCGGCGCGTGAAGCTGCGCATCCCGTTCGGCTGAGCGGCGTCTATTCCTCCGCGATCTGCTTCACATAGTGGCCGGCGACCAGCACCACGGCGCCGATCGCCAGCGCCGGCACCACGCGCTTGAGCACCTGCCAGCCGACCACGCCGAGCACCGCGCCGGCGGCGCCGCCTTCGCCATCGCTCTCGTCGATTTCCTTGCCGACCAAAGCCCCGATCAGATTGCCGATCATTCTGTGTCCTTTCGCGTCATGCCCTGCCGGACGAGGACGCGGCAGGATCGGCGCGGTTCCCTCACCGGCAAAAGCGATCGCGCGCGCGCCTTTTCGCGCATCTGTCGTGCGTAGCGGCTAGGCGCTACAAGGCTTGCATTGCGCACGCCGACATGACAGCGAGAGCCAAGATGAGCCTCCACCCTGAAGTCGCCGCGGTTACGGACCGTGTCATCAGCCGTTCCAGCGCGGGGCGCCGCGCCTATCTCGATCTGATCGCGCGCGAGCGCGACGCCGGCGTCCATCGTCCGCGCCTCGCCTGCGGCAATCTCGCCCATGGCTTCGCCGCCGCCGGCGAGGACAAGGCGACGATCCGCGCCGGATCGGCGATGAATATCGGCATCGTCACCGCCTTCAACGACATGCTGTCGGCCCATCAGCCCTATGGCCGCTATCCCGAGCAGATGAAGCTGTTCGCGCGCGAGGCCGGCGTCACCGCGCAGGTGGCGGGCGGCGTGCCGGCGATGTGCGATGGGGTCACCCAGGGCCAGCGCGGCATGGAGCTGTCGCTGTTCAGCCGCGACGTGATCGCGCTCTCCACCGCCGTTGCGCTCAGCCATGGCATGTTCGAGGCGCAGGCGCTGCTCGGCATCTGCGACAAGATCGTGCCGGGCCTGCTGATTGGCGCGCTGCGCTTCGGCCATCTGCCGGCTTTGTTCGTGCCGGCGGGGCCGATGCCCTCGGGCATCGCCAACAAGGAGAAGCAGCGCGTCCGCCAGCTTTATGCCGAGGGCAAGGCGAGCCGCGACGAGCTGCTGGAAAGCGAGGCCGCCTCCTATCACGGCGCCGGCACCTGCACCTTCTACGGCACCGCCAATTCCAACCAGATGATGATGGAGATGATGGGCCTGCAGCTGCCGGGCTCGTCCTTCGTCAATCCCGGCACCCGGCTGCGCACCGAACTCACGCGCGCGGCGGTCCACCGGCTCGCGGCGATCGGCTGGGACGGCAATGGCTATCGCCCGCTCGGCCTGTGCGTGGACGAGCGCGCCATCGTCAACGCCGCGATCGGGCTGCTCGCCACCGGCGGCTCCACCAACCATGCCATCCACCTGCCCGCCATCGCGCGCGCGGCCGGGATCCTGTTCGACTGGGAGGATCTGGACCGGCTCTCGGCGGTGGTGCCGCTGATCGCGCGCGTCTATCCCAATGGCGCCGGCGACGTGAACCATTTCCAGGCGGCGGGCGGCCTCGCCTTCGTCACCCGCACGCTGCTGGAAAACGGCCTGCTGCACGGCGACATCCTCACCGTCGCCGAGGGCGGCATGGCCGATTATACGCGCGAGCCCGTGCTCGAGGGCGAGACGCTGCGCTGGATCGACGGCCCCGCCGAAAGCCGCGATACCGCCATGCTGCGCCCGGTGCCCGCCCCCTTCCTGCCCGATGGCGGCATGCGGCTGGTGCAGGGCAATCTCGGTCGCGGCACCTTCAAGACGAGCGCGGTGGAGCGCGAGCGCTGGACGATCGAGGCGCCCGCGCGCGTCTTCGAGGAACAGGATGATGTCGTCCGCGCCTTCAAGGCGGGCGAGCTGGATCGCGACGTAGTGGTGGTGGTGCGCTTCCAGGGGCCGCGCGCCAACGGCATGCCCGAGCTGCACAAGCTCACCCCCTCGCTGGCGGTGCTGCAGGATCGCGGCCATCGCGTCGCGCTCGTCACCGACGGGCGGATGTCGGGCGCGTCGGGCAAGGTGCCGGCGGCGATCCATGTCACCCCCGAGGCGCTGGGCGGCGGCCCGCTCGCCCGGCTGCGCGACGGCGACATCATCAAGCTGTGCGGCCATGACGGCGAACTGACGGTGAAGGTGGATGCGGCGGACTGGGCGGCGCGCGCCCCCGCCACGCCGCGCGAAGCGCAATGGGGCACCGGGCGCGAATTGTTCGCCTTCATGCGCCAGGGCGCCGACGGCGCCGAACAGGGCGCCTCGGCCATGCTCGCCGCCGCCGCTCTTTGAGGAGATGGACATGACTCTCGATGTTGCCGGCGTGATGCAGCTGGCGCCCGTCATCCCGGTGCTGGTGGTGGAAGATGTCGCCCATGCCCGGCCGATCGCCGAGGCGCTGGTGCGCGGCGGCCTCCCCGCGCTGGAAGTGACGCTGCGCACCCCGGCCGCGCTGGAGGTGATCCGCGAGATGGCGCAGGTGGACGGCGCGGTGGTGGGCGCGGGCACGGTGCTCAATCCCGCGCAGATGGAGGCGGCGCAGGCTGCGGGCGCGCGCTTCATCGTCTCGCCCGGGCTGACGGAGCCGCTCGCCAAGGCCGCGATCGCCGCCGACATGCCCTTTCTGCCGGGCACGGCCAATGCCTCGGACATCATGCGCGGGCTCGATCTCGGCCTCACCCATTTCAAGTTTTTCCCGGCCATGGCGGCGGGCGGCGTGCCCGCGCTGAAAGCGATCCTGGCGCCGCTCCACATGGTGAAGATCTGCCCCACGGGCGGCATCACCCAGGCGAGCGCGGCCGAATGGCTCGCCATTCCGCAGGTGCTTTGCGTGGGCGGGAGCTGGCTGGTCGGCAAGGGCGCGCCCGATCCGGCGGCGATCGAGCAGGCGGCGCGGGCGGCGCGCACGCTCGCCGGCTGATCGCGGCGCGCGGGCGTGCCCCGCGCGCCGATCCGCTGCCGCCGATCCGCCGGCTTTCGGGCGCGCCCCCGCAAGGGCGGCGCATCCAACCGGCGCGGGCGGACGTTCACCCCCCGCGCAGGCAGAAGCGGGAGGAGCAGCATGGCAGCCGGAACGGGCGGGATCCGCCAGCGGGGCGGGCGATGAGCAGCCCCACCGAGATCGAGCTCAAGCTCGAAGCCGAAACGCTGGCGCCGCTTGCCGATCTGGCGCTGCTCGCGGCGCTGCCCGCCGAGAGGGCCCTGCTCGTCTCCACCTATTATGATACGCCGGAAGGCCTGCTGCGCGCGCGCGGCTATACGCTGCGCATCCGCGAGCAGGAGGGGCGGCTGATCCAGACGGTGAAGGCCGAGGGCGCGGCGGTGGCCGGGCTCTACGTCCGCCCCGAATGGGAATGCCCGCTGAAGGCGCCCGTGCCCCGGCTCGATGCCGAGGCCGGGCCGCTCCGCCCGCTGCTCGACGACGCCGCGCAGGGCGCGCTGGCGCCGCGCTTCGTCAGCCGGGTGTCCCGGCGCAGCGGCCTGGTGACGCATCAGGGCGCCACCATCGAGGTCGCGCTCGATGAGGGCGAGAGCGTGGCCGGCCCGCGCCGCGCCCCGCTGTGCGAGGTGGAGCTGGAACTCAAGGCCGGCGCGCCCGACGCGCTGTTCGATCTCGCGCGGCGGCTCAATGCGGCGGTTCCCGTGCGGCTGGGCGTGCGCACCAAGGCAGAGCGCGGCTATGCACTCGGCGATCCGCTGCCAGCCTCCCACAAGGCCGAGCCCGTGCGGATCGGCGGCGATGCGCGCGAGGCCTTCGCCGCGGTGGCGGCGGCCTGCATCCGCCATTTCCGGCTGAACGAGACGCTGCTCATGGCGGGCGGCGGCGCTCCGGCGCTGCACCAGGCCCGGGTGGCACTGCGGCGGCTGCGTTCGGCCTTCTCACTGTTCAAGCCGCTCTTCGCTGACGACGCGACCGCGCTGCGGCTGAAGGAGGATCTTAAAGCGATGGCGGCCGCGCTAGGCACGGTGCGCAATCTCGACGTGCTGATCGCGCGGCTGGGCCCGACGCCGCCGCCGGCGCTCACCACCGCGCGCCAGGCCGCGCTGGAGGCGGCGCTGCGCCAGCTCGCCAGCCCCGAGGCGCGCGCCACGCTGCTCGATCTCGCGCAGTGGCTGGCGCTGGGCGCGTGGCGCACCGCGCCCGCCAATCCCGAGCGGGCCGGCCAGGATGCCGCCCGCTTTGCCGCCGCCGTGCTCGAGCGGCGGCGCAAAAGGCTGAAGAAGCAGGGCGCGCATCTCGCGGCGCTCGACGATGAGGCGCGCCACCAGGTGCGGATCGAAGGCAAGAAGCTGCGCTACGCGGCGGAGTTTTTCGGCGGCCTGTTCGGCGGCAAGAAGGCGCGCCGGCGGCTCAAGGCCTTTCTGGCCGCGATCGAGGCGCTTCAGGAGGAACTGGGCGAGCTCAACGATCTCGCCACCGCGCCGACGGTCTATGCCGATCTCGGCCTGCCGCTGCCCGCCGAGGCGCCGGACCGCGCCGCCATCCTCGCGCGCGCCGAGGCCGCCTATGACGACCTCATCGACGTGAAGCGCTTCTGGCGGACCTGATCGCTAGTCGGCGAGCGAGGGGCTGGTCATCCGCGCCGGATCGACGACGCGGTCGAAGGTGGCGGCGTCGACATGGCCGAGCGCCAGCGCCGCCTCGCGCAGGCTGAGATCATGATGCATCGCGTGATGCGCGATCTCGGACGCCTTGTCATAGCCGATCACCGGCGCCAGCGCCGTCACCAGCATCAGCGAGCGGCCGACATGCTCGGCGATCCGGCGGCGATCGGGCTCGGTGCCTTCGATGCAGAAGCGGCGGAAATTGGTGCAGCCATCCGCCAACAGCCGGATCGACTGGAGGAGATTGTGCAGGATGAGCGGCTTGTAGACATTCATCTCGAGCAGGCCGCCGGCCCCGCCGAGCCCGACCGCGACATCATTGGCCATCACCTGCGCCGCCACCATGGTGAGCGCCTCGACCTGGGTGGGATTGACCTTGCCCGGCATGATCGAGGAGCCGGGCTCATTCTCGGGCAGGCGAAGCTCGCCCAGCCCGGCGCGCGGGCCGCTGGCGAGCAGCCGCACATCATTGCCGATCTTGGCGAGCGAGACGGCCAGGGTGCGCAAAGTGGCGGACAGCTGGACCAGCGCATCATGCGCGCCCTGCACGGCGAATTTGTTGGGCGCGCTCTCGAAGGGCAGGCCGGTCAGCGCGGCGATGCGCGCGCAGGCGGCCTCGGCGAAGCCCGGCGGCGCGTTGATGCCGGTGCCCACCGCCGTGCCGCCCAGCGCCAGCCGATAGGTGCCGGGCAGCGCCGCCGCGATCCGCGCCTGATCCTCCTCCAGCATCGCCGCATAGCCGGAAAATTCCTGGCCCAAGGTCAGCGGGGTCGCATCCTGCATATGGGTGCGGCCGATCTTGACGATCTCCGCCCAGGCCCCGGCCTTGTCCGCCAGCGCGGCCTGGAGCGCCGCCAGCGCGGGCAGCAACAGTTCGTGCGTGGCGGTGGCGGCGGCGATGTACATGGCGGTGGGGAAGCTGTCGTTCGACGACTGCGCCATGTTGACATGGTCGTTGGGATGGACGGGATCCTTGCCGCCGAGCGGCTTGCCCGCCAGCTGCGCCGCGCGGTTGGCGATCACCTCGTTGACGTTCATGTTGAACTGGGTGCCGCTGCCGGTCATCCACACATGCAGCGGAAATTCGTCGCGATGCTCGCCCGCCAGCAGCTCGTCGCAGGCGGTGGCGATCAGCCGGTGCCGCGCCTCGCCCAGCCGCGGCGCGTTCACATCCGCGCAGGCGCGCTTGAGCAGCGCATAGGCGGTGATCAGCTCGGGCGGCATCTTCTCGCGGCCGATCGAGAAATAATGGAGCGACCGCTGGGTCTGCGCGCCCCAGAGGCGATCGGCGGGCACCGCGATGGCGCCCATGCTGTCGGTTTCGGTGCGAGTCTCGGCCATGGTCGAGCCTCGCCACAGCCGCCGGGCTTAGGCAAGCCCTTCCGGACGAGGCGCGTCCTCGCTGCGGCGGGGCTCGGCCGGCCGCAAGCCGGCGGCGTAGCGGCGCGCCTTGTCCGCATAGGTGCGCGCCGAGCGGGCGAGCCCCGCCAGCGCCTCCGGATCGAGCGGGCGCACGGCGCGCGCGGGCGCGCCCAGGATCAGCGTCTCGGGCGGGAAGGCCCTGCCCTCCGGCACCAGCGCCCCGGCGCCGACGAGCGCGCGCGCGCCGATCCGCGCCCGGTTGAGCAAAGTCGCGCCCATGCCGATCAGCGCGCCATCCTCGATCCGGCAGCCATGGATGATCGCGCCATGGCCGATGGTGACCCCGGCCCCGATCCGCAGCGGCGCGTCGGGATCGGAATGGAGCAGCGCGCCGTCCTGGACATTGGTGTCCGCGCCGATCTCGATCGCGCCATTATCGGCGCGGATCACCGCGCCGAACCAGATCGACACGCCCGGCGCGATCCGCACATCGCCGATCAGCGTGGCGTTGGGCGCGATCCAGGCGGAGCCGCAGGCGGGCAGGCGCGGCGCGATCCCGTCCAGCGCGAACAGCGTCATACCCGCGCCTTGGCGCGGCGGCGAAAGGCATGGAGCAAGGGCTCGGTATAGCCATTGGGCTGGTCCGCGCCCTCGAAGATGAGCGCGCGCGCCGCCTGGAAGGCGAGGCTCGTCTCCACCGCCGGGCCCATCGGCCGGTAGAGCGGATCGCCGGCATTCTGCGCATCCACGCGCGCCGCCATCCGCCGCAGCGCGGCCTCCACCGCCGGCGCCGTCACCACCCCGTGGAGCAGCCAATTGGCGATGTGCTGGGAGGAGATGCGCAGCGTGGCGCGATCCTCCATCAGGCCGATATCGTGGATGTCAGGCACTTTGGAACAGCCCACGCCCTGATCGATCCAGCGCACCACATAGCCGAGCAGCCCCTGTGCGTTATTCTCCAGTTCGGCCTCGATCTCGGCCGGCGCATAGCCGGCGGCCGGGGCGAGCGGCAGGGTGAGCAGAGGCGCGAGCGGCGTGATCGGCTCCTGCGCGCGCGCCGCCTGGCGCGCCGCGACATCGACGCGGTGATAATGGGTGGCGTGCAGCGTCGCCGCCGTCGGCGAGGGCACCCAGGCGGTCGAGGCGCCGCTGGCGGGATGCGCCTCCTTTTCGGCGAGCATATCGGCCATGCGGTCCGGCGCCGCCCACATGCCCTTGCCGATCTGCGCGCGGCCCGCCAGGCCGCAGGCGAGGCCGATCTGCACATTGCGGTCCTCATAGGCGGCGAGCCACGAAGCCCGCTTCATCGCGCCCTTGGCGCACACCGGGCCGGCGCGCATGGCGCTGTGGATCTCATCGCCGTTGCGATCGAGAAAGCCCGTGTTGATGAAGACGATGCGATGGCGCACCGCGTGGATGCAGGCGGCGAGGTTGACCGAGGTGCGGCGCTCCTCGTCCATCACCCCGATCTTGATGCTGTGCCGCGCCAGGCCGAGCAGATCCTCGACCGCATCGAACAGCCGGTTCGAAAACGCGGCCTCCTCCGGCCCGTGCATCTTGGGCTTGACGATATAGACCGCGCCCGCCCGGCTGTTGCGCAGCGGCCCGGCGCCGCGCAGATCGTGCAGCGCGATCAGGCTGGTGACGATCGCATCGAGCAGCCCTTCGGGGGCCTCGCCGCCATCGGGCAGTCGCACGGCCGGGGTCGTCATCAGATGCCCGACATTGCGCACCAGCAGCAGCGCGCGCCCCGGCAGGGTGAAGGACGTCCCGTCGGGGGCGAGATAGGCGCGGTCCGGCGCCAGCGCGCGGCGCATCGGGCGTCCGTCCTTGCTGAACGTGGCGGTGAGCGTGCCGCGCATCAGCCCCAGCCAGTTGCGATAGGCCGCCACCTTGTCCGCCGCGTCCACCGCCGCGACCGAATCCTCGAGATCGACGATCGTGGACAAGGCCGATTCGAGCCGCACATCGGCAAGGCCGGCGGGATCGGCGCGGCCGATCGGGGAATCGCGATCGAACACCAGCTCGATATGGAGGCCGTGGTGGCGCAGCAGCAGCGTCTCGCCGGCGCGCCCGACACGCTGCGCCGGATCGGCGAATTCCGGCGCGCCGCGCAGCGCGGCCCAGCGCTGGCCGCCGGCGAGCGGCGCCGCCGTGTCCAGAAAGGCCTTGGCCCAGGCGATCACCGCCGCGCCGCGCGCCGGATCATAGCCGGGCCCGTCAGGCGCGCCGGGAATAGCGTCGCTGCCGTAGAGCGCATCATACAGGCTGCCCCAGCGGGCATTGGCGGCGTTGAGGAGGAAACGCGCATTGAGCACGGGCACCACCAGCTGCGGCCCCGCGATGCGGCCAAGCTCCGCGTCCACCGCGCCGGGATCGATGGCGAATGGCGCCGGCTCGGGCACGCGATAGCCGATCTCGCGGAGAAAATCGGCATAGGCCTCGCCGCCGGCGGCCTGATTGGCGTGCGCCGCGTGCCAGGCATCGAGCTTCGCCTGCAGGCGGTCGCGGGTGGCGAGCAGGGCGCGGTTCTCGGGTGCGAAGCGCGCGAGCAGCGCCGCGGCGCCATCCCAGAACGGCGCCGCGGCGATCCCCGTGCCCGGCAGCGCCTCCTCTTCGAGAAAGGCCACCAGCGTCCGATCCACCGACAGCCCGGCCCGCTCGATCCGCTCGTCCCGCTCGCCCATCTCCGACTCCCCTGGCTGGCTCATGCCATAGCCTGCCCTTTACGTAAGCGGAAGATGGCGCGCGGTCTCCAGCCTTACCGCTTGAGCAGATTATTGCTCCGATCGTGATCGGGCAGCCGGTGATCGGGATCGATCTCGGCCGAAATGGGCGCGGTCGCGCCCGGCACGAACACGGGCGAGGCCGCCTGGCGGATCCAGGTCTCGGCGGGGAGCCGCACGTCGCGCCGGCTGCCGTCCGCATAGCGCAGCCGCAGCGTGGCCGGCATCACCAGCGGATCGCGATTGACCACGGTGACGAGCCAGCCCGCCGGGCCCTCGGCCGGCGCCGGCGCGATGCCGGTCACGGCCAGATCCAGCTGGCTGTTGGTGGCATACCAGCCGCGCCACCACCAGGAGAGATCCTCGCCGCTGCCATCCTCCATGGCGCGGAAGAAATCGGCCGGCTTGGGATGGCGGAAGGCCCAGGCGGCGACGAAGCGCCGGAAGGCGGCATCGAACCGCTCCGGACCCAATATCTCCTCGCGCAGCAGCACCAGCCCCAGCGCCGATTTGAAATAGCTGACGGGGTGCCGGTATTTCTCGGTGATGGTGTCGGCGCGCGAGAGGATCGGCGGCGCCTGCAGATCGGCGAGCAGCGGCAGGATCTCGTCCACCGGATTGCCGCCGCCCTCGGCATATTCGCTATCGCGCTTGGGGGCGAACTCGCCATGGTTGAAGGCGTCGGATTCATACACGTCGATGAAGGTGTTGAAGCCTTCGTCCATCCAGGCGTCGCGGCGCTCGTCAAAGCCCACCATCATCGGGAACCAGTCATGCCCGATCTCGTGCGCGGTGATCCAGAACAGCTCCTTGCCCTTGTCCTCGACGCCGTCGAACACGATGCCGGGATATTCCATGCCGTCGGTCGGCCCGGCGACGCTGATCGCGGCGGGCCAGCGATAGGGATACCAGCGGCGCGAGAATTCCTCGATCGCGTGCTTCACATATTCGGTGGAGCGGCCCCAATGCGCGCGGTCCGCCACCTCGGCGGGATAGACGGACATGGCGAGCGCGCTGCCGCCCTTGGGCAAGTTGATCCGCGCCGCATCCCAGGCAAAGGCCCGCGACGCGGCGAAGGCGACATCGCGCGTCTGCTCCATGCGGAAATGCCAGGTCCGCTGGGTGACGCCGGCGGGGCGGGCGGCGGCGGTGGCGACCTCGTCGGGGCGGATGATCGCCACCGTCGCATCGCTGCGCGCGGCGGCGGCGAGCCGCGCCCGCTGCTGCGCGGTCAGCACCTGCTCGGGGTTCTGGAGCGCGCCCGAGCCCGCCACCACCATGTCCGCGGGCAGCGTGATCCAGTAATCGAAATCGCCGTAGTCGAGGTAGAATTCCTGCGCGAGATAGGGGAGCGGATCCCAGCCGCGCAGATCGTCATACACCGCCATGCGCGGATACCATTGCGCTATATCGAAGATGTCGCCCTGCTTGGACGGGCCCCAGCTGGTGCGGCCGCCAAAGCCGCCGGGCACGGTGTAATGATAGGCGATGCTGAGCGTGAGCGCGGCGCCGGGCGCGAGCGGCGTGGCGAGCGGCACCTCCATCCGCGTGTCGGTGATGCGCGGCGTCACCGCCACGCCCGGCGCGGCGCCCGACTCCAGCGTCACCGCCTCGATCGTCATGCCGTCGGTGGTGCCCGCCCAGGCGCCGCCCTGCGCCCGATGGCTGCGCGAGTCCGGGCGATAGGCATTCTGATCCAGCTGCAACCACAGGCTGTCCAGCCGATCGGGGCTGTGATTGGTGTAGCGGATGGTCACCTTGCCCGTGAGGCGCCGGGCGGCGGGATCCAGCGTCGCGCGGATCTGGTAATCGGCCCGGTTCTGCCAATAGCCCGGACCCGGCAGGCCATTGGCCCCGCGCACGGCGCTAGCGGGGCTCGGCATGGAGAAGGGCGCGAAGGCCGCGCGCGGATCATAGCCGGGCGCGGGCGCGGCGGCGGCGAGGGCCGCGGCGGCGGCGCTGAGCAGGAAGGCGATCATTACGAAGGCGATGATGTCCGCCGCCGGGGGCCGGATCAAGCCCCGCGTCGCGCGAACAGGCCGTGGCGCGCGATCCAGGCGGAATAGGCGCGATAGGCGGGATCGGCGCCGAGATGCCGCTCCTCGGTCCGCGCCCGCCAGAAATAGACGAGGCTCACCAGCGCGAGCAGCAGCGTGTTGCGCACCGCGTCGCTCCACACGCCGCTGGCGGCGAGGAAGGGCCAGGCCGACAGCCACCAGAAGAGATTCTTCGAGACATAGGCCGGGTGGCGCAGCCAGCGGTACGGGCCATGGGTGAGGATGCCGCGATGCGTGAGATTGGAGAAGCGCAGCCCGAAGGCGATGGTCGCCCAGGCATAGCAGGCGGTGAGCGCGATCAGCGCGAAGGCGTTGAGCGCGAGCAGCAGCGGATGGCCGGCCAGCCAGCGATCATAATGGCCGAGCCCGGGCCCGTAATCCAGCGGACCGCCCGCCGTCATCAGCACGAAGGGCGGATAGCAGATGAGCGCGGCCGTCCAGCCGGCGGCATAGGGATTGGCCGAGCGGATATGGCTCGCCAGCGGCCGTAGCGTCAGCGCGTAGCCGACCGTGGCGAGCATCACGTCGATCAGGAACATGATCGCGATCAGCCCCTCGGCCAAGGCGACGGAGCTGTCGCGCCAGGCGGCGGGGGCGAGCGCCATCACCTGCCCCCAATTGCCCGGCACGATGGCGAGCATGAAGGCGAGGAAAAACCCCTTCACCGCCCAGGCGCGCGCCTGCGCCGCGAGCGCGGCATGGGCGCCGGGCCGATCCCAATCCCGCCCCAGGATCAGCCGCCCGGCCTGCCACAACTCGTCGCGCGGCGCGATCAGCCGGCGCTCGAGCAGCAGCAGATAGGGGATGGAGAGCAGCAGCAGCGGGCCCGCGACGCGCATCAGCAGTTGCATCGCCGCCAGATAGGGCGGCTGCCAATACCAGCGGCCGGCGAAATAGCAGAGCGCGATCAGGCCCCAGAAGGTCCAGAGCGCGGCGAGCTTGGTGGCGGCGCCGGCGCAATCCTCGCGCCAGGACCGGCCCGCCCCGCCCCAGATGATGCCGGTTTCGGGCAGGCGATGGACGCGATCGACCAGCAGCGACCAGAGCAGCATCGGCAGCGCGGTGGCGCCCAGCGCGATCAGCGCGCCCGCGCCGCCGGCCCATCCGGCATGGTGCGCATAGACGGTCCAGCCGCCGAGACCGGCGACGCCGAGCCAGCCGACCGGGGCGGAGACGGCGGAGGGCGGACGCTGGAGGGCAGCCGCCTCGGCGGCCGGCGGCGTGGCGATCAGCCGGCGACCGACGCCTCGTCAGCGCCGCCCTCGACGGCCGCAGCCACGGCCTTGCCGCCATAGATGAAGCCATAGGCCGGATATTCACGCTTGCCGAGATCGTGAATGCCCTTGAACCAGACGCGCACCTCGCTCCAGTCGTTGCGCGCGGAGGTGTCGATCACCTCGACGTCGCGCTCGACGCGGCCCGGCACCGACCAATTGGCGTGGGTGACCTTGATGATGCGATCGGAGACGACCTGGCTGACCGTGGCGACATGGCCCGAGCGCATCGAGCTGATCGCCTTGAACACCAGCACCGCGCCCTGCTTGGGCGCATTGCCGCGATCATAATGCCCCACCGCCTGCGACCACCAGGAGGCGGCGGCGCCGAACAGCTGCACGCCCGAGAACATGCGGGCGAAGGTGGCGCACTGCCAGAAACGCCCGTCCGCCGCATTCGCCGATGCCGGCATCGCCATGAAGGCGAGCAGGATGGAACCGACAATCAGCCTCGATAGTTTGAGCATGAAACCCCCGGCAAACCCCATGGCCCGAAGCTAGCCAGCCCCCCGGCGTGGCGGGAAGCGTCTATCGGCCAAGCGACGGGCGGTTGCGATGAACCGCCCGCGCCTCCCCGGGCGCTCCGACCAAAGTCGCCCCAAAGCTTAGCAAGACCCTAATTTTGGCCGGAATCGCCGGTATTGGGGCAGCGCGCGACGCTGGCGAGGCACCGGCCGTCCACGGCCGGCGTGGGCACTGCCGCGATCGCGGCGAGCGTCGGCGCGATGTCCACCGTCTCGATCGCCGCGCTTTCGGCGCGCGGCGTCACCCCCGGCCACCAGAAGAGGATCGGCACGCGCCGGTCATAGTCCCAGGGCGTGCCGTGCCCCGCCACGACATCGCCGGGCGCACGCGGCACGCCGAGCGTGGTGTAGGGATGATAGGCGACCAGGATATCGCCGCTGCGCGACCGATCGAAGCTTTCGGCGTAGCGCTGGATCAGGCTCAGCTGCGTCGGCGGGATATGGCTGGGCGAGGGCACGGCGGCGATCTCGTCGGCGGTGAACACCGCCTCCACCTCGGGCCGCGCCTTGAGCCAGACGACCGCCGCCGCCCGCATCCGCGCGGCAAGCGCCGCATCCGCGCCGGCGGTGATGGTGATATCGTCCGCGCCCTCGCTGGCGACGGGATCATAGCCGAGCGCGAACTGGCGCCGAAGCTCGGTGTTGAGCGCGCGCACCACCGCCGCGCCATCCACGCGCCGCGCCTGCGCATTGCCGTTGGCGGCGGCGCGCTCGGGCGCGTCGGCAGCGCCGTGATCGGCGGTCAGCACCACCATATAGGGCAGGTTGAGCGCATCGAGCCGGGCGAAAAAGCCGCCCAGCGCCGCGTCCAGCGCCGCCATCTGCACGCAATCCTCCGCCCCGCCATTGCCATAGCGGTGCCCGATATAATCGGTGGCGGACAGGCTGATGGCGAGCAGGTCGGTGGCCGCGCCGCGGCCCAGCCGGTTCCGGTCGATCAGCTGACCCGCAAAATCCAGCACCAGCTGGTCGAACAGCGGCGAGGCGCGGAGCTGGTCGGCGAAATCGGTGCGGGCGAAGAAATTGGGGCCGGTTTCGACGGTGAGCGAGGCGGGCGGCGGCACCGTGCCGGGCATCGCCACCGCGCCCATCTGGAAGGGCTTTTGCAGCGCCGCGCACCGCGCCGAGACGCTGGTCGGCCACAGGGCCGGGGGCGCCGCCTTCCAGCGCGCGATCAGCGCGGCGTTGAAGGCGCGCGCCGGCGCCAGCACGGTTGGGGTCGCGGGGGCGGCGAAGGCGGAGCTGGTGAAGCCCTCATTATCGCCCCACCAGTAGATCGCATCGGCGTGATGGCCGCCCATCATGATCGCGGCGCGATCCTTGCCGGACACGGCGAAGCTGCGTGCGCCGGGCTGGGCACGCTTCAACCAATCGCCGAACGTATCGACGCGCAGCATCTGCCCGCCGCGCGCATCGGGATCGGCGGTGCCCTTCACCGCCACGCAATAAAGGGTGGAGCCGCTGGCGCGATCATACCAGCTATTGGCGATGATGCCGGTGGCGGCGGGATGGCGGCCGGTCAGGATGGTGGAGTGGCCGGGGCAGGTTTCGGTCGCGGCATGGGATTGATAGCCGTTGACGAAACTGACCCCCTCGCCGAGCCGCTTGAGGCCGCCGGTAAAGCTCGGCCGATAGCGCTCGTACAATTCGGCCGAGAATTGGTCGATCGACAGGGCGACGATCAGCTTGGGCGCGCGCGGCGCCAGCGTGCCGGTCTGCGCGGCGGCGGGCGTGGCGAGCGGGGCGGCGAGCGCGGCGGCGGCGAGCAGCGCGCCGGCCAGCGCCGCGCGGAGGCGGGGGGCGTGAGTCATGGGCGCCTTTTCGATCGGCGATGTTGCGGTTTCAAGACGCGCGTGCGCGGACGCCGAGCGCGGGGTCATCGGTGAAGAAGCCGTCGATGCCGGCGGCCAGATAGCGGCGGATCTCCGCCACCGATCCCGCCTCGTTCCGCACCGCGGGGCCGCCCGCCGACTGGAAATCGGCCGCGAGGAAATAATTTTCGGGCCGGAACGTCCAGGGCTGGACGAGCAGGCCGGCGCGATGGGCGTCGGCGACGAGGCTGGTCGGCGCCGCGAGCCGCTTGTCCGGGCCGAGCGGGATGATGGCGCGGGTGTTGGGGGCCAGGATATCCGCATAGCGCGCAATCTCGGCCAGCCCGGCGGGCGCCATCATGGCCTGATAGGTGAGGCTGCCGCCGGCCTTCACGATGTCCGCCGGACGCAGGCCCGCGGGCTCGGACGTCACCAGCTGCATGAGCTGGAGATTGGCCGGACGGCCCAGCATGCGGCGCAGCGCGCGCAGATTGGCGGTCTCGAAGCTCTGCACCACCAGCGGCGCGGTGCGGCTGTGATGGTGGCGCCCGATAATGTCGACGAACCGCCCTTCCGGCGCCAGGCCGATGCCGGTGAAATAGGTGGAATGCTTGATCTCGGGCACGATCCCCACCAGCCGCCCGCGCGCCGCCGATTCGGCGGCGGCGAAATCGATCACCTCCTCGAAGCGGAGCAGATCGAACCAGCCGTCCATCGCCGCGCTGCCCGGCCGCAGCTGCGGCAGCCGCTCGCGCGCGCGCAGCGTCTTCAGCTCGGCATAGGTGAAATCCTCGGTGAACCAGCCGACCTGCTTCTCGCCATCGATGCTCTTCTCGGTCTTGCGCGCGGCGAATTCGGGATGGGCGGCGATGTCGGTGGTCTCCGCGATATTATTCTCGTGCCGCACCACCAGCACGCCATCGCGCGTCATCACCAGATCGGGCTCGATGAAATCGGCTCCGTCGGCGATCGCCTTGGCATAGGAGCCCAAAGTATGCTCCGGCCGCAGCGCCGAGGCGCCGCGATGCGCATAGATGGGCGGCGTCCGCCCGGGCACCAGCCGATCGACGGCGCGGAGCGGCGCGCCCGTCATGGCCGCCCCGGCCGCCAGCCCGCCCGCCAGGAGATCGCGCCGGCGCATCAGAAGCCGAAGCTCAACGTGCCGAACCACTGGCGCGGCGCCACCGGGAAGGCATTGTAAGTGCCCGAGGCGGCGCCGATGCTGAGCGTCGAGGCGGCCTTCTTGTTGGTGATGTTGGTGACGTTGAGGCTGACGACGAGCGATTTGATCGCTCCCGTCGGCGCCATCGGCACGGTCGCCGCGATCCGCCCGCTCATCGTGAAATAGCCCTTTACCGAGAGGTCGTTGGTATAGGTGGCGTAGCGCTTCCCGATATAGTCGCCGATCAGCTGCGCGTCGAACAGGCCGGCATGGGCGCTGGCGACGAACTTGTTGAGCCATTTGGGCGAACCCGGCACCTTCTTGCCGGCGGTCGGGACCAGCGCGGTGCCGCTGGTATAATCATCCTCGAACCGGGAATTATTGTACGACAGCGCATCGTAGAAGGAGAAATGTGGCCCGAAGCGGAGCGTGCCGGCCACGTCGACGCCGTCCGTCTTCACGCTGCCGACATTCTGGAGGATCGCCGCGCCCGAGACGATCGAGGTGATCACCGGCGTCGGGCTGATCGCCAGCAGCCGGTTCTTGAAGTCGACATGATAATAGCTGATCTGGCCCTGGAAGCCGGTGATCGGCCCGAGGTCGAGGCTCGCGTCCACGCGCGCGCCCGCCTCATAGGTCCAGCTCGTCTCGGGGCGGACCTGCTGCTTGAAGAGATCGAACGCCGCCTGGCTGCCCAGCGCGAAGGGCGACAGGCCCGAGGCCGCGCTCGTCTGGAACTGGCGGATATTCTTCTGCGCATTGGCGAAGATCTGGATCCGCGAGGTCACGTCCCAGAGCAGGCCGGCCTGGGGCAGAAAGGCCTTGTCGGTCTTGATGCGCCCTACCGGCAGCGCCACCGATCCGGTGAAGGAACCCGGGATCGGCTGCACCGGCACGCGCTGCTCGGCATTCTGGAAGGTGCTCTTGAAGCCGCCCAGCACCGTCAGCGTCGGCAGGATGCGCCAGCTATCCTGGATATGGGTCTGATATTCCTGCACCCGCACCTGGCTGCCATATTGGGTGATGAGCGGATCGGCATAGGCGCGCGGCCGCTGATAGGGGGTGGAGGGATTGTTCACGTCGAGCCCGTACCAGCGCCGATAGGCGGACGAGCTCTGATATTCGTACCAGCCGCCCAGCTCGATATGGTGCTTGCCGAAATCGCCGCTGACGGTGGAGAGCACGCCGCCGCGATCGATGCGATATTCGGTGGTGCGCGTCGCCAGGCCCGAGCCGCCGAAGCGGCTCGACAGGCGGGCGAGATTGGCCGCCGAGGTGGGGGAGCCGGTGCCCGGGAAGTAGAAGGAGAAAAGCTGCGGCAGGCCGGCCACGTCGATCGGCCCGGCGACCACGCCGACGCCGTCGTCATGATGATAATAGGCCTGGTTCGACCAGGTCAGCCGGTCACTGATGTGCCAGTCATATTTCAGATAGGCGAGATAGTCCGTCCGCTGCGCGTCGCTGTAATAGTTGCGATAGTTGGAGCCCGCGGCCTTGTACGCGCCCGAGCTGAGATAATTCTCCACGCCGCTGAAATCGGGATAGAAGAAGGGCCGCGTATAGGGTGCGGTGTCGCGGTTGGCGGCGGTGAAGACGGTCGCGTCCTCATTGGGCTCGACCTTATCCGAATAGGCGAAATAGGCCGTCAGCTTGCCCGTGGCATCGTCATGCACGAACTTGCCATTGGCCTGGTAGCCGCCCTGGTGGCCGTTGAAATCCCACGCCCGCGCATCCTGGCGCACGCCGGAGAGATACAGGCTGTTGCCGTTGCCGAAGGTGCCCGTGTCCACCCGCGCATAGGTGCGGAAGGTGGAATAGCTGCCGAAGGTCTGCTGGATCTGGGCGCCGCGCTCGCGCCGCGGATCGCTGGTGAAGGTATCGATCGTGCCGCCGAGATTGCTGGTGGAGGCGGTGCCGAGATCGCCCGCGCCGGTGGCCAGGGTGACCGTGCCGACATTCTCCGAGATCACCGCGCGCTGCGGCGAAAGACCGTTGTAATTGCCGTAGGTCTGATCGCCGAGCGGCACGCCGTCCAGCGTATAGCCCAGCTGGCTGCTGGAAAAGCCGTGGATGAAGAGCGAGATGTTCTGCTCGTTATTGCCCCAGGGATCGGCGGTGAGGAAGGTCACGCCGGGCAGGGTCTGGATCGCCTTGAGCGGGTTGATGCCGGGCAGGATCTTCTGGATCTCGCTGCCGGCGAGGCTGGCGACCGAGCGCGTCTGGCGCGAGGTGACGACGATCGCCCCATCCGACGCCGCATCGTCCGCCCCAGTCAGATCAGGCTGGGCCGCCGGCGCCGTATCGGCCGCCGCGGGCGCGGCCGGGGCCGCCGGGGCGGCGAGCGCGGGGCTGGCCGCCAGCGCGCAGCCGAGCGCCAGCCAGGACGAGACATGCATCATGAAATTAACCCCTAACCCGCAACGAACATGGCGGGCGAGTTAGGGGCGCTATCGGTCAGCGCGGTGACCGATTGGAGACCTTTCCGTTACAAAAGCCGCGCCTCAGCTGCGCCGCACCAGCAACAGCCGCGCCTGGGCGGCAAGCTGGGCGAGCATCGCCGGCGTCGCGCTGGCGGCGGCGCGGGCGCGGTCCACCAGCCGGCGGAACCGCTCCACCCGCACGCCATGCTGGTCGAGCCACTGATCCACGAAGGCGCGCGGCCCCTCGCCGCCGGCGCGGGCGAGGAAATCCAGCCGCAGCTGCTCGAAATCGCGCACCAGCCCGGCGATCAGCAGCCGCTCCCAGGGATCGCTTGCCTGGGCGCGCAGCGCGGCGGCCTTGGCCCAATCCAGACCCAGCGCCTCGCCCAGCCGCACATAGGCCGCGACGACATCCACCTCGGACCAGCCGCTGCGCGCCGCGAGCGAGGCGGTCGCCACCGCGCCGTCGAGCGCGAACAGCCGCACCAGCCGCGCCACCAGCGCCTCGCCGGCGCCGGTCTCGGCCAGCCGGCGGCCGAGCGCGGCGGACTGATCGCGCACCTCCTGCAGCACCAGCTCGTCCAGCCGATCGCCCACCGCCGCGATGCCGGGGCCGAAGGCGGCGGCGGTTTCGCCGGGCAGCAGCGTGGGATCGGCGACGCGCAGCAGATCGGCGATGTGCAGCCGCACGATCCCCGCCGCCGCCTCGAGCAGCGCCAGCCGGCCCGGCTCGGGCATGGCCTCGGCCTCGATCGCGGCGAAGAGATCGCCCAGGCCGAACATGGCGTCGCAGGCGAGATAGGCACCGGCGACGCGGGCGAGGCTGACACCCTCCTCCTCGGCCAGCTCGAACGGCGCCACCAGCCCGAGCCGGTTGACCACCATATTGGCGACGCGGGTCGCGATGATCTGCGGCCGCAGCCGGTGCTGCTCGATCGCGGCGCGGTGGCCGGCCCGCATCGGCTCGGGGAAGTTGCGGATCAGCAGATCGGTGAGCGCCGGATCGCGGGCGATGGGCGAGGCCTCGATCGCCGCCTGGAGCGCGAGCTTGGCATGGCTGAGGATCACCGCCAGCTCGGGCCGGGTGAGCCCCTGGCCGTCGGCGGCGCGGCGCAGGAACTGGTCGTTGCTCGCCAGCCCCTCCACCGCGCGATCCAGCCGGCCCTGGCTTTCCAGCGCCTCGATCACGCTCACCTGCCCCGGCAGGGCCGCCGCGCCGCCCCGCTCGGCGGCGGACAGGGCGAGCGTCTGGAGGCGGTTGTCCTCGAGCACGATCGCCGCCACATCGTCGGTCATGGCGCCGAGCAGCGCGTTGCGCGCGTCGAAGCCGAGCGTCCCCGCCGCCACTTCGGCGTTGAGCGCGATTTTGATGTTGACCTCATTGTCCGAGCAATCGACGCCGGCCGAATTGTCGATGAAGTCGGTGTTGCAGCGGCCGCCGAGCAGGCTGAACTCGATCCGGCCCGCCTGGGTGGTGGAAAGATTGGCGCCTTCGCCGATCACCTTGGCGCGCACCTGGTCGGCATTGACGCGGTTGGCGTCGTTTGCGGGATCGCCGGCATCGCTCTGGCTCTGGCCCGCGGCCTTGATGTAGGTGCCGATGCCGCCGAACCAGAGCAGGTCGACCGGGCTCTTGAGGATCGCCTGGATGAGCGTGGAGGGATCATAGGTGCCGGGCGCCACGCCCAGCGCCGCCGCCGCCTCCGGGCTCAGCGCGATCTGCTTCTGCGTGCGCGCGAACACGCCGCCGCCGGCGGAGATCAGCGTGCTGTCGTAATCGGCCCAGGACGAGGCCGGCAGGCGGAAGAGGCGCGCGCGCTCGGCCCAGGAGGAAGCGGGATCGGGATCGGGATCGAGGAAGATGTGGCGATGGTCGAAAGCGGCCACCAGCCGCAGCGATTGCGACAGCAGCATGCCGTTGCCGAAGACATCGCCCGACATGTCGCCGCAGCCGGCGACGGTGACGGGATCGCGCGCCACGTCCACGCCCATCTCGGCGAAATGGCGGGTGACGGACACCCAGGCGCCGCGCGCGGTGATGCCCATCGCCTTATGGTCATAGCCATGGCTGCCGCCCGAGGCGAAGGCATCGCCCAGCCAGAAGCCCCGCTCCACCGCGATCGCATTGGCGATATCCGAGAAGGTGGCGGTGCCCTTGTCGGCGGCGACGACGAAATAGGGATCCTCGCCATCGAGGATGCGCATGCCTGCGGGATGGACCACCCGGCCCTCGACCAGATTGTCGGTGACCGAAAGCAGCGCGCGGATGAAGATGCGATAGGCTTCCGTACCCTCGGCCAGCCACGCCTTGCGATCGCCGGGCGCGGGCAGCTGCTTGGGATAGAAGCCGCCCTTGGCCCCGGTCGGCACGATCACCGCATTCTTGACGATCTGCGCCTTCATCAGGCCGAGGATCTCGGTGCGGAAATCGTCGCGCCGGTCCGACCAGCGCAGGCCGCCGCGCGCGACCGGACCGCCGCGCAGATGAATGCCCTCGAGACGCGGCGAATAGACCCAGATTTCGCGATAGGGCACGGGCGCGGGCAGGCCCGGCACGCGCGCGCTGTCCAGCTTGAAGGCCAGTGCCGCCTCGCCCTCGGCGGTGAAGGCGTTGGTGCGCAAAATCGCCTCCACCAGCCCATGAAGCCGGCGCAGGATGCGGTCGTCGTCGATCGCGGCGACCGCGACCAGCCCATCCTGGATGCGCGCGCGCGCGGCGGCGGCGGCCGTGTCGCCGCCGGCGGCGGGATCGTGCAGCGCGACGAACAGATCGACCAGCCCGGCCGTCACCTGCGGCGCCTCGGTCAGCGCCTCGGCGACGGTGGCGAGGCTGTAGGGCAGGCCGGCCTGGCGCAGATAGCGGAACCAGGCCCGCAGCCAGACCACCGCGCGCGGCTCCAGCCCGAGCCCGGCGATCAGCCGGTTGAAGGCGTCGTTCTCGGCGCGGTTCTCCAGCACCGCCGCGATCGCCGCCTCGGCGATGGCGGCGCGCGCCAGCAGCGCCGCGCCGCTGCCGCGCGGGGCATGGAGCAGGAATTCGTGGATATGGCCCAGCGCCCCCGCCTCGCCGATCGGCGTCGGCCGCTCCTCGACCACGACGAAGCCGAAATTCTCCAGCACCGGCACCACGTCGGAGAGCGGCACCAGCCCGCCGAGGCGGTAGATCTTCAGACGCAGCGCGTCCGGCTCGGCGCCCGCGATCAGCCGCACGCCACGGCCATCCTCTTCCAGCTGGGTCAGCGCCAGGAGATCGCGCGCCGCCTCGGCCGGATCCGTGGTTTCGCGGTAGAAGCCGGGAAAGGCCTGGGCATGGCTGAGCGTGAGCCGCGCCGCGCGCGTCGCGCCGACCTCGGCGGCGAGCGCCACCTCGATCGCGGGCGCCCAGCCGCGCAGCATCTCGGCGAGGCGGCGATCGACCGCGTCCGCCTGCGCCTCGTCGACCCGCGCGCCCGCCAGCGTATAGCGCAGCATCGCCAGCCCGCCCTCGTCGTCGAGCCCGATCGCGGACGCGACCACCCGCCCGCCGGTCGCCTCGATCAGCATCCGGCCGATCGCGGCCTGGCGGCGCATGGAGAAATCCTCGCGCAGCATCCAGGCGAAGGCGAAGACATGGCGGCCCAGCCCGTCCTCCACCAGCACCAGCCGCGAGCGCGGCCGATCGGCGAGCGACATCGCCGTCAGCGCCACCCGCTCCAGCGCGGCGCCGGTGAAGGAGATGACGATATCGTGCGGCAGCACCGCCAGCGCGTGGCGCAGCGCCTTGCCGGCATGGCTGGCCGGATCGAAGCCGAGCGTCTCCTCCAGCTGCGCGAGGCGGCGGCGGATCAGCGGCACCCGATCGGGGCGGCTGGCGAGCGCCGCCGATGTCCAGAGCCCGGCATGGACATCGAGCGCCACGACCCGGCCCTCGGCCCGCACCGGCGCGAGGATCAGGTCCAGCGGCGCGCGCCGGTGCACGGTCGAGACGATGTCGCTCTTGAGGAAGAGCGGCGCCTCGCCGCCCTGCTCGAACCAGGCGATCGCGGCGTCGCGCAGCCCGGCGTCGCACAGCGGCGCGCCCAGCGTGCGCGCCAGCCCGAGCGGCTGGCCGGGCGCGCCATCGCGGCTTTCGCGCGCGGCGGCGAGCAGGGTCATGTTGCCGTCCACCAGCCAGCGCACCAGCGCCGCGCCCTCGCCATCGGGCAGGCGATAGGCGGTGTCCTTGAGCGATTGGATGAGCGCGCCATAATCGCCCACCGCCGCGCGCAC
The DNA here is from genome assembly GCF_023822065.1 of Sphingomonas morindae. Lineage (NCBI taxonomy): Bacteria > Pseudomonadati > Pseudomonadota > Alphaproteobacteria > Sphingomonadales > Sphingomonadaceae > Sphingomonas > Sphingomonas morindae. The sequence goes on from NZ_CP084930.1 coordinate 1,366,219, forward strand.
ATCCTCCAGCACGCGCTCGATATCGCTGCCGAGCTGGCGCCGGACCTTGGCGTCGGCGCGCTCCACCTCGACATAGATGATCGATTCGCGCCGCTCGCCCTCGGCGCCGGCGGGCAGCAGCGCCGTCAGATCGCCGTCGGCATCGCGGCGCACGGCGGCGATGGGATGGAGCAGGCGATGCACCGCCAGGCCATGGCCGGCGATCGCCGCCGCCACCGAATCGACGAGAAAGGGCATGTCGTCATTGACGATGGCCAGCCGCATGGTGCGCCGTCCGGTCTCGCCGCCGAGCGACTCCAGCGCCACCAGCGCGTGGCCGGGCGAGCGCCGCTGCGCGGTCTCGGCCACGAACAGAGCGGCGGCGTGGCGGGCTTCGGCATCGAAGCCATCGGTCTCGCCAGGCAGCGCCCCGCGCACCAGCAGCTCTTCCCAGGGAGCGGCGCGGCGCCCGGCCTCGTCCGCGTTGAAGGGCCGCTCGTCCGCCACGGATGCTGTCATCACCTGCTCCTGCCGGCGCTCTCGACGGGCGCCATTGATGGATAGGCGGCGGATATGCGCCCCTCTCCGGCGGACCTCAACCCCCGCCCGCCGCGCCGCAACGGCATGGCCGGGAGCCCGCGCGGGACAGGCGGATCGTTGCGGCAGCGGCCGCGATCAGCGCGATATCTTGCGGATCGCGCGGGCGACGAGCGGCGACTCGTCGGGAATGGGCGCGACCACGGCGAGCCGGCCGTCCGCCTCGCGCCGCGCGATCAGCAGCACGAACTCGCCCTGCGTGCCGGCGATCTCGAGCCGGGCGAGCGCGGGCAGCTTGTGGAGCGCGGCGCGCGCGCGCTGATCGAGGCTGGGGGGCGCATCGGCCGGGCGACGGGCGACGCGCTCGGCCGCCACCAGCCCCTTGAGCCCGCCGGGCTCGGACTCCACCGCCGCGACGAAGCCGCCGGGCTCAAGGCCGCGCCGGCGCGCCTGGGCGAGCGCGGCGGCGAATTCGGTCAGCCGCGCCTTGTCCGCATCGGCGCCGAACACCAGCTTGGCCACCGCCGTCATCGGCGCCCGCGTCTGGCGGCGGATACCGGCTTCGGCGAGCAGCGCGCCATATTCCTCGGGCCGTTTCTCGCTGGCCCGCGCGAAATCATAGGCAAGGCCGAGCGCGCGATACAAGGCGGCGCGCGTCTTGAGGCGGCCGCGCTGCGCCTCGCCCGCGCCGGCGCGGGCGGCGGCGAGCTGCGCGGCCAGCGTCGGCGCGGGGGATGGCGGGGCGGAGGGCATGGCCAGCGCCTGCGCCAGATCCCGGCGCAGCGCCTCGGTCAGCGCGGGCGCGGCCAGCTCCTTCCAGCTGATGACGCCGAGCACGCCATCGATCGCCTCGCCATCCTCCGACAAGGGCAGCAAAATGCCCCGGTACAGCGTGGGCAGCCCACGCCGGCCGACAAATTCGGCCTCGAAGCCGATCGGCGCGCGATGGGCGACGCATTCGAGCCGATGATCGGTGAGCCGCGAGAGCAGCGAGCGGCCCGGCACGTCCGCCAGCCGCCGCGCCGCGCCCGGCTTCAGCCCGGCCTCGGCCGCCAGCGCGGAACCGAGATGGGTGAGCGCGGGGTCGGCATAGTCCTCGTCGAAGCGGAGCAGCACCGCATGATCGGCGAAGGGCAGATCGGCCGCCGGGCCGAGATCGACGGCGGCGGGCATGGCACGGCCGCGCAGCAGGGCGGCCCAATGCTCAAAGGCGCGCACCTGCAGGCGCCGCTCGCGCGGCGGCGGCCCGGTTTCGATGCGCGGCGTGCTGAATTCGCCGTCCTCGTCGCCCGGATCGGCCCGGATCGTGCGTGCTTCGTCCACCCTCGAATCGTCCCCCTGCGCCGCGCGGGCCCGTGCCCTTCCTAGGCGTGCGCCCTTGCCGAAGGGTAAAATCCACCGTCCGCGCCGTGCACGATCGGCGCTTGTGCCGCCGCGGCCCGGCTGCTAGGGGAGCGCGGCCTGGCGTGACGCCGCTTTAGCTCAGCCGGTAGAGCATCGCATTCGTAATGCGAGGGTCGCGTGTTCGAGTCACGCAAGCGGCACCACTCCCAGCCCCGGCTAAGCTCCGGGTGCGCCAGGGAAAGTTGATCTTGCTATATTCGGCATTGCCCGCGCGGCCCAGTTGCGCGATGCAACCGCGCATCATGCATGGCCGCTCCCTCCCGCTTTCCGCTCCGCTCATCGGTCGTGCCTGGCCGCTGCTGGCCCTGCCATGGCTCGTCGCCGCGCAATCGCCGGATCAGGCGCCGGTGCTGCCGCTGATCCCGCCCTCGGCGCAGACCGCGCCGGCCCCGGTTCCGGTGGCGCCGCGTCCCATGCCGGCCTTGAGCGCGCATCAGGCGGACCAGCTGCGCCACATGCTGGACGATGCCGCGGCCGATGGCATGGCCCCGGCCGATGCCGACAGCGCCGCGCCCACGGGCAGCGACGATGCCGCTTTGGTGCGCGCGGCGCTCGATTATGCGCGCGCGCTGCGGCGCGGGCGGCTCGCTCCCGGGGATTTTCTTGGCAATTGGGGCCTGCGGCCGGCCGCCTATGATCCCTATGGCGATTTCGTCGCGGCGGTGAAGGCGGATCGGCTGGCCGACTGGGTCCAGGGCCTGGCGCCGCCCTATGCCGGCTATGATACGCTGCGGCACGCGCTGGCCCGCTATCGCGGCATCGCCGCCGATGGCGGATGGCCCGTGATCGCCTCCGCCGACGGGCTCCGCCCCGGATCCGAGAATGCGCAGATCAAGCTGCTCCGCACGCGGCTGGCGATCGAGGACAAGGCGCTGGACGGCGGCGGATCGCGCTATGACGAGGATGTGGTGGCGGCGGTGCAGCGCGCCCAGCGCCGCTACGGCCTGGAGCCGACCGGGCAGATCGGCCCGGCCACGCTCGCCGCGCTGAATGTCAGCGCGCGCGATCGCGTCCGCCAGATCGAGGCCAATATGGAGCGGTGGCGTTGGCTGCCGCGCACCCTGCCGACGCGGCGCGTGCAGGTGAACATCGCGGCGGCGGTGCTGACCCTGTTCGAGGCGGACGCGCCCGTGCTGTCGATGCGCGCCGTGACCGGGCGGCCCGGCGACGAGACGCCGATGCTCGCCTCCTCCATCCACAGCATCGTCTTCAACCCGCCCTGGAACGTGCCCAGCTCGATCGCCGCGAAAGAGCTGTGGCCCAAGGAAAAGGCGCATCCCGGCTATCTCAAGGCGCATGATTTCCGGGTGATCGACACCGGCAATGGCGGCACCAGGCTGCAACAGCGCGCCGGCTCCAAGAGCGCGCTCGGCCGGGTGAAGTTCGATTTCGAAAATCCCTATGGCGTCTATCTCCACGATACCCCCAGTCAGGGCACGTTCGGCCGCTACAGCCGGCTCGCCAGCCATGGCTGTGTGCGCCTCGCCCAGCCCGTCGCGCTCGCCAAGCGCGCGCTGGAGGGCGATGCGCAATGGACGCCCGACGCGATCGACGCGGCGCTCGCCAAGGGCGATACGGTGCGCGCCCCACTGGCGCAGCCGGTGGCGGTGTTCCTGCTCTACTGGACGGCCTATGCCGGCGCGGATGGCCGCGTCACCTTTCTCGGCGATCCCTATGGCTGGGATGGCGAGCTGGCCAATCGGCTGAAATCCAGCGCCACCCGCGCCAAGCAGGCGGCGACGCTGCAATGAGGAGACCAAGGATGCGCCTGCCCCGGCTGTTGCTCCCGGCGATGATCCCGCTCGCGCTCGCCGGCTGCGATCGCAAGCCGCCGGCGCCCGCGCCCGAGTCCAATATCAACGAGCCCGAGCCCGTGCCCCCGCCGCCCGAGCCCGTGCCCGCGCCGGCCGAAAATCAGGCGGCCGAGACGAACAGCGCCGCCCCCGCCCTGGCGATCAAGCCGCCGCCCGCGCCGAGCGCCGAGCAGCAGATGCTCGACGACGCGGCCGCCACCGGCATGACCGCCCCCGCGCGGCGCGGCGGCGACGGCGCGGGCGACGATGCCGGCGCTAGCGACACCGGCGGCGCGGGCAGCGGCGAGGGCGGCGGCAACCGAAGCTGATCCTGTCAGCGGGGGCGCGCGCCGGTGCGGCGGACGGGGGCGGACGCCGATAACCTTCCCCGAAGCGCCGGCCGCATCGAGGCGCGGCGGAGCGTCGCGTCAGACGGTCGGTGTCCCGGCGGGACCGAAGCGCGCATGGCCATTGCCGCCCGTGCGCTTCACCCGATAGAGCGCCGCATCCGCCTCATCCAGCAGCCGGGCGAGCGCGCCATCCGCGATGCTGCCCGTGGCGATGCCGATGCTCGCACCGACCTGAATCGGCCCCGGCGCGATATCGATCAGCGGCTGCTCGATCCGCCGGACGAGCCGTTCGCTCGTGCGCGTCGCCTCGATCGCGCCCATGTCGAGAAGAAGGATGACGAATTCGTCGCCGCCCAGCCGGCAGACGAAATGCGGCGCCGCCTCCTCCGCGAGCCGGGCCGCCACTTCCACCAGCACCGCGTCGCCGGCGGCATGGCCATAGGCGTCGTTGACGGCCTTGAAGCCATCGAGATCGACGAACAGCGCCGCCACGCTTTGCTCCGGCGCCGCTTCCGCCTCGAGCCGCGCCACCTCGGCCGCCAGCCCCGATCGGTTGGCGAGCCCCGTCAGGCTATCGGTGCGGGACAGGCGCCGCGCCTGGTGCGATCCGCGCAGCATGGCGACGAGGGTGCTGTGGTTCTGCAGCGTCAGCGCCGCCGTGGTGGTGGCCGCGACGGTGAAGAGCGCGCCGATCGCGCCGTGCACATAGAGCACCGCGGCGCCGAACGGCGCCGCCGCCGCGAGCATGGTGGCGATCGCGAGCCGCGGCAGTGCCGCCCAGCGGCTCGCCAGCCCCGCGATCAGGCTCATCATCGCGGCGGTCACCACCATCTGCAGCGCGGCCGGTCCGATCAGGAAGCTGGCCGTGCAGCCGAGCCCGAACAGGAGGAAGGTGGGCACGCTCGCCACCACGACGCACCGCGCCAGCCCTTCGGCCAGCGATTGGCCGCGCCCGAGCCGCAGCGAGACCAGGAAGCGGGCAAGCACCATCACGAGATCGAACAGGCACCAGAGCAACGCCCAGCGGGTCCGCGTGAGCATCGCCGCCGCGCCGCTGATCAACACCAGGCCCACGCCGGAAAAGAGGAGCGGCAGCGGACGCAGCAGCACCGTCTCGAAAATGTCGGCGCGCAGCATTCGTACCTCGGCGCCCGGCAGGCCCGTGCTCCAATCGAGCAGCGCGACGAGCCAGCCATCCCTGGTCTTCGCGCGTTTTCGCGTCATCGTGCCCCTCGTGCCTCCCTGCCCGGCCGTCGGGCGGACAGGCATGCCGCTCGCCGCTATTGGTCGGGTGCCGCTGCGAGGGCGTTAACCTTGCCCCTCGCGCGATTGCTTAAGGGACTCTGCTCGCTTTCCCGCGCGGGCCACGGAACTCGGGGCCACTCGGCATGGTGGAACGCGGCGGGCGGATAAGGCGTCCTCTCCTGATCCTTCTGCAGCGGGAGCCGGCGTCATCCACGCGATCACCTCCATGGATCCCCTGACAATCCTTCCCTTTATTCTGGTGGGCTTCGCGGCGCAGCTGGTCGATGGCGCGCTCGGCATGGCCTTTGGCGTCATCTCTTCTACGCTTCTCATCAGCCTCGGAGTCCCGCCCGCTGCGGCCTCGGCGGGTGTTCACTTCGTCGAGATCTTCACCACCGGCGCGTCGGGGCTCAGCCATATCTATCAGCGCAACGTGGATTGGCGGCTGTTCCTGCGCCTGATGGTGCCCGCGTTGATCGGCGGCATCGCCGGCGCAACGCTCATCTCGGGCTTGAGCGCCACTATCGCCAGGCCCGCCATCCTCCTCTATCTGCTCGCCATCGCCCTGTCCCTGCTGTGGCGGGGATGGCGCGGCGCGCCGCGCCCCCGCGCGCCGCGCATCGTCATGCCGCTCGCGCTCGCCGGCGGCTTCCTCGATGCGGCCGGCGGCGGCGGCTATGGGCCTGTGGTGACCAGCAATCTCTTGGTCCAGGGGGCGCCGCCGCGCAGCGTGATCGGCAGCGTCAACCTGTCCGAATTCTTCCTCACGCTGATCGTGTCCGCCACCTTCATCGGCACGCTCGGCCGGTCCGCGCTGAGCGAGGCGACGCTGGGCCTGCTGGTCGGCGGACTGCTCGCGGCGCCGCTCGGTGCGCTGATCGCCAAGCGCGTGCCGGCGCAACGGCTGCTGCTGCTGGTCGGCATGATCCTCGCGCTCACCAGCGCCTGGGGCATTTACACCGCGCTGTCGGGGCGCGGCTGAGGCGCGGCGGCATAGGCGCGCAGCTGCGCGCGCAGCGTGAGCAAAGTGTCGCGCATCGCGCCGATCTCGCCTGGCGTGTGCCCGGTTGCGGCGAGGATCGCCTCGGGCAAGCAGGCGGCGCGAGCGACGGTGGCGCGGCCCTGCTCCGTCAGCGCCACGCGCACCACCCGCTCGTCGCTCGTGTCGCGCTGGCGTTCGACCAGACCGGCGGCGGCCAACCGCTTGATCAGCGGGGTCAGCGTGTTGCTCTCCAACCCCAGCCGCTCGCCGAGCGCGCCCACCGAAAGCGTGGGCGCCTCGCTCAACGCGATCAGGGCCAGATATTGGGGATAGGTGAGGCCGAGCCCATCGAGCAGCGGCTTATAGACGCGGTTGAAGGCGAGCCCCGTGGAATAGACCGCGAAGCAGAGCAGATGGTCCAGCGGGATGGCGGCGGGGTCGGGCTCGGTCATGGCTGCAAATATGGATCGCACGCGATTGAATCGCAAGGGCGTCTGCGGGAAGGCGGACCTCGGCCGTGGGTGATATCGGGGAGAGGGCGTTTCGGTGGACGGCGCGAAGGCGCGATCAGGCGGATGCTTCGCGCGAATCGGGGATCCGTCTCGAGGCGTCGCGCGCGACCAGCCTGGCTCCCAGCCTTGCGCTCGCGTGTGCGACACAGGCGCCACGATGGCCGCGAGGCGGCTGGTGCCGCCGGGGCGCTCGCCGCGCGGGTGCTGGGGAGAAAAACGGGTCCGGCCGTTCGTGGCGACACACGCCGCGAGTCCGGTGGCCGCGCGGCGGAAGGCGCCTTTGAAGCCGGCGCGGAGGGGCGTCGTATGAAGTGGTGTTTGCGTCGAGACCATGCGGCGCGAGCGAACGAGGGGAGGCGCTCGTGCGCGCGCGATGGGAAGTCGAGAGCTGTACCGCGTTCGGAGAGGGTGCGGGCCAAGTGAAAGCCGATCCGCCCGCTCGTTAGAGACGCGCGAGGCAGACGGCGAACCGCGCACCTTCGCCAGGTCGTTAGCCGCTGCGGAGACAAGCGCGGCGCAGGGGGTCGGCGGGCGCGCTCTCGCGGCTGGCTTTGCGCCGCCGGCAGCACGCGGCCTTCCCGTGTCCCGGACGCACGAAAGCCCCAGGCCGTGGGGTCTGGGGCTTTAGTGGATTTGGTTGCGGGGGCAGGATTTGAACCTGCGGCCTTCAGGTTATGAGCCTGACGAGCTACCGGGCTGCTCCACCCCGCGCCGGGAGTTTTGGTGGGGTGTGAATGGGTTTTTTCCGTCTCGCGCCGGTCGCAAAGCCTGGCGGCGTCCTACTCTTCCATCGCTTAAGCGATAGTACCATTGGCGCAGTCCGGTTTCACGGCCGAGTTCGGGATGGGATCGGGTGGGTCACGGACGCTATGGCCACCAAGCTATGGGGCCGGCGCGGGGACGGAGTGTGTTTTGAGATCGGTGCGTGTGTCATGCTGGGCGTTTGCGCATCACCAGGCTTTAGGGTGATGGCGGGGCTCATCAAGCGCGAATAGAGCAATTAGGACCGGTTAGCTTCACACGTTACCGTGCGTCCACATCCGGCCTATCGAGGTCGTGGTCTTCGACCGCTCTAAGATATCTTATCTCGAGGGAGGCTTCCCGCTTAGATGCTTTCAGCGGTTATCCCGTCCATGCATAGCTACCCTGCTGCACCGTTGGCACGATGACAGGTCCACCAGAGGCATGTTCAACCCGGTCCTCTCGTACTAGGGTCAACTCCTCTCAAATATCGACGCCCACGGCAGATAGGGACCAAACTGTCTCGCGACGTTCTGAACCCAGCTCACGTACCACTTTAATTGGCGAACAGCCAAACCCTTGGGACCTGCTCCAGCCCCAGGATGTGATGAGCCGACATCGAGGTGCCAAACAACCCCGTCGATATGAGCTCTTGGGGGTTATCAGCCTGTTATCCCCGGCGTACCTTTTATCCGTTGAGCGATGGCCCTTCCACGAGGGACCACCGGATCACTATGACCGACTTTCGTCTCTGCTCGACTTGTCAGTCTCGCAGTCAGGCTGGCTTATGCCATTGCACTCTAACAGCCGGTTTCCAACCGGCCTGAGCCAACCATCGCGCGCCTCCGTTACTCTTTGGGAGGCGACCGCCCCAGTCAAACTACCCGCCACAGAGGGTCCCTCACCCGGCTAACGGGTGCAGGTTAGACATCAGAAAACAACAGGGTGGTATTTCACCTATGGCTCCACCAGGGCTGGCGCCCTGGCTTCAAAGCCTCCCACCTATGCTACACAGTTCTTTCCTAATGCCACTCTGAAGCTGCAGTAAAGGTGCACGGGGTCTTTCCGTCTAACCGCGGGTACTCCGCATCTTCACGGAGAATTCAATTTCGCTGAGCATGTGCTGGAGACAGTGGGGAAGTCGTTACGCCATTCGTGCAGGTCGGAACTTACCCGACAAGGAATTTCGCTACCTTAGGACCGTTATAGTTACGGCCGCCGTTTACCTGGGCTTCATTTCGATGCTTGCACATCTCCACTTAACCTTCAGGCACCGGGCAGGCGTCAGACCCTATACGTCGTCTTGAAGCCGACTTAGCAGAGCCCTGTGTTTTTGCTAAACAGTCGCTACCCCCTGGCCTGTGCCCCCTGGCAGTGCTTGCGCATAGCCAGGGCCTCCTTCTTCCGAAGGTACGGAGGCAATTTGCCGAGTTCCTTCAGCACACTTCTCTCAAGCGCCTTGGTATACTCTACCTGACCACCTGTGTCGGTTTCGGGTACGGTCTGTATGGGGAGGCTATTTCCTGGAACCGCTTCGAAGCACGGCCAATCCGATAAGGCCGTACAACTGCCACGATCCGTCACTCATCCCCAGGCCATGGAATATTAACCATGTTCCCATCGACTACGCCCTTCGGCCTCGTCTTAGGGGCCGGCTCACCCTGCGCGGATTAGCCTTGCGCAGGAACCCTTGGTCTTTCGGCGACAGGGCATCTCACCCTGTTTATCGCTACTCATGTCTGCATTCGCACTTCCGATACCTCCACGGCCCATTACCAGGCCGCTTCGCAGGCGTACGGAACGCTCCGCTACCGCGTGGATAAATCCACACCCTAAGCTTCGGTGCACGTCTTGAGCCCCGGTACATCTTCGCCGCAGGAACCCTTGATTAGACCAGTGAGCTGTTACGCTTTCTTTAAAGGATGGCTGCTTCTAAGCCAACCTCCTGGTTGTTTTGGGATTCCCACATGCTTTCCCACTTAGACGTGACTTGGGGACCTTAGCTGTAGGTCAGGGCTGTTTCCCTCTTGACGACGGACCTTAGCACCCGCCGTCTGTCTCCCGGATATCACTCTTGGGTATTCGGAGTTTGGTTAGGTTTGGTAGATCTCGCGACCCCCTAGCCCATCCAGTGCTCTACCCCCCAAGGTGTTCGTCCGAGGCACTACCTCAATAGTTTTCGCGGAGAACCAGCTATTTCCCGGCTTGATTGGCCTTTCACCCCTAAACACAACTCATCCGGTACCTTTTCAACGGTAATCGGTTCGGCCCTCCAGTGGGTGTTACCCCACCTTCAGCCTGGTCATGCCTAGATCGCCGGGTTTCGGGTCTAATGCATCGAACTCAGTCGCCCTATTCAGACTCGCTTTCGCTGCGCCTACACCTAACGGCTTAAGCTTGCTCGATACATTAAGTCACAGACCCATTATGCAAGAGGTACGCGGTCAGGGCTTAAAACCCCTCCCACTGCTTGTAGGCATTCGGTTTCAGGTACTGTTTCACTCCCCTCATCGGGGTGCTTTTCACCTTTCCCTCACGGTACTTGTTCGCTATCGGTCATGCACGAGTATTTAGGCTTGGAGGGTGGTCCCCCCATGTTCAGACAGGATTACACGTGTCCCGCCCTACTCAAGGCCTGAATGCGTCCTTTCGCATACGGGGCTGTCACCCGCTATGGCCGACCTTTCCAGATCGTTCTGCTAGTCTACATCCAGGCACTGGCCTGGTCCGCTTTCGCTCGCCACTACTTACGGAATCTCGGTTGATGTCTTTTCCTCCGGGTACTGAGATGTTTCAGTTCTCCGGGTTCGCTTCACCAAAGCCTATATATTCAGCTTAGTGATACCTTCCCCATTAAACACCGACCGTCCTCGCGAACGCGCCGATGTTTAATGGTGAGGGTGGGTTCCCCCATTCGGAAATCTGCGGGTCAAAGGTTGCTCACACCTCACCGCAGCTTATCGCAGCGTGCCACGTCCTTCATCGCCTGTGCATGCCAAGGCATCCACCAAATGCCCTTACCTCACGCTTGAGAGCCCGCACCATCAACCTAAAGGCTGACGATGCGCTTAATTTGCTCAGCATGAAACCATATCACGAACCAAAACGCCGATCGCCACGGCCAAAGCCGTGCCCATCAACGCCGGTCCGCGGCATCGATCTCAAAAACCCATTCACAATGTCAAAGACAGGTCGGATGACCCTACCGCGTGTCGCCACGCGGATCCGGTTCCCATTATCACTGGACATAGTCAGAAGCGCCGTGCGTCAGATGCGTCGTGCTCCCCCGCAGCCTCGCACTCCCGCGCCGCCTTTCGGCGGCTTGGGAATTTTCGCGCAAAACCATGCCCCGCATAGTTTGGCTGAGAAAATTGGTGGAGCCTGTCGGGATCGAACCGACGACCTCAAGCTTGCAAAGCTAGCGCTCTCCCAACTGAGCTAAGGCCCCGACAGGATGCGCCGCCCGACGGCTCGAGCGGCCTTGCGGCCCCTGCGCCGCCTCTCGGCGGCCGCGCAGATCGGCGTTGCGCCACCGGCGCCGCCTCTCGGCGGCTTGGGAATTTTTTCGCAAAACCATGCCCCGCATGGTTTGGCTGAAAAAATTGGTGGGCCGAGGAGGACTCGAACCTCCGACCTTACGCTTATCAGGCGTACGCTCTAACCACCTGAGCTACCGGCCCAAATCTGCCCGGGCCAGAAAGCGGCGCACCCCGCCGCGGGAAAACCCCGCGTGGGCGCG